>NZ_JAMYOJ010000014.1:0-158909 GCF_040319795.1 Mesorhizobium sp. M0862
GTCAACAAGCTGCGTGGCGGCCTGAAGATCGCCGCCGTCAAGGCGCCGGGCTTCGGTGATCGCCGCAAGGCCATGCTGGAAGACATCGCCATCCTGACCGGTGGCCAGGTCATCTCGGAAGACCTCGGCATCAAGCTCGAGAACGTCGGCCTCAACATGCTCGGCCGCGCCAAGAAGGTGTCGATCTCCAAGGAGAACACCACCATCGTCGACGGCGCCGGCAAGAAGGCCGAGATCCAGGGCCGCGTTGCCCAGATCAAGCAGCAGATCGAAGAGACCACGTCGGACTACGACAAGGAGAAGCTGCAGGAACGTCTGGCGAAGCTCGCCGGCGGCGTTGCGGTGATCCGTGTCGGCGGCGCGACGGAAGTCGAAGTCAAGGAAAAGAAGGACCGCGTCGATGACGCCCTCAACGCGACCCGCGCGGCCGTGGAAGAAGGCATCGTTGCAGGCGGCGGCGTCGCACTGCTGCGCGCTTCGGCCAACATCAAGGTCACCGGCGTCAATGCCGACCAGGCTGCCGGCATCAACATCGTTCGTCGTGCACTGCAGGCTCCGGCCCGTCAGATCGCTTCGAACGCAGGTGCTGAAGCTTCGATCGTTGCCGGCAAGATCCTCGACAACAAGGGCGCGACCTACGGCTACAACGCCCAGACCGGCGAGTATGGCGACATGATCGCCATGGGCATCGTCGACCCGGTCAAGGTCGTTCGTACCGCTCTCCAGGACGCGGCTTCGGTCGCCGGCCTGCTCGTCACCACCGAAGCCATGATCGCGGAGGCTCCCAAGAAGGAGTCTGCTGGCGGCGGCATGCCTGGCGGCATGGGCGGCGGCGGCATGGGCGGCATGGGCGGTATGGATTTCTAATCCAAGCTATCTGGCTTATGCATACGGAAAGGGCGCCGAGAGGCGCCCTTTTTGTTTTGGAAAGCGGATGGTTAGGCGGCGCTGTCCGCCTGCCGCGCAACCTTGCCTGCAAGCACCGCCTGCTCGACAAGCGCCGCCACCTCGTCGGCCACCACCAGCACCGGGCCACGATCGCGGGTGGCCCTCGCAATCACCATCAGCCCTTCCAGCGAGGATTCGACCAGCAGTGCCAGGGCATGCGCCCGGCGTTCGGGCACTCCTGCCCTGACAAAGGCCTGTCGCAGCAAGCCGATCCATTGCTCGAAAGCCGATCGGCAGAGTTCCGCCAGTTCCGGCACATCGGTGGGTGAATCCAGCACCACCGGCGCGATGGGGCAACCCAGCGAAAAATCATTGTCCTCCAGCATGCGCCCGACCGACTGGTATATGTGATGGACGGCCACTGCAGGATCGCTCTCGGCTGCCAGTGCTTCGCCCAGCCTTTTCGTGACGTCGGCAACGCTGTTGCGCGTCACCTCGATGACCAGTTGGTCCTTGCCGCCTGGGAAATGAAAATAGAGCGAGCCGCGCGGCGCCCCGCTGGCGCCCAGAATGTCGTTGAGCGAGGTGCCGCGATAGCCGCGCTGCCTGAGCAACAGGCCTGTGGTCTCAAGTATGCGGGTGCGGGTGTCGTTGGCCATGTCAACCTCTGTCAGCAGTGACGCATTATAGGGCCTTGCCAAGAATATGACAATCGGTCTATATAATATGTAAATCAGTCTATATATAACAAGGAGAGTGACATGCGCAGCTACCGTCTTGAAGGGTTTGGTGGAACCGAATCCCTGGCGATGCGCGACGAGGCGCGGACGGAACCGAAACCGCATGAGATCGTGGTGCGAGTCCGCGCCGCCTCGCTCAATCGGCGCGACACGATGATCCTTGGCGGCACCTATCCGTTGCCGCCGCGGCAAGGCATCGTGCCGCTGAGCGACGGCGCCGGTGACGTCGTCGCAATCGGCGATGCCGCTACCCGTTTTGCCGTCGGCGACCGCGTCACCGGCAGCTACTTCGCCCGCTGGATCGATGGCCGCATCAATGCCGGTCTGATCGACCAGCTCGGCTGTACGCTGGACGGCATGCTGACTGAGTTTGCCGTGCTCGACGAACAATGGGCGGCGCGACTGCCCGATCATCTGAGCTGGCACGAAGCGGCGACGCTGACCTGCGCCGGCGTGACGGCCTGGAACGCGGTGACCGGGACCCGGATTCCGAAGCCTGGTCAATGGGTTCTCACCATCGGTTCGGGTGGCGTTTCGCTGTTTGCTCTGCAGTTCGCCAAGTTGCTCGGCTGCCGGGTTGTCGCCATCACATCGCGCGCGGAGAAGGCCGACAGGCTGCGGGCGCTGGGCGCCGACCTCGTTGTCTCCAGCACCGACATACCGGAATGGGGCGGCTGGGCGCGCGAGCAGACAGGCGGCATCGACCTCGTCGTCGAAACCGGCGGCCCGGCCACCTTCGCGCAGTCGCTGATTGCCAGCACGCTTTATGGACACATCGTGCTGCTGACGCTGCAGGACGCTAGTGGCAGATCGATCGAGATGCCGGCAGCGCTTTATCAGCGCAGCCTCGTCACCATCAGCCGCCTGTTCGTCGGCAGCCGCAGCAATCTCGAAGCCATGCTGCGCGCCGTGTCGCAGCATCGCCTCAAGCCCGTTATCGACAGGGTCTTCCCCTTTGCCGAAGCCCCCGAAGCGTACCGCCACTTCCAGCAGGGCGACGTGTTCGGGAAGGTTGTCATCGACTGCGCCTGACCCAATTGCCCGCTTTTCAACCCCGAATCAGGAGAACGACCATGACCATCCGTGAAGCTTCCGCAGAATGGCAAGGCACACTGAAGGAAGGCGGCGGCCGTCTGCGGCTTGGCAGCGGCGTCTTCGAAGGCGCCTATTCCTTTCCGTCGCGGTTCGAGAACGGTCCGGGCACCAATCCCGAAGAGCTGATCGGGGCAGCACATGCCGGCTGCTTCTCGATGGCGCTGACCTTCATCCTCGGCCAGGAAGGCCACGTCGCCCGCACCATCCGCACCGTCGCCAAGGTGCATCTCGGCGCGACCGCCGCCGGGCCGACGATCACCCGCATCGAGCTCGAAACGGAAGCAGAGATTCCCGGCCTTCAGCCTGCCGAATTCCAGCGTATGGCGGAGACGGCGAAGACGACCTGCCTTGTCTCCCGCGCTTTGGCCGGCGTTACAACCATCACCCTCAAGGCCGAGCTGGCCGCCACCACTGCCACGGAACAATGAAAACCAGGAGGTATGAGATGAGCCAGGACAGCATCACGAGCATTCATCCGGGCGACCACTCTAGCCAGACGGCCGAGATCATGCGTCGCTTCAACGATGTGTTCCAGTTGCACGATCCGTCCGCGCTTGCCGAGTTGGTGGCGCAGGATTGCGTTATCGAAAACACCGTGCCGGCGCCGGACGGCGCCCGCCATGCCGGCAAAGAGGCATGCATTGACCTATGGTCGGCGATCGCCACCCAGCCCGGCACGCGCTTCGACCTCGAGGAAACCTTCGTCGCCGGCGAACGGGCGACGATCCGCTGGCGCTACTTCATGGCCGGCGGCAACTCCATCCGCGGCGTCAATCTGATGCGCGTCGCGGATGGGCTGATCGTCGAGGCGATGGGTTACGTCAAGGGATAGAAGCGTTGTCACGGAGGTGGCGCAAAAGCGCGCAGGCAGTGAAACGGTGCTCACCAAACTGAGCGAACTGATGTTTGTCGACGTGTTGCGCCGTTACTTGGAATCGCTGCCGCCACAAACCACGGGATGGCTGGCTGGCCTGCGCGATCCGCACCTGGCGAGGGCACTGGCGCTGATCCACGACCGGCCGGCGCATAACTGGACGGTGGAGGCGCTGGCGAAGGACTCCGCGCTGTCGCGCAGCGTGCTCGCCGAACGCTTCACCAGGCTGGTCGGCATGCCGCCAATGCATTATCTCGCCAAATGGCGCATGCAGATCGCCTCGGAGCTGCTCAGCGCCGGCTCCAGCAACATGGCCAGCATCGCCGCTGAAATCGGCTACGAATCCGAGGCAGCGTTCAGCCGCGCCTTCAAGAAGATGATCGGCCTTCCGCCCTCGGCCTGGCGTCTAGGCATCCGGACCGGATCCGGAACCGACGAAGAGTAGGCCGAGGCCTGGCAGCTCCTGTTCTATCGATCAGCCAGCGCCAGCTTGGCGCCAAGCATGACAAAGGCGCCGGCGAAGGTGCGGCGCATCCAGGTCAGCACCATCGGCCGCGACACGACATGGCTGCGGATCGAGGCCGCAAAGATGCCGTAAGCGACGAAGACGACGAAGGTCAGCAGCATGAAGACGCTCGAGAGTTCGAGCATCTTGGCAAATGCGTTCGGTTCGGTCGTGCTGACGAATTGCGGCAGGAAGGCAAAGAAGAAGATCGACAGCTTCGGGTTCAGGATGTTGATCAGGATACCGGAGGTGATGACCTTGGCCGCCGAGCGGGGTGCCGCGTTTTCATCGACGCTCAGGCCGCCCTTCTCGTTCAGCGTGTTCCAGGCCATGTAGAGGAGATAGGCGACGCCGAGATATTTCAGCGTCTCGAAGGCGACAGCACTTGTGTGCAGCAGCGCCGCCAAGCCGGTGATGGCGGCGGCCATATGCGGGATGATGCCAAGCGTGCAGCCGAATGCAGCAGTGATCGAGGCGCGCGCGCCTCGCGAAAGCCCGGCGCTCAGCGTGTAGAGAACGCCGGTGCCGGGCGAAGCCACGACGATCAGCGACGTCAACAGGAATTCGATGCTCATGGTTCCTCCAACGCCCTGCCCGTGGTGGAAGCTATCGGGGGATGTGGGATGAGGCAAGGTGGGCGTCGGCTAGATCGTTGGCATCCCGTGCGCCTTGCGCGCCATCAGGCAATCGTCGCCGCCAGGCATGCAGGCGTGGCAGACGTCCGGGCGGATCTCGTAGATGCCGCAGGCCGTGTGCTTGCCGATCTCGCCCGTAAGCGCCGAACAGCGCACGCCCTCGCAGCGCATGCCGGACAGGTCGGCGGACACGAACTTTTCCGGAATCCGGTCAAGTTGCGCATCGTCCTCGGTCGAGAAGCGCGGCCATTCGGCCGAGTAGGAGCAGCAGGCGCCGCAGCTCTGGCAATCGAAAACCGGCTGGTCGTCCTGTTTTGACGACCGGATATCCCTGGCGGCCAACGCGACCAGCCCAGGCGCTGCGAGATTGCGATCGGCTTGGTGCGGCAAGGCGCTATTTCTTCTTGCCTGCCTTGCCCTTGGGCGTGGCGGCTGGCGCCTCGAACAGATCGGTCGCCGACGGTTCGGCGGCCTTCGGCGCGGCAGCGGGCTTGGCCTGCTTTGCAGTGGCAGCAGCCGGCGCTGCCGGCTGGTCCTTGGTGGAAAACTTTATGGCCATGTCAGTCCTCGTCGGAAAAGCGGGATGATGGTGCGCGCGGATTGCGCAAGCGGCCGATCAGCGCCGAGACCGCTGTGATGTTCATTTCCTCGGGCGACCAGTTCCTCGCCTCGGCAATGTGGTGCGCCGCCAGTTCGCGATGCGTGCTGCCGCTATAGGCGGCATCCTGGTAGGTCACGCGCTCCTGGGTCTTTTTGTCCTCGCGGACATATTCGACCAGATAGTTCGGGGCTTCGGCACGGCCGCGCACGCCGACGCGCACCTGGGCATCGCCATGCGCGCGCTTGCAGCGCTCGAGCTTTTCCAGCACACGGCGGACATATTCGACCGGCTTGTCCAGGCCCGGGACCATGGACGCGATGGTCGCATCGGCATCGATCGGCGTCGGCGGTACGCGCTTGGTGGCCATCAGCGTTTGCCTGCCCGCTTCGGCAGCGCCGCAAGGACTGCGGCCGCTGCCATGTCGTCGGCTTCCTTTTCCTTGCGCAGTTCGCGCAAGCGCGCGGTCTTGGCTTCGCGCGCCTCGCTGACGGCATCACGCTCGGACAGGATGCGGTTGAGTGACATCGACTGGGTTTGCGTCTTGCTGAACAGCGAGCCGGCCTGGTCGGCAGTCTTGGATTGAGTGGTCAAAACTTTCTCCTGTCGGGAGCCTGGTGCCGATAGAGCGAGAGCGGTCTTCGATTACGACCAAAGCAATACGGCAGCGGGGCAGTATGGGCGGTTCAGATTGCTGGATCGTCCCTTAGCACGTTCCGGCCGGCGTGCGGCGCACTTTTAGCGGCATGACGCACAAAATGAAAAAGGCCAGGCACCGCCTGACCTTCCATGAAAGCGCCGCGCATCCAGTTGGATGCGCAAGGCGCTCCTTCAGCCTTTCATCGGTGCCAGTACATCCGTGGTCACCGGAAGGCCGAATTCCTTATCAGGCCGCCTTCAACTGGTCGGCGGACATCTTGCCCGACTTGTTGTCGCGGGTCATCTCGTAGCCGAGCTTCTGGCCCTCGACGATGTCACGCATGCCGGCGCGCTCTACGGCCGAGATGTGGACAAAAACGTCGGCGGAGCCGTCGTCAGGCTGAATAAAACCAAAACCTTTGGTGGCGTTGAACCATTTCACTGTGCCGGTGGCCATGAAGAACCCTTTCCCTGGCAAATATTCGTTCACCATCGTGCGACTGCACAACAGCGTTTTGTCTCGATTTTTGATGGGGAAGTTCGTCAAAGGCGCGCATCATGCGCGGATAACAAAAGTCGGTCAAACAAATATCGACATGTTTCTTATAGACTTCTTTTAGCGCCGAGTCAATTTCTGGTTTGGCCGGAACCCAAATTCAACCTGAGGGTGCCTGAGGCATAAGCCTCAACTGACGAGGTGGCGGAGCTCAAGGCGTTCCAAAAAATATTCCACGCCCCGGAACCAATCGCAAGCCGGCGCATTTCCGTGGTGTCAGCAATTCAGAGAGCAATCTCGGTAATGCTGGCAAAAGAACGCCTCCCGCACATTAAGCGGTGCGAGAGGCGTTCTTGTAAGTGCCCTTGTCTGACGCAATTCCCAGGGGAAAACCGTTTCACACTTTCCTTAAACTCACGCTGGCGGCCTACAGGATCGCGCTGATCAGCGGCAGGATCTCGTAGTGGAAACCGCGGCCGGAGCTCGACACCGGATCGCCGTCGGTGACCGCTCTTGCCTCGGCTTCGCTGCCGACACGCAGGATCAGCAGACCCCAAGGACCGGCCGGGTCGGCGACCGGCCCGGCCAGGATCATGGTGCCCTCGGCAAGCTTGCCGCGCAGATAGTCGGCATGCCGGCCCATCAACTCCCTCTCCTCCTCCGTCAGGGTGAAGGCGAAGTCCGGCCGAGGCGGGATCAGCCGGCAGTGGAAGATTGTTGGCGCGGTAGTCTCACGCGGTCCATCATTGCTGGCCATCGGTCACTCACCGTGATGTCATTAGTGGTCCTATTCGTCCGGGCCGGGTTCCGGCCAAGTCTCCTTCGCTGCTTCCGCATACCAGTGCCGCATCGCCGGCGTTGCCAACACGGCGTCGACGTAGGCGCGCGTGTCGGGCGCGAGCTTGCCGCCATAGGTGTCGAAGCGGGTGACGACAGGTGCATACATGGCATCGGCCGCGGTGAAATGACCGAACAGGAAGGGGCGGCCTTTGCCGTATTGTTCCCGGCACTGGCGCCAGATCGTTTCGATGCGCGCGCGCTGCATTTCGCCTTCGGCGTCGAGCGGCTTGTGGCCCTTCGGCCGGCGCAAATTCATCGGCCAGCCATAGCGCACCTCGCGAAAGCCGGAATGCATCTCGGTCGCCACCGAGCGAGCCAAGGCGCGGGCGCCGATATCCTGCGGCCAAAGTTTTTTCTCCGGAAACAGGTCGGCCAGATATTCAAGGATGGCAAGGGTTTCCCAGACAATCCTGCCATTGTGATTCAACACTGGCACAAGGCCGGTGGGCGAGACTTTCGCCAGAGCGGCAAAAGTCTCGGGCGTGCGCAGGCGCACGAAACCTTCCTCGAACGGGATCTCCAGATGCTTCATCGCCACCCATGGCCTCAGCGACCAGGACGAAAAGCACTTGTTGGCGATGATGAGCGTAAATTCAGCCAAGGCGGTCTCCCCAAAATTTCGTCACACTAGTCACACGATACGACGCGGCAAAGCGTTTCGGCGACCATATAAGCGACCAGATGCGACGATGATCGCCGCCCAGGGAACCTAAGCCAAGCCGGCCCGTTTGCCTCCTGCGAATGAATCCCCGGAATCCCAGGAGATGCAAAGATGGTGAACAAGGATCAGGTTGCCGGCGTGGCCAAGCAGGTCAAGGGCTCGGTCAAGGAGGCCGGCGGCAAGGCGACCGGCAACAGGCAGACCCAGGCCGAAGGCACTGCAGACAAGACCGCCGGCAAGGTGCAGAAGGTCTATGGCGACGTGAAGGACAAGATCAAAAAGGCGCTCTGACCCGATCTCGCAGGCAATGAGGAAGGCGGCTCAAGGCCGCCTTTTTCTTGTCAGAGGCTGAGACTCTTGCTGAAGGCGCTGGTGAACTTGACCTCGCCGTGGTCGCCGGCCGCCTCGCCCAGCACTACGTCCATGCTGTCCCCGGTTACCCTCACCAGCGCGAAGCCGCCCATATAGGCGGCCTTCGGCTTGAACAGGTCGAGGCCATCGCTCTTGTAGATCATCGGCACTTCGTGCTGATGGCCATGGAAGATGGCGATGACATTGTAGCCCTTCAGCGCCGCCAGCAGCGCCTGGCGGTCGGCCTCGCTCCACCAATGCGGCGCGCCTGCGCCGTCATCGTCATAGGTGCGCTTGGCCGGGTCCCAGCGCTCGACCGAGAAAGTGTCCCAGCCATAGTGCTGGAACAGGATGACGGGACGGCCATCCGCCGCGTAGGTCGCCAGATCCTGCTTCAGCCACGGCAGGCTGCTCACCGCGCCATGGCCGGTGTCGCCGGCAAAGCGGTGGGTCTGGACGAGATGCAGGCCGCCCCAGTCCCAGGAATAGCAGTCGGTGTCGACATCGTATTCGGTGGCCGGCACCGGCGGCTTGAAGAACACGCCGGGGCGGTGGTTGATCTCGACATAGTCGCGCAATTCACGCCGGTACCAGTCGACATGGGGCGGCGAGCCGTTCTGGTCGAGATCGTGATTGCCGAGGCCGACATAGACCGGCATGTGCACGCGATCGGGACCGACGCCCTGTTGATAGCGCTGGCTGAACTGCAACAGTTGCGTGCCTTCGCTGGGCTCGGTGATCTGGCCGCCGCCATCGTCGGTGATGTCGCCGCCGACAACGAGGCCGAGCGGCGCATCGATGCGGCCGCCGGCCGAACGCAGGCGGGTTGCAACGCCATCGATCTCGACTGGCCATTGCCGGCCGGCCAAGCCATTGAGGACAGCGACATTGCGCAGCAAGGCGGCGTCGGTCTTGCCTTCCTCCAGGCAGTTGGGGCTGAGGCCGCTCGACATGCGGCAGGCATGGACGTCGGCGATGAACAGAAAGGTGGCGTCGATGGGCTGGATGCGCTTGCCGGTCTGGCCAAGCGCGGCGCGCGGCAGCATGCCAGCCATGGTAAGGCCGGCTGCCTGTGCGAGGAAATTGCGACGGGAGAGGACGAGCTTGCGATTCATGACCTGAAATTCAGCACAGCCGGCGCCCCACCGTCCAGTTGCCAGGAATGGCAGGTCGACACGGCACTGTGGCTCTGGCATTTCTTGGGTCATGCTGGCGCGTAGCAAATACAAGCAGAGGGGGAGGATTTCATGAGAGCCGTTTCGATAGGCGTGGTGCTGGCTGGGTTGCTACCGGCGGCTGCGGTGCATGCCGCCGATTGTGTCGACGCAAAATCGGCCAAGGCCGGCTTCGTTCTGGAAATGCCTGGCGTCCGCAGCGAGTTTCGGCCGGTGGCCGGCGGCATGGTGTCCGTCGCCAACAACTACGAATCGCAATCGCCGCAGACACAGTTCCTGTTTGCCGGCCTGGTCGAAGTGTTTCGCGACAGCGATACCGGACGGGTGGCGACGATTCCGTTTTCCGATCTGCGAAAACTGTTTCCGCTGAAGACGGGAGCCAAGAGCACGATCGAATTCGTCGAGTTGTCGCCGAACAAGCAGCCGAAGAGCACCAAGACACTGAGCCTGGTCGTCAAGGGCAAGGAGACGTTCAGCGTCGGCGGCTGCAAATACAACGTGCTGGCGGTCACGGAGACCTTCAAGAACGGCGCCGGCGAAACGCTGGACACATTCACCGCGCTTTATGCTCCCGATCTGCAAGCGTCTCTCGCCCGGCGTTACGACGAAGGGACCAGCGCGGAATCGGTGAACGGTTACGAGACGATCAAGCCGCTTTCCAACTAGAACAGCGCAGTTCCGGCCTCAAGGTTTTCCCGGCCGCAGCAGGATCCTGCGACGCCGCTTCGCTCTGCTCGGGAATGGCGGCGTTGAGCTGCCCTGAAGTTCGGCCAGGCAATCGCGCAGCACGCTGGCATCCTGTGCCGCCTTGGCCATCGACATGGCGCCGGAATAGGCGGCGATGGCGAGTGCCGCAAAGCGCTCGGGGTCGGTGCCCTGCTCCCTCCCCGACTGCTGGTCGGCTCGCACCTTGTCGGCAACCGCCTGACGCCATCCGGCAAAGATATCGTCCAGAGCGGCGCGGAAATCCGGGTCAGCGAGCGACAGTTCATGCGCCAGATTGTTGAGCGGACAGCCGCGCACGAAGCCTTGCTGCTCAAGCTCGGTCGCCACCGCCTCGAACACCGCGCGCACGCCTTCGCGCGCCGAGCCTGCCGCCCGTACAGGGTTGATCCAGGTTTCATCGAGGGCCGCTGCCACGCGCTCCTCGATCACCGCCAGAGCGAGCGCCTTCTTCGTCGGGAAATGATGATGCAGCGCGCCGCCGCTGACGCCTGCGGTCGTCATCAACTCGCCAAGAGCGGATGCATGATAGCCACGCGCCTGGAACGACGCTTCGGCGATATCGAGCACCTTGTTGCGCAGCCCTTCGGGATCGTTGGTGCGTTTTCGCGGCGGCCCTTTCGGAGCCCGAGCAATCTCTGCTGACATTTGCCAACGATAGCAGATTGACAAAACAGGACAACCGGTCTGTTTTATAAACCGGATGATCATCCTGTTTTTGGAGACGACACAATGACCGTACCCCTGAATGCGCCTGCGACGGCAAGCCTGCTCGCTTCGCCTGTCGTCGAGTTGCGGCAGTACACGCTGAAGCCGGGACGGCGCGAGACGCTGATCGACATCTTCGACAGTCGGTTCATCGAAGGCCAGGAACACGCCGGCATGACCATCATCGGACAGTTCCGCGACCTCGACCGCCCCGACATATTCGTCTGGCTGCGCGGCTTCGATGGCATGGAAGCGCGGAAGCAGGCGCTCACCGCCTTCTATGACGGGCCGGTGTGGACGGCGCACCGCGACGCCGCCAATGCGACGATGATCGATTCCGACGATGTGCTGCTCTTGAAGCCGGCATGGCCAGGCGCCGGCTTCGATCTGTCAGGCGCGCAGCGAGGCGCCATGCCGGCGGATGGAAAGCCAAGCGCAGACAATGGCTTGACCGGTGTTGTTGTCATCCAGATTCATCATCTGCGGTCTGGCGCCGAAGCCGATTTCGCCGGCAATTTCGAAACGGATGCCGTTCCGGTCCTTATCGGCGCCGGCGGACGGTTGCTTGGCGCCTTCATCACCGAGCACGCCGAAAACAGCTTTCCCCGCCTGCCGGTGCGCTTGAGCGAAAACGTCTTTATCGCGGTGACGGGTTTCAACAGTCCCGAGGCGCATGCCAGTTACGAAGCCGCAGTTGCCGCTTCGCCCCAATGGCAAGCGGCCGATGTGACCTGGCGGACCGAAACCTTGCGCCTGACGCCGACGTCGCAGTCGCTGCTGCGGTAACCGGATCGGCACGCGGCCAACCGAAGTTCATACTGAGCGATAGGCCGGCGGCTTGACCGCCCTCGCCGATCGGCATTGCCTTCGTGACGCGGGCAACAGCGAGAGCATTCGATGCGACTTGGCCTTCAATGAGACTTTCTGGCAAACGAGCACTGGTGACCGGCGGCTCGGACGGCATCGGCCTGGCGACATCGGAAGCTTTCTTGCGCGAGGGCGCCGACGTGCTGATCGTCGGTCGCGACACCAGCAAGCTCGAGACCGCCCGCGAGACACTTGCGGCGGCGGGCAACGTCGGCACCCAGTCGGCCGATCTCTCGACCTCGTCCGGCATCGATGCCGTGGTCGATCGCGCGAAAGCAACCGGCCCGCTCGACATCCTCGTCAACAATGCCGGCGTCGCTTATCTGGTGCCTTTCGAGACCGTCACCGAGCACCAATTCCAGCAATCCTTCGCGCTCAATGTGACGGCGGCGTTCTTCCTTACCCAGCGGCTGCTGCCGCATCTCGGCGCCAACGCCTCCGTCATCAATATCTCGTCCTACTTCGCCGACAAGATGATCCCGAAGCGGCCGTCGAGCCTGTATTCCTTGTCCAAGGGCGCGCTGAATTCGCTGACCAAGTCGCTGGCCTTCGAGCTTGGTCCGCGCGGCATCAGGGTCAATGCGATTGCGCCCGGCACGGTCGACACCGCCATGCGGCGCAAGTCGATCGACAACCTGCCGGCGGCAGCGCAAGCCGAGCTGAAAACCTATGTCGAGCGCAGCTACCCGCTCGGCCGCATCGGCCAGACCAGCGATCTTGCCGGCATCGCCGTCTATCTGGCCAGCGACGAGGCGGCGTGGACCAGCGGCGGCATTTTCGCGATCGATGGCGGGTATACGGCGAGGTGACCGTTTGGACGGCCCTCGGCCTCGAACAAGCGGAGCACTTGACCAAACTTCCGATACCGCGTCTGTCTGCAGATTGAGCAATGCTTCAGACATTCGTGGTGCCATGCCGTCTATCGATCCACTGATCCTCTTCTACACAACGTTCTTCAGCAAACCCGTCGATATCGCGTCGATACAGTGCGAAATGCCCGGGCGGTGGACACTGGACAAACGACGGATTTCCGAGGCCGCGGCAGTCGTCTTCCATATTCCGAACTTTCGCGAAGTTGGCGATGCCTACAAATACCCTGGTCAATATTGGGTCGCCTGGTCGATGGAATGCGGCCAAAACTACAAGCGACTTGCCGACCCCAAAATCATGCGGCACTTCGATATCATCATGACGCATGAATCCCGGTCCGATGTCTGGGTACCCTACCTTCCGCGTGCGGTGTGGTGGAAAGATGCGCTGGCCAGACCAATCGTACCGAAAACGGAAGAAGCGCCGGTCGCACTCTTCCAGTCGGCCGGCCTGAATTATAGCGGCCGTGTCGATTTGGCGAACGAACTGGCGCGCCACATCAAGATCGATTCTTATGGCCGATATCGCAACAACCGATCGGTCTCTGGCCCCGATCTGGGCTCGAAGACCAAGATCGAAACCATTGCGCGGCACAAATTCTGCCTGGCCATGGAGAACTCGATCGAGGCCGACTATGTCACCGAGAAAATCTATGACGCGTTCATGGCGGGCACGGTGCCGATCTACCTTGGCGCTCCCAATGTGGACGAGTTCGTTCCGGAGCACTCCTTTATTGACGCCAGTGCCTTCGCCAGCGCCAGCGATCTTGCAGCCTATCTCCAGCACCTGATCGCAACGCCGCAAGACTACGAGGCTTATTTCGACTGGCGCTCAAAGCCATTGCCCGACAACCTCGTCAAACGGGTGCAATCATTGGAAACACCCGCGTTCTGCAGACTGATGAGCGTCGTGCGCCAGCGTCTGGAGGCGCGGACAAGCAAGCCTTCCGGACGGCGAACACTTCCGTTCGGCTACAGATCCTATCTCAGGACAAAGCTGCGCCGTTGGAGGAAAAAGGTTCCGAGCTGACGGTCCGCGATCAGGCGCGCTTTCAGCAAAATACGGAGAACAAAGAGCGTCTCTTGCGACGTCGAGACGGCTTCGACCTTGCCGCCATGCATCTTGGAAATCTCCGAGGCTATGTGGAGGCGCTCCCAGGGTGGACTTGAAATTCTCGGTTTCGCGATCCGAAGCTCGATCCGGATGCGATGCCGGATTTTGGTCGGGAAACTGAACAGAAGGACAAGTGCATAAGCTACCTCATCGCTGCTGTTGCCAGTGAGACGCCGGCACGGATGGTAGTTTGTGTGGCAGCGTCGCTCGTAGGTAGAGTAGGTAGACATGAATTGCGCATTGCTGATCCTGGGGGAAGTTTGCGTAGAGCAATCCGCCAGCTCGACATGATCTTATCGAGCTAAATCCGCAAGTTTCCGTCCACTTCATGGGATCAAGCCGCACTGAGGAGCAATTTCCTTCACACGAAAGTGGAGGGTGCAGGATCCCGAAGGCCGGCGCTACTGCTTCAACCGATTTACTGCCTGCCGGCCGCAATCTCTGCTTGAAGGCCATTGTGCAACGCGATACGCCGTTGCCGAATTCGATCGTCGGAGAGACAAGTGACCGCTGCCAGGACCAGAACCGAAACCGACACGTTCGGCCCCATCGAGGTTGCCGCCGACCGTTACTGGGGCGCGCAGGCGCAGCGTTCCCTCGGCAATTTCAGGATAGGCTGGGAAAAGCAGCCGGCCTCGATCGTGCGTGCGCTCGGCATCGTCAAGCGAGCGGCGGCGGAAGCCAATATGGAGTTGAAGCGGCTCGATCCGGCAGTCGGCAAGGCGATCATCGAGGCGGCGCAAGAGGTGATCGACGGCAAGCTGAACGATCATTTCCCGCTGGTCGTCTGGCAGACCGGCTCGGGCACGCAGTCCAACATGAACGCCAACGAGGTGATCTCCAACCGGGCGATCGAACTTCTGGGCGGCGTCATGGGCTCGAAGAAGCCGGTGCACCCTAACGACCACGTCAATATGAGCCAGTCGTCGAACGACACCTACCCGACAGCCATGCACATCGCGTGCGCCGAGCGCATCGTGCACGATCTGCTGCCGGCGCTGAAGCATCTGCACGCTGCGCTCGAGGTCAAGACGAAGGCCTTCGCCCACATCATCAAGATCGGCCGCACCCATACGCAGGACGCGACACCCCTCACGCTGGGCCAGGAATTTTCCGGCTACGCCGCGCAGGTGGCCTCTTCGATCAAGCGCATCGAGATGACGCTGCCCGGCCTGCAGGAACTGGCGCAGGGCGGCACCGCCGTCGGCACCGGCCTCAACGCGCCGGTCGGCTTTGCGGAAAAGGTGGCGGCGCGCATCGCCGACATTACCGGCATTGCCTTCGTCACCGCGCCGAACAAGTTCGAGGCGCTCGCCGCGCACGATTCCATGGTGTTCTCGCATGGCGCCATCAACGCGGCGGCCGCCGCCCTCTTCAAGATCGCCAACGACATCCGCTTCCTCGGCTCCGGCCCGCGCTCGGGCCTCGGCGAACTGTCGCTGCCGGAAAACGAGCCGGGTTCCTCGATCATGCCGGGCAAGGTCAACCCGACCCAATGCGAGGCTCTGACGCAGGTCTGCGTGCAGGTGTTCGGCAACAACGCCTCGCTGACCTTCGCCGGCAGCCAGGGCCATTTCGAGCTCAACGTCTACAACCCGCTGATGGCCTACAACTTCCTGCAGTCGGTGCAGTTGTTGGCCGACGCCTCGATCTCCTTCACCGACAATTGCGTCCTCGGCATCGAGGCTCGCGAAGACAACATCAAAGCCGCGCTCGACCGCTCGCTGATGCTGGTGACCGCGCTGGCGCCGACGATCGGGTACGACAATGCCGCCAAGATCGCCAAGACCGCGCACAAGAAGGGCACCACCTTGCGCGAGGAAGCACTGGCCACCGGGCTGGTCAGCGAGGCAGACTACGACCGGCTGGTGCGGCCGGAGGACATGACGCATCCGGGTTAAGCGATTCCAGGGGAAGTGCCTTGCGTTTCCTCGGGAAGCGCGCAGCCCTCTTCTTGGGGATTGCGTCAACTAGAAATCCGAATTTTGTGGCGGGACAATTTGCTCCCGCCGCTGCTGGCCGCGACAAGAATTTTGCGTCGGTCGAACGATCCCGAAATGTACGTCCTGTGAACAATGTGTCGCCGGACTGGCGGCTTTGGTGAACAGTCGGCTTGGTCTATCTGACGGGACATCAACCCTTTTCGGAGAGCCACCATGTCCATCAACACTTCCGCTGCCGGCGCCGGCATCGCGTCCAACAGCTCCACCACCATCCTGCTCGGCCGCATCCTGCTCGCCGCCATCTTCCTGCTTTCCGGCTTCGGCAAGCTCACCGCCATTTCGGGCACCGCCGGCTATTTCGGCGCCATGGGCCTGCCGGTGCCGACCGTAACGGCCATTGTCGTCGGCCTGATCGAATTGCTCGGCGGCCTTGCCGTGCTCGTTGGCTTTCAGACCCGCATCGCCGCCTGGGTGCTCGCGGTCTTCACCATCGCCTCGGCCTTTGTCGCCCATACCGGCTGGGCCGACCAGAACCAGATGATCCATTTCCTGAAGAACGTCGCCATCACCGGCGGTTTCCTGCTGCTGGCTTCCTCGGGCCCTGGCGCCTACTCGATCGACGCCAAGCGCGGCTGAGCTTTCCCTCCCAAGCCTGAAAAAAGCGGCGTGGAATTTTCCACGCCGCTTTTTCGTTGTCTGCCCAAGCGCGCGCCCGTCCCATCCCTGCTAGGATCGGTCTCGAAACAGCCGGCGGACAGACAACGGAGATGACCATGCCCCGCGATGCATTGCTTCTGATTTCCCGGCTGCTGCTCGCCGCCCTGCTCGTTCCCTCCGGCTACCACGCGCTCGCCGACATTGCCGGGACGACCGGCTATTTCGCCGGCCTCGGCATGCCATTGCCGACGCTTGCTGCCTGGAGCACCGGGCTGTTCGAGTCGATTGCCGGTCTCTTGATACTGGTCGGCTTTCAGACGCCGGTCGTTGCGATACTTCTTGCCGCTTTCTGCATCGTTGCAGGCTCCATCGGCCACTACGGCCAGGGCGGCGATGACCCGATGCTCACCTTCCTGCACCAGCAGATGCTGATGAAGGATATTGCCATCGCCGGTGGATTCCTGGCGCTAGCCATGGCCGGCGCCGGGGCCTGGTCGATCGACGGGCGCCGCGCCGCGGTCTGATATCGTCAAATATCGTCCCAGGTTGATCCCTCGCCGAGGCAGGTCGACCCCCACTCCGTCTCGGCTCCGCCGAGCCACCTCTCCCCCGATCGACGGAGTAGAGGAAGGGCTCGAGCCTATTGCCGCCAACGCTTTCCAACGAGGCTCCCTTCCTTTCCCTCCGGAGGGGGAAGGTGGCGGTGCGAAGCAGCGACGGATTGAGGAAGCCGGTCCTCGAACGCGAGGCCGACGACGACATGGTTTTGCTGTCAGGCCGCGCCTACTTCACCGACACGCTCTGCCCACCCTCGACCGCCAGCACCAGCCGGCGGTTGGTGATCCGCGCCAGTTGCGCCAGCCGTCCGGCCGGGCGTTCGCCGTAAAGATCGGAAAGTGAGGCCGGCAGCACCAGCGCCAACGTGCCATTGCCGCGGTTTTCCCATTTCAGCCGCGGCATGACGCCGGGCATGGCCGCCGTCAGCAGATAGACGACGCGCAGCACCGCCGCCAGGATGCGGGCGCGCTCGAGATAGCGCGGCGTCGCCAGGCCGCGGATTTCCGGCGCCGCATCGTTGAACACGCCTTCGTGGCGGAACAGGCCGACCAGCGCCAGGAAGGCACGGCCGGGGTGATCGACGCCAATGAAGGAGGCGTGGGCAATGATGTTGAGCGACTGCTTGCCGCGATATTCCGGGTGTGCGCGCCAGCCTATATCGGCCAGCAGACAGGCAGCGTGGCGATAGCGCGCCTCATCCTCCGTCTCGTCGATGCCGAAGGCGGCAAAGGTCTTGTCCGTCCATTCGACAAGCTCATGCGCATGGGTGACCGAGCGCGACCGCAGCCGCGCCAGTTCCTCCGAAGCGGAGACCAGCGGATCGGCCTTCTGCTCGGCAGGGTCGAGCAGCGAATAGAGAAACCCTTCGCGCACGCCCAATGCCGAGACGATGATCTTCGACGGCTGCATCGCCGCCATGATCTCCTGCAGCACGACCGCGCCATAGGGCAGCAGCGAACGGCGGTTCTTCGACACGCCTTCGATGCCCTTGACCTTCTCGATCTCGCCTTTCGCCACCTGCTTCAGGAAATTGGCGGCGCTGTCGACACCGATCTCATAGTGGTGCATGACGCCAAGCGGGTAGTTGGTCATTTCCATGTGCAGCCGGGCAAGGTTTCGCCAGGTGCCGCCAACGGCGTAGAAGGGCCGTCCCTGCCCGCCCTTCAACAATTTGGCGCGCGCCAGTTCGTCGCGGGTGATCTTTGCCGCCTGGGCGAGCGAATTCCTGGCCATGTCCTGCAGCCGCAGGCCACCCAGCGGCAGCGTGATGCCGTCGCCGATCGCCTCGCCATTGATGTCGATAAGCTCCAGGCTGCCGCCGCCAAGATCGCCGGCAATGCCATTGGCGGGGTGGAAGCCCGAAATGACGCCAAGCGCCGAATAATGCGCCTCCTGCCGGCCAGTGAGCACGCGGATCTCGGTCTTGAGCACATCCTGGGCGCGGTGGATGAAATCGGGGCCGTTGATCGCTTCGCGGGCCGCGGCCGTTGCCAGCACAAACATGTGCTCCGCACCCGCCTGGTCGGAGAGCGCGCGGAAACGGCGGAACTCCTCCATCGAGCGCGTCACCGCCTCGGGGTCGAGCTTGCCGGTCGAAACGATGCCGCGGCCGAGGCCGGCCAGCATCTTTTCGTTGAACAGCAAGGTCGGCGAGCGCGCCAACCCTTCATAGACGACAAGGCGGATCGAGTTCGAGCCGATGTCGATGATGGACAGCGGCCGGCGATCCTGCAGCCGGCCTTGGGACGTTGAAATCATGAGCCGCTGTTCTTCTTGCGACGCTTGAACTGCGCGATGCGCTTGGGCGCATGCGACTTCAGCGCGTCACCCCGTCCCGACAGGCTCGGATTGGTCATGAAATATTCCTGCGCGTTGAACGGTTCCTCACCCTCATCCAGCACGACGCGCCGGGAGGTTCCGTCAGCCAATACGTCGAAACTTTGCTGGTTGTCCATGATGTTGCCCAGCATGATCTGGCCAAGGATCTGTTCATGCACCGTCGGATTGGTGATCGGCACCATGGTCTCGACGCGGCGGTCGAGATTGCGTGGCATCAAGTCGGCCGAGGCGATGTAGACGATCGCCTCGTCCGACGGCAGGCCATGGCCGTTGCCGAAGCAATAGATGCGGCTGTGTTCGAGGAAGCGGCCGACGATCGACTTGACTCTGATGTTTTCCGACAGGCCGGGCACCTGCGGCCGCAGGCAGCAGATGCCGCGCACGACGAGATCGATCTCCACGCCGGCACGGCTGGCGTCATAGAGCGCATCAATGATGTTGGGATCGACGAGCGCGTTCATCTTCATCCAGATGCGCGCCGGACGGCCAGCCAGCGCGTAGGCGACCTCGTCGGCAATGTGCTTGAGGATACGGCTGCGCAGCGTAAACGGCGAGATGGCGATCCGCATCTCATCGGTCGGCTCGGCATAGCCGGTGATGAAGTTGAACAGCTGGGCGACATCGCGCGCGATCGTCGGATCGGTGGTGAAGAAGGACAGGTCGGTGTAGATGCGCGCGGTCACCGGATGGTAGTTGCCGGTGCCGAGATGCACATAGTTGCGCAGCTTGCCGTCCTCACGCCGCACCACGAGCGACATTTTCGCATGGGTTTTCAGTTCGAGGAAGCCGAACACGACCTGGACGCCGGCGCGTTCGAGGTCGCGCGCCCAGCGGATGTTGGCTTCCTCGTCGAAGCGCGCCTTGAGCTCGACCAGGGCGGTCACCGACTTGCCGGCCTCGGCCGCGTCGACCAAGGCGCGCACGATCGGGCTGTCGTTGGAGGTGCGGTAGAGCGTCTGCTTGATTGCCACCACCTCCGGGTCGGCCATCGCCTGGCGCAGGAACTGGACCACCACGTCGAAGGATTCATAGGGGTGGTGGACGACGATGTCCTTCTCGCGGATGGCCGCGAAACAGTCGCCGCCATGCTCGCGGATGCGCTCGGGAAAGCGCGGATTGTAGGGGGTGAACTTCAGGTCGTCGCGCGGCACGGCGACGATCTCGGAAACCTGGCTGAGCGCCAGCGGGCCGGTCAGAACGCTGATGCGGCTCGAAGAGACGCCAAGCTCGCCGGCGACGAACTCGCGCAATTCGCCGGGCATCGACTTGTCGAATTCGATGCGGATGACCGAACCGCGGCGGCGCCGCTTCAGCGCCGTCTCGAACAGGCGCACGAGATCTTCCGACTCTTCCTCGACCTCGATATCGCTGTCCCGGATGATGCGGAAGGTGCCGGAACCCTTGACCTCATAGCCGGGGAACAGCTTGCCGATATAGAGGCCGACAGCCTCCTCCAACGGAATGAAGCGAACGTGCTGCTTGCGGTCGGGCAGACGGATGAAGCGCTTCAGCGCCACCGGCAGGCGCAGAAGCGCGCTCATCTCCTCGCCATTCTTGCGATGGCGCAATTGCAGCGCCATCGAGAAGCCGAGATTGGGAATGAACGGAAACGGATGCGCCGGGTCGATCGACAGTGGAGTCAGGACCGGGAAGACCTGGTCCTGGAAATGATCTTCCAGCCAGACTTTCTCATCCTTGGTCAGTGCATCGCGGGTGATGCTCTCAATGCCTTCCTTGTTGAGCAGCAACATCAGCGCCGAAAGGCTGTTCTGCTGGTCCTCCTGCAGCCGCTCGACCTCGCGCAGCAATTGTTCCAGCTGCTGCTCCGGCGTGCGGCCGTCGGGGCTCTTGAGCGCAATGCCTTCGCGCACCTGGCCCGCAAGGCCGGCGACGCGGACCATGAAGAATTCATCGAGATTGGCGGCCGAAATCGACAGGAAACGGACGCGTTCGAGCAGCGGATGGTGCTCGTTCTGTGATTCCTCGAGCACACGCCGGTTGAACTGCAGCCAGGAGAACTCACGGTTGACGAACCGATCGGGGTTGCCGCCCTCGGGGCTCGCCACCTCGACATTGATGAATTCGCTCTGCACCGGCTTCAGTTCGTTCATGGTTCCTGCTCTTCCCCGCCAACCGTCCCTTGGAGCGCCGCTGGACGTGCCATGCCTCTAACACGCTTTTGTGACGCATGGCCCTTCGGCGAAAACCATTCCGATTTCAGGGACATGCACTTAACCGGCTCACCGTATCCTCTGACAGGCTTTTGCGACAGTTTCATTTCATCGATCTTGCAAACAGGTCTGTTATGTTCCAGATGCTTTTCGACGAGATCAAGGAGACGACGATGGCAGGCGGTTCCATTCCCCACTTCCAGAACGATGCGGGCCATCCGGCAATCGACATCGGCGTCAAGGAATTCATGTGCACCGGCGCCAACCCGCCCTTCGACCATCCACACGTGTTCCTCGACATGGGCGACGACAATGAAAAGGTCTGCCCCTATTGCTCGACGCTCTACCGCTATTCGGCGAAGCTGAGGGCGACGGAAACGCTGCCGGCCGGTTGCCTTTATATCGACCAGGCCGCCTGATCCTTCCGCGACAAGCCCGATGGAAGACATCAGGTCCCGGCAGGTCATAATCGCCGGGGCCGGCATCGCCGGGCTGACCGCTGCCCTTGCCTTCGCCGGACGGCGTTATCCGGTAAAGCTGATCGAACAGGCACAGCACCTAGACGCGGCCGGCGCCGGCATCCAGCTTTCGCCCAACGCAACACGCATTCTTGGAAAACTCGGCGTGCTCGACCGGCTGCTGCCCGCAGCGTTGCGGCCGGAAGCGGTCGTGCTCAAGGACGCCGGGACGCTGCGCGAACTGGCGCGGGTACCGCTTGGGCAAGCCGCCGAAGCGCGCTGGCAGGCGCCTTATCTCGTCGCTCACCGCGCCGATCTGCAGGCAGCGCTGCTGGCGCAAATGGCCGAACGGCCGGAGATTGAGCTCATCACCGGCGCCCGCGTGACCCGCATCGTCAAAGACGCGCAATATGTCGCCGTGACCGCCGAAGTGGACGGCCGCGAGATCGAGGCACGCGGCAAACTGCTGGTCGGCTCCGACGGCGTCTGGTCGGCAGTCAGGGCGCAACTCGCAGGCGAGGACTTCGTCAAAAGCCGTTTTTCGGGCGAACTCGCCTGGCGAGTCACGATCGCGGCCGAGAGCGCCGCCGGCGAAGCCTTTGTCGCGATCGGCGCCGCCGACTGCGTCACCACGTTCCTGCATCCAGGCTTCCACATGGTCGCCTATCCCGTCAGCAAAGGCCGGGCCTTCAATCTCGCCGCCTTCACCAAGGGTGAGCGCATGGCCGAAGGTTGGTCGGGCCATGCCGATCCCGCGATCCTCACGGCTGCCCTGCGCGGCACCGCGCCGGGCCTGACGAAGCTCGTGGCACTGGCCGGCCCATGGACGGCCTTTCCGATCCACACCGTCGAACAACAGCGGTGGACGAGCCCGCAGGGCATCGCGCTGATCGGCGACGCTGCGCATGCGATGACGCCGTTTGCCGCACAGGGCGCGGCAATGGCGATCGAAGATGCCATCACGCTTGCCGACGCTATCGCCGATTTCCCTGGCGATCTGCTCAGAAGTTTTCAAATCTGGGAAAATCTTCGGCGGCCGCGTGTCGCCAAGGCCGCGCGTCGTGGGGCCGTAAACCGCCTCGCCTGGCATGCTGCCGGCCCGGTGGCGATCGCCCGCAATCTGTTCCTGGCCATGCGCTCGCCCGACAAGCTCGCCGCCGACCTCGACTGGCTCTATGGATGGCGAGCGGACACTCGGCAGTCTAGATCGTCGACGTAGCGATCCTTCCCACCCCCCTCTGTCCTGCCGGACATCTCCCCCCGCAAGGGGGGAGATTGGATGTCGCCGTCGCCTTCGCCAAAATCGCCGGCGTTGCAGCAGGAGCGCCGCGGGCAAAACGGCTGATCTCCCCCCTTGCGGGGGAGATGGCCGGCTGGCCAGAGGGGGGTGCTGTCCCGCTGACTTCAAAAGATCCAACACTGTCGCGGTGCGATGAAGGACTGCTAGTTATGAAACCGCATTGAAAATCCCAGCGAGGCCGGCAGCGGGTTCCACCAGCCGGTGCGCAGGCCGGCGGTGCGCAGGCCGGCGGCTGTCCAGGTGTTGCAGCCGACCAGCGCGTTGAAATGGCCGTTCGCCTCGAAGAAGCGGTCGAAGCTGGAATAGGCGGCGTTCTCGATGACGACCGGACCATGCGGCCCTTGCTGGAAACTCGCGTCGATATAGTCGAGCAGCGCTGCAAAACGTTCCTCATCGATGTCGAAACCGGTGACAGCAGGGTGCGGCTCGGCGATGGCCCCGGCGATATCGACATGCATGACCGAGGCGTCCAGTGTCAGCGCCTTGAGGACGGGCACTGTCTTCAGCTGCGACCAGCTCGGCGTCTCCAGATAGAAGGCCCGGCCGCCCCAGCCAAAGACGATGTAGCGCACTTCCGGGGCGTCGACAGGGATGCCGGCAGCGACCAAGAAATGGAAGCGCCGGTGCACCTCGTCATCGACGGGAATGGCGATGTCGGTGTGGATCGGATTCTCCAGCACCAGAATATGGCGCGTGCCCTCACCCGCCGCTGACGCCGGCCACAGCGGACGCGGCACCAGCGTGCCGAGCGTGGCAGCGAGCGCGACCACGATAATCAGCATGGCCACGAAACGCAGGGCTTTTATCATGCGGCGGCGGCTTTGTGTTTCAATGGAGAAGATCAACCCCGGATAGCAAAAGAGCCCGGCCGCATTACGGCCGGGCTCTTTTGGTTCGCATGAAAATGCTCAGTGCAGGATCTGCGACAGAAACAGCTTCGTGCGCTCGTGGCGCGGATGGTCGAAGAACTCGGCCGGCGTGTTCTGTTCGACGATCTGGCCCTGATCCATGAAGATCACCCGGTTGGCGACCTTGCGGGCAAAGCCCATTTCGTGAGTGACGCACAGCATGGTCATGCCTTCCTCGGCCAGGCCCACCATCGTTTCCAGCACTTCCTTGATCATTTCTGGATCGAGCGCCGAGGTCGGCTCATCGAACAGCATGATGCGCGGGTTCATGCACAGCGAACGCGCGATCGCTACGCGCTGCTGCTGGCCGCCCGACAGCTGGCCCGGATATTTGTTGGCCTGTTCGGGGATCTTGACGCGCTTGAGGAAGTGCATCGCGATTTCCTCGGCCTGCTTCTTCGGCGTCTTGCGCACCCAGATCGGCGCCAGCGTGCAGTTCTCCAGGATGGTCAGATGCGGGAACAGGTTGAAGTGCTGGAACACCATGCCGACCTCGCGGCGCACCTCGTCGATCTTCTTGAGATCGTTGGTGAGTTCCTTGCCGTCGACGATGATCTTGCCCTTCTGGTGCTCTTCCAGCCGGTTGATGCAGCGGATCATGGTCGACTTGCCCGAGCCCGAAGGACCGCAGATGACGATGCGCTCGCCGCGCATCACCTTGAGGTTGATGTCCTTCAGCACATGGAACTCGCCATACCATTTGTGCATGCCGATGATGTCGATTGCGACATCGGTGGTCGAAATGTGCATCTTCTTGGCATCGACCTTGATCTCTTCGGCGCTGACGGCGTTTTCTATGACCATGGCAGGTTCCCCTTTTTGTTCTGTCTTTTAGCTATGATGCATGTCGTTGTCCCAAAACCGCTAAACACTTTTGGGCGACATGCATCAACGTTTGTGGCCGGTGTCGAGCCGGCGTTCCGTGTACATCGAATACCGCGACATGCCGAAGCAGAACAGCCAGAAGACGAAGGCTGCAAAGATGAGACCGGATCTCGCGGTCTGTGGCGTCGCCCAATTGGCGTCCGAGAAGTTCTGCTTGACGACGCCAAGCAGGTCAAACATCGAGATGATGATGACGAGGCTTGTGTCCTTGAACATACCGATGAAGGTATTGACGATGCCGGGGATGACCAGCTTCAGTGCCTGCGGCAGCACGATCAGCACCATCTTCTGCCAGTAGCCCAGGCCAAGCGAATCCGCACCCTCATACTGGCCCTTGGGGATCGCCTGCAGGCCGCCGCGCACCACTTCCGCCATATAGGCCGCGGCAAACAGCGAGACGCCGATCAGCGCCCTGAGATATTTGTCGAACGAAACCCCGGCGGGCAGAAACAGCGGCAGCATGACGCTGGCAAAGAACAGAACGGTGATCAGCGGGATGCCGCGAACGAACTCGATGAAGACCACGCACAGTGTCTTGACGATCGGCATCTTGGAGCGCCGGCCGAGCGCCAGCACGATGCCCATCGGCAGCGACACGGCAATGCCGACAAAGGACAGGCTCAGCGTCACCAGCAGCCCGCCCCATAGCTGGGTCTCCACATGCGGCAGGCCGAAGATGCCGCCGACCAGGAGCACGAACGCGATGATCGGCAGTGCCAGGAATAGAAGAATGGCGTTCAACCCCTTGCGCGGCACACGTGGCATCAGCAACGGCACCAGCAGCGCCACGAACAGGACGGCGACCAGGATCGGCCGCCAGCGCTCTTCCAGGGGATAGCGGCCAAGCATCAACTGGCCGAACTTCGCGTTGACGAAGGCCCAGCAGGCGCCTGACCAGCCGTCCGGCTGGATTCCGCCTTGCGCCACCGTGGCGCATACAGTCCGGTCCGGCCCCGTCCACTGGGCGTTGATGAAGGCCCAGTTGACGATGGGCGGCACGATCATCACCACCAGCGCAATAGCCACTACAGTCAGGATGACGTCGCCCACCGAACCGATCAGGTTCTTGCGAACCCAGGCCAAAGGCCCCCGCACGCCGGCCGGGGCTTGTTGAGCGAGTGCCATTTCGGTCCGCACCCAGGAGGTATCATGTTCCTGCATGGTCTTACCTCTCCACCAGCGCCATCCTGGCGTTAACCACATTCATCACCGCCGACGTCACCAGGCTGATGATGAGATAGACGACCATCATGATCAGCACACCCTCGACCGCTTGACCGGTCTGATTCAGCACTGTGCCCGCGATCGCCGTCAGGTCGGGATAACCGATGGCGATGGCCAGCGACGAGTTCTTGGTCAGGTTGAGATACTGGCTGGTCAGCGGCGGGATGACAATCCGCATGGCTTGGGGAACGACGACAAGCCGCAGGATAGATCCCGGCCGCAGCCCCAGGGCGCCAGCCGCTTCGGTCTGACCCTTGCTGACGCCGAGAATGCCGGCGCGCACGATCTCGGCGATGAAGGAGGCCGTGTAACAGGACAGCGCCAAATAGAGAGACAGGAACTCCGGCCCGATCTGAAAGCCTCCGGTCAGGTTGAAGGTCGATTGTTTTGGAAAGTCGAAGCTCAAGGGAAAGCCGCTCAGCGCATAGGCCAGGAGCGGAAGGCCGACGATCAGCGCCGCCGAAGTCCAGAATACGGGAAACTGCTGGCCCGTTGCCATTTGCCGCTGGCGTGCCGTGCGCGCGACAAAAAAAGCCATGGCGATGCCGACAAGCAAGGCGACAAACATCAGCCAGGAGCCGTCGCCCCAGATAGCGCGCGGAAAATAGAAACCGCGTTGGTTGAGGAAAGAGCCGAACGGCAAATTGAAACTGTCGCGAGGCGCCGGCAGTACCGCGAGCACGCCTGAATACCAGAAGAAGATCACCAGCAGGGGCGGAATGTTGCGGAACACCTCGACATAGACCGTGCAAATCTTGCGAACCAGCCAGTTGCGCGATAACCGGCCGACGCCGACAATGAAGCCAATGATGGTCGCGGTGATAATGCCGGCAACGGCGACGATAATGGTGTTGATAAGCCCGACGACAATGGCCTGGCCATAGGTCGAATCAGAATCATAAGCGATGGGCCTGACTGGAATGTCAAAGCCTGCTCGGTTGTTCAGGAAGCCAAAACCGGAAGTAATATGCAGGCGCTGCAGGTTGACGATGACGTTGTGGACGATCCACCAGACGCCCGCCACCAGCAAGATGACAACCACCGCCTGGAAGAAAAACCCGCGGACTTTCGGATCGTTGATGAAGGAACCGCGGCTCGGCTCCTCGCGAAGAACTTCCTGCGATGCCATTGCTCATCCCCTGGAAAGAGAAACCGGAAGGCAGATGATCTGCCTTCCGGATCACATTTCGATCAGCGGATCGGCGGTGCGTATTGCAGGCCGCCCTTGGTCCACAGCGCATTGATGCCGCGCGCGATCTTCAGCGGGCTGCCGGTGCCGACATTGCGCTCGAACATCTCGCCGTAATTGCCGACTGCCTTGACGATGTTGACGACCCAGTCATTGCTCACGCCAAGGTCGGTTCCGATCTTGGTTTCGGCTTCCTGACCGAGCACGCGCTTGATCTCCGGATTATCCGAGGTCTTCATCTCTTCGACATTGGCCTGGGTGATGCCCAGTTCCTCTGCCTGCAACAGGGCGAAGTAGGTCCACTTGACGATGTGGTACCACTGGTCGTCCCCCTGGCGTACGGCGGGGCCGAGCGGCTCTTTGGAGATGATCTCGGGCAGCACGACATGGTCGGCCGGCGCACTCAGCGTCAGGCGGATGCCATAGAGGCCGGATTGGTCGGTGGTGTAGACGTCGCAGCGGCCGGCGTCATAGGCAGCGTTGACCTCTTCCAGCTTTTCGAAGACGACCGGGTTGTACTCCATCTTGTTCGCCTTGAAGTAATCGGCGAGGTTGAGCTCGGTGGTGGTGCCGCTCTGCACGCAGACTGCCGCACCTGAAAGCTGCAGCGCCGAATTGACGCCAGGCAGTTTCTTGGCGTTGATCATGAAACCCTGGCCGTCATAATAGGTGACGCCGATGAAGTTCAGGCCAAGCGCGGTATCGCGATTGATGGTCCATGTGGTGTTGCGCGACAGGAGATCGATCTCGCCCGACTGCAACGCGGTGAAGCGCTCCTTGGCGCTGAGCGGCGTGAACTTGACCTTGGAGGCATCGCCGAAGACTGCACCAGCGACAGCGCGGCAGAAATCCGCGTCGATGCCTTTCCAATCGCCTTTGTCGTCAGGCGCCGAGAAGCCGGCCAGGCCCGTCGAGACACCGCACTGGATGAAGCCCTTCGCCTTGACGGTATCGAGCGTTGTCGCCGACGCGGCCGAAGCCATCCATCCAAGCGCAGCGGCACCGAGAATGCCAATTGCAATATGTTTCATAACCCACAGACCCTTTTCTGTTTTCAGGTAAACCCTGATCCTCAGGCAAATCCTGATCTTTTCCCGCGTGAACCCGGCTCCCATCCGGCTCATTCCGGAACCTCGCGTCGTAACCGACGCCCGGCCCCTCCCATTCACGAACTGCATCGAAGGCGATTATCTCTGTGAGGTCAAGGGAAATGACCGTTTCACGACAGCTTTGAAAACCAATTGCCGCAAATGCCTGAATTGCGGACAACACCATCAGGAAAGCAGCAAGCCCCGCAAACAAAAACGGCAAAGTCCGTCGACGCTAATCCACATCCACTCATGAAATCCGCGGCTCTGGATTGCTACGCATTCCAGACTATTCATAAGGGAATTGGCCTATGCAAAGGGCACCACCTGGCGGGCGCCCGCTGTTGCACGGCCAATGCCGCCGCTCTATGGCTAGCGCGTTCACCACGAGGCGAAGAGCAATGGCGACTGACGGCAACGAGATGGGTATCAACACGCGGCTTGCCCATTCGGGCAACAATCCGCACGACTATTTCGGCTTCGTCAATCCGCCGATCGTGCATGCCTCGACCGTGCTCTATCCCAATGCGTCGGCGATGGCGGCGCGCAGCCAGAAATACACCTATGGCACACGCGGCACGCCGACCACCGATGCGTTGGCGCATGCGATCGACGCGCTGGAAGGCTCCGCCGGCACCATAATCGTGCCGTCGGGCCTGGCGGCGGTGACCGTTCCGTTGCTGGCGTTTCTCTCGGCAGGCGATCACATCCTGATTGTCGATTCCGTTTACCATCCGACCCGCAATTTCGCCGACACGATGCTGAAGCGGCTGGGTGTCGAGGTCGAGTATTACGATCCGCATGCCGGCGCCGGCATCGCCAGCTTGATCAAGCCGAACACCAAAGTCGTGTTTACGGAATCACCGGCCTCCAACACCTTCGAGGTGCAGGACGTTCCGGCGATCGCCAAGGCGGCGCATGAAACGGGCGCCATCGTCATGATGGACAACACCTGGGCAACGCCGCTCTACTTCCATCCGCTCGACCACGGCGTCGATATCTCGATCCATGCGGCGACGAAATATCCGGCCGGGCATTCGGACGTGCTGCTGGGCACAGTGTCTGCCAATGCCAACTGCTGGAAGCAGCTTTGCGAGACGTTCTACACGATGGGCTGCTGCGCCGGCCCCGACGACGTCTATCAAGTCCTGCGCGGCCTGCGCACGATGGGCGTTCGGCTGGATCACCATCAAAAGAGCGCGCTTGCCATTGCCGTCTGGCTTGAAGGCCAGCCCGGCGTGGCCCGCGTGCTGCACCCGGCGCTCCCCAGCCACCCCGACCACGCGGTGTGGAAGCGTGATTTTTCCGGCTCGAGCGGCATCTTTTCCATCGTGCTCAAAGGCGGCGGCCAGAGACAGCAGCATGCCTTCCTCGATGCCTTGAAAATCTTCGGTCTCGGCTATTCCTGGGGCGGCTATGAGAGCCTTGCCGTGCCGGTCTTCCTCGGCGACCGTACCGTCGCCAAGGGCCCCTATGACGGCCCGCTGATCCGGCTGCAGATCGGGCTCGAGGATGTCGAGGACCTCAAGGCCGATATCCTGCGCGGGCTGGAAGCGGCCGCTGCGGCATGACACCAGCAAACTTGCGAAGCTGATTCCGCTAGCCCGCTTAACCCGTTGAAAGGATTGGCGAGCGACTTTCGTAGGACGATCGACGTCGCAAAGCCGCTCATGGGTAGACCAAGCGCAATGTTATTTCCCCAACGCGCGCTTTTTCGGATCGGTTTGACTTTCAAAATCGTCGGCCCAACGCCATTGCAGGCGCTGCGCCCACAATTCCAGCCGGACTGAGCTTACCATGGCCTTTCGTCTCTTTGTCCCCATTCTCGCCGGCGCGACGCTGCGCGAGCGCCTCATCGCCTGCATCGGGGCGATGATCGGCATTGCGCTGACCGGCGCGATCGGCGCGCTGGTGCTTGGCAACGGCCCGCATGTGCCGCTGCTGGTGGCGCCGATGGGGGCTTCGGCGGTGCTGCTGTTTGCGGTGCCTGCAAGCCCGCTGGCGCAGCCATGGTCGATCATCGGCGGCAATACAATATCGGCGCTGGTCGGCGTGATCGTGGCCCATTTCGTCCATCAGCCCGTTCTCGCAACGGGCATTGCCGTGGCGATGGCGATCGCCGCCATGTCGTTCTCACGCTGCCTGCATCCGCCGGGCGGAGCCGCCGCACTGACCGCCGTGCTCGGCGGGCCGGCCGTGATCGGTGCCGGCTTCCTGTTTCCGTTCGTGCCGGTGGCGCTGAACTCCATGATGCTGGTCGCGCTCGGCTATGCTTTCCACAGGCTGTCGCGACGCAGCTACCCGCATGTGCCGGCCCCTGCCCCGAAAAGCACGCACGGAACCATCGATCCGCCGGCTCAGGAGCGCATCGGCTTCCGGGCCGAGGACATCGATGCCGCGCTGGCTGCGCTCGACGAGACCTTCGACATCGACCGCAACGATCTCGAACAACTGCTGCGACAGGTCGAACTGCAAGCGACGATGCGCGCACACCGAACCATGTTGTGCGAGGACATCATGTCGTGCGACGTGATTTCGGTCGATGAACACGCGTCCGCCGATCGGGCGCGTCATCTGCTGCTCGACCACAATATCCGCACGCTGCCGGTTGTAGACAAGGACGCCAGACTGGTCGGCACCGTTGGATTGAGGGAATTGGCGCGAGCCGACGAAGCCGTCGGAAGCGTTACGTCGACAGCGTCGACCGCCGCCGCCGGTACGCCCGCCATGGCCCTGCTACCGGTGCTCACCGACGGCCGCACCCATGCAGTCATCATCGTGGACGGGGACAGCCGCATCCTTGGCCTGATCACGCAGACCGATCTGCTTGCGGCAACGGCACGAGCGCAGGCTGCTGACAAGCCGCTGGCGGAAGCAGTATTCTAGGCGCCGTCGGAGCCGGGCGAAAATGGCCGGGAACCTTTTGCCGGCGATGTTATCCAATGTCTTGATCGAGGTTTCGAACGGGGATTGGATCGAGGAACTGGCCATGCCTGCTATGTCTCTACCAATGCCCACTGCTGCCTCAAGCGAGATGCTTCTCGTGCGCCGCGCGCTGGCACGCGAAGGCAACGCCTTCCGCATCATCATGAAGACCCATAATCAGCGGCTCTATCGCATCGCTCGCGGGGTGGTGCGCAACGATGCTGAAGCCGAGGACATCGTCCAGGAGGCCTATGTCAGAGCCTTTGCCCATCTCGATGCCTTTCGCGGGGAGTCCTCATTGGCCACCTGGCTGTCGCGCATCGTCATCAACGAGGCGCTCGGTCGTCTGCGCAAAAGGCGGCGGACGGTGGCGAAAAACCCGCAAGCCGAAATCATCCAGTTCCCCCTCAATCCCAGCGACGATCCGGAGCGGACGATGGCGCAGCGGCAGATCCTCGAGTTGGTGGAACGGGCGACCGACAGCCTACCCGATGTTTATCGGACGGTGTTCGTGGCGCGGGTTATCGAGGGGCTCAGTATCGAGGAGACCGCCGAGCTGCTTGGCGTGCGGCCGGAAACCGTCAAGACAAGGCTACACCGCGCCCGCGCCCTGGTACGCAAGGCACTCGACGACCAGATCGGGCCGGTGCTGCTCGACGCCTTCCCGTTTGCCGGCCGGCGCTGCGACAGGCTGACCAGCGCCGTCATGCAGCGGCTCGGCCTGGAGAGCTGATCATCGCTGATTTGGCCGATTTCCCCGGGAACGTTTGCCGCCGCTGCGCATCCAATGACCGTCAACTGAAAAACACGGCCCGGCGCGATCCTGCGTCCGGGCGAAGGAGATGCCATGGTTACCCGACACACCGCCGCCCTCGCTGCCTTGCTGCTGCTTGGCGCTGCCCCGCTCGCGCAAGCCGCCGACAAGCCGACGGACCCGCAGATCGCCCACATCGCCTACACGGCAGGCGTCATCGATGTGGAAGCCGCCAAGCAGGCGATCAAGAAATCGAAGACCAAGGAGGTCGTGGATTTCGCCAACGACATGGTGCGCGACCACGAAGCGGTCAACGCGCAGGCACTGGAACTGGTAAAGAAGCTGAAGGTGACGCCGGAAGACAACGCAACCAGCCAGGCGCTGACCAAGGCTGCGGCCGAGGAGCGGGCGAAGCTCGCCAAACTCGACGGCGCAGCCTTTGACAAAGCCTATGTCGACAACGAGATCGCCTACCACAAACAGGTCGACGGCGCGCTTGAAACCCTTTTGATCCCATCGGCCAGTAATACCGAGTTGAAGAGCCTGCTGGAGACCGGCCTGAAGATTTTCCAGGGCCATGAACAGCACGCCGAGCATGTTGCAGGTATGCTGAAGTAAGGATCAGGCCATGTCGAAACGGCAGCTGTGGATTGCACTGGCGCTGGTCTTCGGGACCTCACCCGTGCAGGCCGAAACCATCCAGGTCACCATCGACAAACTTGTCTTTTCGCCGGCCACCGTCGACGCGAAGGTCGGCGACACGATCAAGTGGGTGAACAAGGACGTGTTCGCACATACGGCTACCGTCAAGGGTGGCTGGGAAGTGATGATCCCGCCGAAGACAACAGCGAGCCTGCCCCTGCGGAAGGCGGAAGCGGTCGAATATTTCTGCCGCTTCCACCCCAACATGAAAGGTCATCTGGCCGTGACGGCGCCTTGATCCCGGTCCGCAAGCCCGTCCTGCTGCGTTGAGGCTCGCCTGGCTTCATCCGGCCGGGTGATGTGTGTCCACGAGCCGTCACAGCCCGGCTGGCGCCGTGCGATCCAGGCATCCAGCCCTTCGCGCAGATCAGCGGTCGGAGCCATGCGGGCGAACTGCTCGGCCTCGACAGCCAAGCCTTCCGCGATGCTCTGGTTCAGGCCCCGCGCCACTGCTGTGAGGATCGAGGCAATTGCTGCAGGAGAATGTCTGGTCATGCGCCGGGCGAGATCAATTGCGGCGGGCATCAGCTCCTCATGCGGCACCACCTGGTTGACGAGGCCGAGTTCGACGGCGCGCGGCGGCGGGAACCAATCGCCGGTCAACAGCAGCTCGAGCGCCCGCTTGCGCCCTGCCAGTCTCGGAAGCCGCTGCGTGCCGCCGAAAGCGGGCGGCATTGCAAGGTTGATCTCAGGCTTGGCGAACAAGGCGCGGTCGCTGGCGATAGCGAGCGGCACGGCTTCGGTGATCTCGCAGCCGCCGCCGAAGGCGATGCCGTTGACGGCGGCGATGACGGGCTTGCGGAATGCCTCCAGCCTTGCGGTCAGGCACTGTCCGCGCATGACGAAGTCGCGCAGGGCAACGTCGACGCCGATGTCCACGCTGCCTGAGAATTCATGGATGTCGCCGCCGGCGGAGAAGGCGCGCTCTCCTGCTCCAGTGAGGATGACGGCGCGGATGGCATCGTCGGTCTCGGCGGCATCGAGGAGCGCAAGCAGGCGATCAATCAGCGCATAGTTCAAGGCGTTGAGCTTTTCCGGCCGATTAAGTGTGAGGATGGCGATCCCGTTGCGGGCCTCGGTGAGCACAAGCTCGGTCATGTCTTCTCCTTCCCTGTGTTTGTCGACGGAGAGGATCAGGCTTTCGGTTGTATGTATATTCACTAGTCGGTATACTTGCGTATGAGCGAAGCACCAAGCCCTACCCGCAAACGCATTGTCGATGCCGCAACGAAGCTGTTCTATGCCGAGGGGATCGGCCGAGTCAGCGTCGATGCAGTGGCGGAAAAAGCCGGGCTGACCAAGCGCACGCTCTACTATCATTTCAAGAGCAAGGACGATTTGATCGCGGCCTATCTCGACGGTCGCGACCAGCCGAACCTCAAGCAGATGGCCGGCTGGTTCGAGATGACCGAAGGCGATGTCGAGCGCAAGGTCGAGGCGATTTTTACCAATCTGGCGCGCGTGGCGAAGCACCCGAAATGGAGAGGCTGCGGCTTTCTGCGCACGGCAGCCGAACTCGCTTCCATGCCCGGACACCCGGCCGTTAAAGCGGGGGCGCGGCATAAGCAGAATTTCGAGACCTGGCTGGCCGGCGAACTCACAGGCCACGGCGTCGACGAGCCGCAGACCCTGGCGCGCGAAATCGTGCTTTTGATGGACGGCGCGTTCTCGATCATGCTGATCCACCGCAACCCCGACTATGTCGAGGCCGCCGGACAGGCCGCTGCAACGCTGGTTCGGGCAAGGTCAGGATCGGCGACTATCCGCTAGAGCGTTCACCGTTTAGTGGAGACGGCGAAACACGCTATCTCTTTGTTTTGACGCAATTCCGGACGGAGAACCGCTTCACATTTTTCGTGGAGTTGCTCTAGAATCCAGCCGCCAGCCATGCCGTGCCGACGGCAAGGGTGAGCAGCGTCAGTGGCAGGCCGACCTTGAAGAAGGCTGAGAAGGACAGCTGCGTGCCGGCCGCCCGCGCCTGTTCGGCGACGATCAGGTTGGCGACCGAGCCAAGCAAGGTGAAGTTGCCGGCCAGCGTCGAGCTCATCGCCACCACCAGCCAGGCACGCCCGGGGTTTTCAAGGCCGGGTATGAATGGCCGCAGCGCCAGCACGGCCGGAACATTGCTCATGATGTTGGAGAGCACCGCGGTGAAGCCCGATAGACGCCAGACGTCGTCCAGCCCGAGGTTCTTGGCCGAGGCGATGATGTCGGGCGTCAGCAGCGTCTTTTCGGCGCCGGCGACAACGATGAACAGGCCGGCGAACATGAACAGCAGCGGGCCGTCGATCTCGCGGTAAATGCGTGCCGGCTTGATGGCGCGGGTGAGCAGCAGGATGGCGCCGCCGATGAGCGCTGCCTTGGCAACCGGTACGCCGGCGAAGAAGGCGATGGCCAGGCCAATGCAGACAACCACCGCCTTCAGCACCTGTCCCGGCAGCATGCGGCCGCGATAGACTTCCGGGTTGAGATCGGCGGTGCGGGCGAATTCGGCGCGGTAGACGATGCGCACGATGACGACGACCGCGACGAGGCCGAAGAGGGCAACCGGCGCCAGGGCGGCCGAAAAAGCTGGGTAGGAAATTCCCGACAGCGCGCCGATGACCATGTTCTGCGGGTTGCCGGTGATGGTGGCGACGCTGCCGCAGTTGGACGCGGTGGCGGTGGCGATCAGATAGGGAATGGGATTGCGATTGATGACACGGGTGACGTGGACGACGATCGGCGCCATGACCAGGCAGATGGCGTCGTTGACCAGGAACGCCGACAACACGCCGGTCAACAGCGTCACCATCACCAGCAGCACGAAAGGCGCGTGCGCATGCTCGATAGCGTAGGCGCCAAGCGCCCGGAAGGCGCCGGACACCTTCAGATGCGCCACCACGATCATCATGCCGAGCAGCAGCGTAATGGTGTCGAAATTGATGGCGCGATAGGCATCTTCCATACTGAGTGCGCCGATGGCGATCATCGCCGCCCCCCCCAGCAAGGCGATCCCTGCCCGGTCGAGACGGAGGCCTGGAATACGCCCGATTGCGACGCCGGCATAAGTCAGGACAAGGATCAAAAGTGCCGCTGCGCCCATCAATGTCATTGGCAGACATCCTTGTCCAAACGAACCGACGCAGGAACGGACTGTTCCCGCTCGGGCATTTGCCGGGCAGCTTTAACGCCGCTCCAGCAAAGCGAAAGCCTATAACGATCCGAATGCGAAAATCGGTGGGCAAAATCGCGGGTTGACCGATGCCGGGAGCAACCGGAGCTTGATCTTGAGACGGCCGAGATTGGGAATGAGACACGCGCGGCGGACTGCCGGTGGCCTGAGATTGCCATCCGCGAACTTCCCCTCGGAAGGCTCTCGTGGCGTATGTAATTAAATTCTAATTTAGGCTTTCCGGGTATGGATAGCTTAGCATATTTCGTCCTTGGGGTTTCAGATGGTCCAGGTTCTTGAGAGGGAATGCCGTGTCTCGGAGAACGAGGCTCTGCTGGCGCGTCCGATGGAATGTCCACAATGCCACGGAACCCGCAAGGTGTTTGTCTGTGCCCGGTGGGCCAGCTCGAACGGCCATTGCTGCCCCGGAGGAACACACCGGCTCAGTTGCCCCGGTCACAGCGTCGCGTGCATGGAGTGCGAAGAGAACCTTGAGCGTGTCTGAAGCGATCGCGACTATTTCCTGTCGGGAAAACGCAAAAAGCCCGCTCCGGCGAACCGGAGCGGGCTTTGCAACCATACGCCAAGAGTACCCTGCTGAGACCAGTACCCTGCCGAGAGCCGACCCGCTTTGCGTTTCCGCCACCGCAATAAATTGGTAGCGGCACTTCCAGAAAAGCGATTGTTGGCTAACCGCCGTCGAATTACTCGCCCGACTGGCCGTCGCCAGTCACACTGCTGCCCAGAATTCCAAAGTCCTGAGACTTAGTTCCTTGTCCCGCAGTCAGGAATCCATCCGCATCCAGGCCGCGCCGCAGCAGTTCCCGCACCGCCGCGGACCGGCTTGGCATGCGCTTTTCGAAGCGCCAGTTTTCCAAGGCAGCCAATTCCTCGGCTGTCAGCATGATCTGCAGTCGCTCGGGTCGTTCCAGCTCGGCCATTCGCGCCTCCAACCGTCAAGACCAAAAAATATGGTGAGTTAGTATGTGTCTCAATTGCAGTATAGCTAGGGGTCCCCGTGCAGCGCGTCAAGAGAGGCTGATGGGTGACTCACATACAAGACCAACGATGAGGAAGACACGCCGATAGCACAACCCGCGCAGTCTGCTAACTACTTGATTTACTTGAGAATACTTTATATTCTTCTTGCCATCTGAAGGTCGTTGGCGCATCTTGACCACGACGGGACAACCGGCTCCTGAAAGGAAGGTTTCCATGCGCTACGGATATTCGGCTCGGCTACGGGAGGATCTCAATTCACGGGTCCTGGGCGCGCTGCGCTCGCGCGGAATGGTCAATATTGCGGTGGTTGCCGAGGACATACGATTGCGTAACCTGGACGAGAACGTCGCCCTTGAAGATGTCGAGCGGCTTGTGATGCAGACGGCCCAACTCTACGGCGCGGTGATGGAGTTGGACGGACTGACCTCCGTCGAGGCGGGGAGATTGACTTCGCTTGCCGACGATAAGCACGAACTGCCTGGCATCGGCAATTCCGACACCACAGGCGGCCAAACCGGTCACCTATTGGGATTGTCCTAAGGCGCGACCCGCTCTTTCAATCGACAAAAATCCGCGAGAGAGATTTGGACCGAGCGCAGCGGCGCCTTGAGCGTCCAGACAACGCCTTGTTCCCCAAATTTTAGTTGTCCGGTGCCGCTAAGCGCTTGTGGCGCAACCCGCTTGAGCACGACGGAGCCAAAACCGCGGCGCGTCGTCCCACTCAGGTTCGGCCCACCCAATTCACGCCAGATCAAGCTAAAGGTATCGGTGCCGTCGGTTGCCGGCGCCGTATCCCATTCGATTTCGACTCGTCCGCCGTGACGTGAAAGTGCTCTATGCTTTGCGGAATTGGTGGCCAGTTCGTGGAAAGCGATGCCGAGATACTGCACGGCATTCGGGCGAAGCGTGATCACAGGCCCGGCCACCGACAAACGGTCCTGCGCCGCGAAAGCTTTGAGTTGCGCCTTGAGCAGGTCGCCGATGCTGGCGCCGCGCCATTCGGCGTCGACCAGGAGATCGTGTGATTGCGAAAGCGCCGAGATGCGCTATCGCACCTGTTCGAGGAATGTCGCCGGACTGCCCGCCGATTTGCTCGTCTCATAGATCATCGAAATGATGACCGGATGCGGGCTTCGTCGGCTTGCGTTTGCGTGCGCAGATCAAGCAGCTGTTGATGGCGCCGAGAATTTCGCCCGATCCGTCGCGGAGCAGGCGTGGGTGGGCTATAAACGGAATAAGTTCGCCGTCCGGCCGCTCTGCCTGCAATGGCCTGGTCCCACGTGATATCGTGTCCTTCAACCATGGAAACGGCCATCGGGCACTCAGCATGCGCCATCGGCCGACCATCGAGGTGACGGAGTTTCCACGAGCCGCACCACAGGTCTCGGCCAAGACCGGACGATGCCCCCAAATGTCGGCAGCGGCCTCGTTGTAGAACGTGATGCGGCCGTTTTTGTCGGAACCTCGTCAGCCCGGGGCGGTTCTCCCGTTAGCCCAGCCTGACCCAGCAACAAGTCGCCTGGAAACCGTGTCGCCGATGGCAAACGACAACCATTACGGCAAACAGACCTGATCGGCATCCAGCTTCAAAGGCCGCGGAACGCTGTTTCGCAGCCTTTACGTTGCGCCGGCGGCTTCGCATCGACAGGAACCAATCTATGGCCAGAGCGTTTGCCGCTGCGTACTCTTCTCAGACGTAGCCAGACGGAGTGAGGGACATGGCTTCATCGGTACTTATCGGCATTCTGATCACTTTCCTGGTGATCATCCTGGTGCTCTATCTCATCCAGCGTCTGCCACTCGATGGCCGCACGAGGCAGATCGCGCAGATCGTTGTCATCATTATCGGCATCATTTCGCTGTTGAAATACCTGGCCGCATTTTAGGATAAGGATCGCCATGATATCCCAAACAATGGCATGGATCATTGGAACGGCGTTGTTTGCAGCAACAAGCACGGCCTACGCCCGACCCGACACGCGTTCGATGACCTGCGAGGAGACGCAGCGCCTGATCCAGAGCCATCACTCGGCGGTGTTGACGACCGGCCGGAATACTTACGATCGCTATGTCCGCCAATACGGCAACGAGTGCGACTGGCCGGAGGTGCCGGTCGCTGCCTCCGTTCCGACACGTGATGGCCAGTGCCGTGTCTATTGGTGCCGGGAACCGGTGTTCGATTTCCCGAACTGACATATCCAGCAGCCTTGCGGCGGTCGTTGCCATGGCGCTCCCGGGTTCAGACGATGCATTGCGCGAGGCGACATGGAACCCTTGCGCTGCGGGTGAATTGATTGTGCGCATGGCGCTGCAAGATGTAGCGGTGTGATGCCCAACCAGATGGAGGAGCGGTCATGCCCAATGATACAAGGCGGAGCGGCAGCTGCCTGTGCGGCGGCATCCAGTTTTCGGTGACGGGAGATCCCTTTCGGATTGGCCTTTGCCATTGCAAGGACTGCCGCAAGGCTAGCGGGTCGGCTTTTTCGGCGTTTGCAGTGTGGCCGCTCGAGGCGTTCGAAACGACGGGTATCGTCAGCAGCTACGGCGACAGAAGTTTTTGTCCCACCTGCGGCGGCCGGGTCCCTTTGGTTCGTGAGAATGAGGTGGAAGTGACGATTGGCAGCCTCGATGAGGTGCCCACCGAAGGGCTGGAGCCCAGCTATGAACTCTGGGTCAATCGCCGTGAGCACTGGTTGCAACGCTTGCCTGCCGCCCGGCAATTCGAGCACGACCGAGTCGATGACGAGCCGACAAACCGGACAGCCGAACCGATTTCTGACGGTGTCGAGACGCCGTCTAGCTTGCCGCAACGCAAGTCGGCCTAGCGCGAGCGGCGCAGACAGCCGGCAGGCACGAAATTCATTCTCGAAACCGCCCGATGCCGACAGGACCGGGTCCGACAACATTTCACCCGGTAGAAGCCAAACGCAAAAAAGCCCGCCTTGGCGTCAAGCCAAGGCGGGCGGTAGATCATCCGGCCTGCGCTGCCGTGGAACGATGGATTGGCCAAAGCCCTGGGCTGAGACCCATGCCGTTTGTAACCGGCGATTGACTACGGAGCGTCCCCGGTCAGCTGGAATTCGTCTTGTGGTTGCAACGATGCTACGTTTTGTTTGGAAACGAGAGCTTAAGACCACGCAATATCGTTACGTCAACTATGCTGTCCAAGTATGTCGTGGCGTGAACTGAAGGAATCTTCCTGTCTTGTACAAAAGAACGCTTTGTTTATTTTCTTTCCGTCACATAGTGTAGCGAATCTTGAATCCGGATGGGGCGGCTTTCATGCAGCCAGCGCCTTCGCAGGATCGCGGTCCGCACGTGCAATATCCACTTCACGGCAATCTTCATGCAAGCATAGTCAGCACAAAGTTCATGCGCAGACATTGGGGGGCACCGATGGACCAGCCGAGCAAAATGGAGAACCTGCAGTTCGCGCAAGGGATACTGCGGGAGCTTCGGCAGAAAGCCGAAGGCGACGGCGAGAAGCTTCTGACCTACCTCATCGACATGGCCTACCTTGAAGCCAGCGACCGTATCCGTGCCCACTGGGTCGGCAATCACGAGCCCGAAAACCGCAGGGCCAAGGGGTAGTGCCAAGGGGTAAACCCGAAACGGGGCGATGGTTGCCCCCACGGAGCGTTTGATCAGACGCTTGGGGCCGGCGAGGCCACCGGTCAGTTGGCAATACCGGCTGAGAGGTCAGCCAGAACCTCCCTCACCCGAGTTTCGCTGACGCCGCGCGTGTCCTTGACCCAGCTGGGCGTCGAAAGCGGCGGTTCGATAAAGCGAACATGGTTGTTTACGGGCCCATGCACATAGGGGCGATTCAGCCCGTAGATGAGCGCGCATGGGACGTTCAGGGCAGCGGCGGCGTGGGAAATCCCGCCATCAACCCCGAGGAACATGGTCGACGCAGCGATTTGGCACATCGCGTCAGCAATCGACGGGGTCGAGGTGAAGTCGATTGCCTCAGGAATGGCGGCGCGGATTTTTGCGGCACCGGCGTGCTCGCGCGGTCCGCCTACAATCCAGATTGCCCAGCCGCGATCATGATGGTCTCTGGCGATCGAAATGAAGCGCTCGACGGGCCATGAGCGGAAATTCTCAATGTCGGCAGTATAGAGCGCCAGTGCCGGTCGGTCGGCATCGATCTTCTTGTGCTGGCGCCATTCGTCCAGTTCGGCCGGATCGACCACAAGCCGGGGCGCCGGCCACTCTGCGCCCGCAGCCGGCTTTTCGCCAAGCGAGGCAATCGAGCAGACTTCCTCGAACAGCCGCGTCTTGCGGGGTCCGAAGGCCCATAGATGGGCCAACCAGCCGGCGGGGAAGCGATTGAGGAGGCCGAATTGCAACTCCTGCGGATAGCCGATGCGCTCCTCTATTCCGGCCATGAACGCCATCAGCGCCGCCTTGGTGCTGCTGGTCATCAGATAGGCCGTACGGTAATTTTCCTTGCGCAACTCGCCAACCAGGCGGCTGCGCTCGCCAAAACCGGGGCGCTGATGACGCTTGGCAAGCGCCCAGCCCTTCCTGACATGCGGCATCAGGCGCGCCAGCGGCGCTGCAACGGGCGAGGTGACGACATCTATGGGGCGATCAGGAAATCGCGCGGCAATGATCTGGATGGCGGAATGGCAACGGACGAAGTCGCCGACCGCGGGGAAGCCGACGAAGAGGATTGGATCGCCGGTCGTCAAGGAAGCGCTTCGCCGTCAAGGATGCGGGCATAGAGATCCAGATAGCCGCGCGCCGCTTTTTGGATGGGAAATCTCGTCGCGGCCGATTCGCGGCATTGCTGAGGCGTAAGGTCGGCGACGGCCTCGAAAGCGGCCGCAAATTCTTCATCGGTCTCAAAGAAGCGCCCGCTGTCGGCATCGACCGTCTCGGGCAATGCGCCTCGCGTCGTCGTCAGCACCGGAGTGCCGCACAACATGGCTTCGACCGGTGCGTTGCCGAACGGCTCCTCCCAGGCGATGGGGTTGAGGAAGGCTCGCGCTTCGCCGAGAAGGAGAAGCTTCGGCTCGCCGTCAACGATTCCGTGGAAACGGTATCGCCTGCCAAGGCTCTTGAAAAACAACCCTTCGCGGCGGGTCTGACTTCGGCCCAGCAGTTTCCAACGCGAGCCACCGGCGATATCGAGACCGAAATCGAATTTTTTGGCGAGATCGACGGCGCGGTTGAGGCCTTTGCTTGATCGTGCAATGCCGGCGAGAAATAGCAGGCGGTCGCCCTTTGCAGCCGACAAACGATAGGCGTCCACCGGAAAGCCATTGTAGACGAATGTCTCGCGCCCATGCTGGCGGGCATGATTGGCGCTGATAAAGCTCCAGTTCGCAACTGGCATGGGCTGGTCCGGCATAAAGCCGCGCTGCGTATTCAGCGTTGGAAATGGCACCTCGACGGGCCAACTATGGGTGTGGACGATTTGCGTGTCCCGCGGAATGGCTGCCCGGCATTCGGCATCGGTCGAAGCGTGCCGGACTTCGAAGAGCGGGTGGCTGGAGCCAGGGCCAGCGATCACCACGACTTCGTGTCCGAGACGAACCATCTCCGTGGCCAGCCATTCGACCTGACGCTGAATCCCACCGTAACCTCGGCAGGGTATTACGCCCTTCAAAACGAGCGTCACCCGCATTGACCTTGCCTCACAATGCTCTCAAAGACGGCCCAGTTGCGTCACGGGCTGGGCATTGTCAAGGTCGCGCCAGAAACGCAAAAAGCCGCGGCGGCCTCGATCGGGTTACGGAATCGTTAATCAGCGCTTGCTACTATACCGGATGACCAAGAATCTCGGCAATGCACCCAGGACCATCTCCAGGCAACAGCCAAAGACCTCCGCTCTTGGTGGGCTGACGCCCGCCCTGTTTCCCCTTGTGGTCGTCGCGCTCGGATACATGATCGGTCGGCAATTCTTCGGCTTCTAGGGCGACTCGTCTAGGCGCGCACGGTAAAGGCTCGCGCCACGCGGGGGACGCCGTCAATGTCCACCCAACCTCCAAAACCAACCGGCGGCACCGTACGCCGCTACCCACTGCCCCGCACGTAAGCAAATTTTGTGCAATCACGGGAACGTGATATTCACTGATCACCAGACAAGGGGGCGCTGATGAGGTGTCTGGTGATCAATCTTGATCGTTCTCGCGATCGGCTGGCGCATGTCGCGTCCGAGTTCGGCCGGATCGGAGTACCATTTGAGCGTGTCTCCGCCATCGATTGCCCCGATTGCTGCTCTGTCGCCAAAAGCCCGCTAAGCGCTGCTGAGGTTTGCTGTTCCTGAGCCACCGCTCGTGTTGGGAGATCGTTGCGAACGGCGCGGATCAATATGGCGCGGTTTTCGAGGACGACGTCGTTTTCGGCGCGGGCGCCGGCTCGCTGCTTGCTTCCGATCGATGGGTGCCGCGCGATGCCGATGTGATCAAGCTGGAAACGCATTTTGCCAAAGTGAGGGTCGGACGCAAGGAAGTCGCTCTCGATGATGGGTTTTCGCTTGCCAGACTTTATGGCCTGCACGCGGGCGCCGCAGGCTATGTCATCTCCAGATCGGCAGCGCAAAGATTGCTGCGCAGGACCATGCATCTGAGAGGAGAGGTCGACTTCGTTCTTTTTCACCCAGGATTCATGACCTGCTCGCTCAACCGAATCTATCAGATCATGCCGGCGCTTTGCGCACAGCACCATTTTGTTTCGGGACGAGAGCGCTTTCCAAGCCTCGTGCGACGGCCCGGGAGGCGGCCAAAACCGTTTCTCGATCGAATTGTCGGAGAAGCGGTGCGAACCTTCGCCTATCTTCGAAACCAGAGCCTGACCGGAACAAAGAAGATCGAGGCCGTCGCGTTCTCAGGCTCTGAGGTCGACGGCAAACCCGTCCACGGCGCGTTCATCTATGGGCAGCCCGAGCACGGCCACCTCAACAAGGCGGCCGGCATACCGATCCAGCGGAAGAATAGTTCGACCGCCAGATAAGCAGACGATAGCGGCTGCGTTACGAAACAGCCTTTTCGCGGACCGGAAGCTTCCAGCCCGGCCTGACAAAGTGGCAGGTATAGCCGTTGGGGTATTTCTCGAGATAGTCCTGATGCTCTGGCTCCGCCTCCCAGAAATCGCCCACCGGCGCAAGCTCGGTGACGACCTTGCCCGGCCACAGTCCAGAGGCATCGACATCGGCGATGGTGTCTTCGGCGACGCGCTTCTGCTCGTCGCTGGTGTAGAAGATCGCAGAGCGATAGCTCATTCCGACATCGTTGCCCTGGCGGTTCCTGGTGGTCGGATCGTGGATCTGGAAAAAGGATTCGAGCAATGTGCGAAAGCTAATCCTGGCCGGATCGAAAACGATCTCGATGGCTTCGGCATGGCTGCCGTGGTTGCGATACGTGGCGTTGGGCACATCGCCACCGCTATAGCCGACGCGGGTAGAGATCACGCCGGGATAGCGCCGGATCAAATCCTGCATGCCCCAGAAACAGCCGCCGGCAAGGACTGCACGTTCGGTGGACGTCGCCATATCATACCTCCATTGGATTGCTCCTTAGGTAGGCATTGTCGCTGGCTTCTTCCAGCATCTCAAGTGCATCACTCGTTGCCGGCCGAGCCGAACCGCCGCACGATGACCTCGAAGACGATGTCGGAAATCCACATGGCCGAGACGCCGATCAAAAAGGCGGCGGCGAGCGTCGTAGTGTCGTCGGCCGGATCGGGGATAGGCATGCCGGTTGCCCTGAACCAGGCGACGGCAGGCAGCGTCAGATACGCAGCCGCCAGCGCCCCGCAGATCGGCGAGGCAATCATCTCGCGCAGCTTGTAGCGATGGCGCGACAGTGCTCGCAGCACGCCGCCAGCTAGCCCGGCGGCGACGACCGGCCCCTTGATGCCGAGCATGTCGAAGAGGTCGTGCATCGGCTAAGGCCTCCATCCGCAGAGCTTTTGTCCCTTGCGGTTGTGCGCCAAGAGCGCTCTCGCCTCGGCGTCCGACAGGACGTCGACGGCTTCGGCCGACAGGCGCAGCGGGCTCGAAATCGCGCAGAAGCCGCCCGAAGCAGTCGTGCACCCGGCAAGCGCCACAAGCAGCGCAAGCATCAGTCCCTTGCCCATGATTTCAGCTCCTTTCGAACAGCGTCCGCCGGCAGTGCGCCGACGTCGTTCTGCACCTGCTCAGCGACCGCGCGCGCCGCGGCCTCAGCGGCCGCCAGTTTGCCGCGCTCGGCCCAGGCGCCGGCCAGCCGCTGGTGAGCGCCCCAGCAAAGGGCGGCGATGGCCGATGCCAGGAAGCCCAGCAGCACTTTGTTGCCAAGCAGGACGGCGAGGAGCGCGCTCACAGCAGCCACCCGGCGACAAGCCCGGCGGCAAAGCCGATAGCATAGGGTTGCGCGGCTTCGAGATAGGCGATGATCAGTTGTTGAAACCCTTCCATGTCAGTGCTCCCAGCCGGATTTGCGGGCCAGCCAGTGCCAGGTCTCGGTGACCGAGGCGATGGCGAGACCGGCGGCGATCTCCAGACCAGCTTGAGTGTCGGGGTCGGAAGAAAATGCCGCCGCGTCGTCGGCGCCGAGCAGGCCACGCGCGACCAGAACACCGGCGCCGTAACGCAAGCCGATGCGGATGAAGACGGCGATCATGTCGAACTCCTTGCGAAAATCGATTTCAGGATTTGAAGCAGCGCACGCCAGAACGGCAGGCGTTCGACGGGGCTGACGCGCCCGCCGGTAGACACCGGCGGCATCGCACTGCCGGGCTTCGGCGAGAGCGCTGATGGCTGGGTCGGGGAGCCCGGCAAAGGTGCCGGAGCGGGCTGTAGTGCCGACATCAACAGCGCCTGGGAACGGACCGACCGGATGCGATCGCTCCAACCCTTGCCGAAAACCGGCCAGGTCGGCAGCCGCCGCAGGAATGCCAGGCGGGCATCGCAAAGATCGTCGATGACTGCGCCCGGTGGCCTGGCGCCGACAGCTTTGAGCGTGGCCGGGCCGATCCTGCCGTCCTGTGCGGTGCCAACTGCCGCCTGCAGATATTTAGCCGCCCTGCCCGGCCCACTGTTCACGGCGAAGTCGAAGACGGCATAGTCGACACCGCCGGGAAGCTCGGCGCCCGCAGCGGCATCCCAATAGAAGCGGCGATAGACCGTCGCCACCTGAGCATCCGTGATATGGCGAAGGTCGTCCTTCGTCGCATCCGCCTTCACGTAGCGGCGGAAATTGGCCAGCGTCACGCCCTTCATGGTAGCGCCGCCCGGATCGGCCGGATTGTCGGACCAGCCGCCTTCCGATTTGAGGACGAGCGCAAGCGCCCGCGCGAAGTTGCGGTTCATTTTGCCTCTTTTGGGGTTGTGGGTTAGGGGGCGAGGATTACCGCCGGATCGATCCCGAGCGCTCGGACCAAGTTCACAGCATCAGGATCGTCGCTGTAGAGAGAGGGATGGTCCGGAGCGAACCAGCGGGCGAAATAGATCGGGTTGCCGGTGAACATGCCATAGGCCTGCGGCGTCTTGCCGCCGTCGATGATGCGCTTGCACTACGAATTTCAGCACAATGCGGCGGACTGCCGGGGCAGCACTCCAAGCCTAGCCATCCCATATTTGACGCGCATCTTCTGGGGCTTCAGGCACTTCGATGCCATTTTCAGGAAGCTCGAGGTCTTCACCATCAAAGCCGCCGAGATAGGCGCCATTGCCATCAACGAAGTATTTTGTCATGGTGTCGCCTCAAAATTGGAAAGGGCTTTTTAGATGTGGCTTTTGTACCGGTATCAGTCCCTGCAAATTGGACTGGCGGCACTTGTCGCGATCGTGTCCCGCGGCGTGGTGTAGCTGGCGGCATTAGTCGCCGTGCTCTCCGGCATGGGGCCGGGCTGATCAGCGCGCCACGGCTGGCAAGGCTGATCAGGGGATCATCGCTCATCTGGCTGATCGTTTCCAGAGTCATATATCTGGCCCGCTGCACTGCCCATTCATCGTTCTGTTCGAGCAGGATTGCGCCGACGAGGCGCACGATCGCATCGTCGTTCGGTAAGATACCGACGACCTCGGTGCGCCGCTTGATCTCGCCGTTGAGAGTTTCGATCGGATTCGTCGAGTGGAGCTTGGCGCGATGTTCCTTGGGGAAGGTCATGTAGGCCAGCACGTCGGGCTCGGCGTCGTCCATGATTGTCGCCAGCTTCGGCACCTTCGGCCGGATCTGGTCGGCGACGGCGCGCCATTGTACGGACGCGGCCTCGGGCGTTTCCTGGGCGAAAGCGGTGGGGATGAAGGCTGAGACGACCCTGCGGCCGCTCTTGCCGGCATGGGCCAGCACGTTCCTCATGAAGTGGACGCGGCACCTCTGTCATGTGCGCGCGCAGCACCTTGGTGACGGCCGCCTTGAGGCCTTCGTGAGCATCGGAGACGACGAGATTGACGCCGCGCATGCCGCGACGTGTCAGCTTGCGCAGGAACTCTGTCCAGATCGGCTCGGCCTCCGAGGTGCCAATCTCCATGCCCAGTACCTCGCGCCGGCCGTCCGCGTTGACGCCGACGGCGATGATAACGGCGACCGAGACGATCCGCCCACCGCGGCGGACCTTCAGGTAAGTGGCGTCGATCCACAGGTATGGCCAATCGCCCTCGATCGGCCGATCGAGGAAGGCCTTCACCTCCCCGTCGATCTCCTCGCACAGCCGCGAGACTTGGCTCTTGGATATGCCGCTCATACCCATGGCCTTGACCAGGTCGTCAACCGACCGGGTCGAGATGCCTTGCACATAAGCTTCCTGGATGACGGCGGTTAGCGCCTTCTCGGCCATGCGGCGCGGTTCGAGGAAACCTGGGAAGTAGCTACCCTTCCTGAGCTTCGGGATGCGCAGCTCGACCGTGCCGGCCCGCGTATCCCAGTCCCGGTCGCGGTAGCCATTGCGCTGGGCGAGCCGAGCGGGTTCTTCTCGCCATAGCTGGCGCCGGTGGCCGCGCCCACCTCCATTTGCATCAGTCGCTCGGCGGCAAAGCCGATCATCTCCCGCAGCAGATCGGCATCCGGGGACTTCTCCAACAACCAAACCCTACCGGAAAGCGCCGATGACCACCCACACGCCGCTCGCTCGCTACAGCGCTACTAACGGCGCGCTCGTGAGCGACTTCGCTACCGCCGAGCTACACCACCTGATGGGACACGACCCTTGTCGCTCTTGGCGCCTATGTTGCGGTGCCGGATGGCTGCTATCGACAGGCGGCTTCTTTTTGGCTGTTTGCCCGTATCGGTAAGCGTAGACATATACATTTCGCGGTATACGGGGTCGCCTTACGAGAAATACTGCGCTCAGCAGGATCTGCTGCAGGCCAGGAGAGAAGCCGCTAATAATTAGGCCCACGCTCTCACGACGAGCCTCCAGCTACTGTTGGTAATTGTGGTGCCTGCGCCGGTGCCTTTGGCGGTGATATCAACAGCGGTGGACGAAAACCGCACATTGATGTTGGTGGCGTCCGGGACCAGCGATAGACCTTTGTTGCCTGTACCGCCGCCCGGATTAGCCAGTACTTCGTCTCCAATGGAATACCCGGCATCTGCCGTAGTGCATTGCAGCACGGCAAAGTAGTTTTTTGGCTTGACGCCGAGTCCATGCGCTAGCGTCAGTGATCCGGCATTCGTGATGGTCTGTTGCGGGCTTTCATAACACTTCTGAAGCAACGCCGCGGACGACTGGACATAGCGTGCATCCTGTTCGGCCTGCGACCATTGCAGCTTGATCCATCCTCCCCAGGCACCGCCAGCCTGCCTGCGCCGCCATAGCTTTTGGTCTGCCGCCGTAGTGTCGTTGACGAAATCATGCACCGTCTGCGTCCGGTAGCCAGTGCTTCCGTGCGCTTCCACAAACCCCAGGAACCAGTTTACGCCGTCTGGCGCATTAGCCGCCGCCGAGGCCACATACCAGCCATTGTCCAGGGCGTTGTTCCAATCGGTGATCGTCTGCGCGACGACACCAAGGTTGGGTCGGCTATCAAGTTTCAGATCAAACCCAGCCTTGACGAACCCCGTTGTAGCCAATTGCGTGGTATTCGTTCCAGGCGCTGCGGTCGGCCCCGTTGGCGTTCCGGTAAATGTCGGGCTGGCCTTCGGCGCCAGGCTGGACACCGCGATCCCACTATCCTTCCCCACCTTGCCCGTCGTGCCCGCGAAAGTGACAATATTGTCGGTTGCCGAAGACGCAGGCCCCAAAAAATCTCCTACTCCCGTCCCGTCGGCGCCTCTGTCGCCGGCCCGGTCGAACATCAGCCAGATGCCGTTGGCCGTCGTCGGCAAAGTGCCGGCGCCACTGACATAGGCGAGCGTCAGCTTGCGGTATCGCGTCGCAGCCATCAAATCGTCGCGCAGTTTCACCACCTTGCCGTCCTTTCGGTGAAAAAGCCTGAATTCCTCGAACCAGGGCAGCAGCGTCGAAAACACCTTGAAGCGGCCGGATTGCATGCGGTCGAGCATCTCCATCAGCCCGGCCTCGACCGAGACCGAGCCGTCGGCGAAGCGGGCGTGGCCCGACAGCATGTTCAGCCCATGCGCGGAATATTGTCTGGCAAGTGCGGTGCCCGCCCCTTCCAGCGTCTCGCGGCGGCCGTCGCGCGGCCAGGCCCAGGGCAGCCACTCGCCCCACGGCTTCAGGGCCAGCACCTGCATGGCCGGCGTCTGCTGCGAGGCCCGCGCCGCCTTGGAGATATAGACGACATCGGCCTCCGTATCCCAGGCCAGCTCGACCGCGGCCGACGGATGGTCCCAGCCGAAATCGAGGGCGCCGATCCGCGGCCAGTAGCGCGGCAGCCGGAACGGCTCGCAGGCAATCAGCTCCTCGGCAATCGGAAAGATGCGGCCGGAGCCCAGCACCGGAACGCCGCGCGCCCGCGCCTCGCGCTCATGCTCGGGATAGGCGGCAATGATCGCGGCTCGCTCGTCCGGCGAATAATGTTCGGCGTCATCGATGGTCATGAAGGTGACGTGACGGGTCATGGGGCCTGCCGGATTGATTCGGGATGCCGTGATATGGCTTTGTTCGCGCACGATATTTTTGGGCCGGAGCGCGGCGGGTCTTCCCTTCTCCCCTTGTGGGAGAAGGTGTCGCCGAAGGTGACGGATGAGGGGTGTTCCAGGGAACGCCGACGCCTCACTCCGCTGGAACACCCCTCATCCGTCTCGGCGCTATCGCGCCGATCCACCTTCTCCCACAAGGGGGGAAGGAAGAGCGCGCACCTCACCCGTCAAGAACCGCAGCACCACGTCGCTCATGCCCAGCAGCGGCGTGAACGTCACGATGGTGATGCCGCCGGTGGCGTTGGTGCGGGCCAGGCCTTCGGAATAGATATCGAGCGGCGGCTCCTCGTCGAACCAGACGCCGTGCAGGGTTTCGCCCTGCCACTTTTCGCGGCCTTTCTCATAGGACTTGAACGACAGCACCGATTCATCGGCCTGGACATCGCCGCCGCCGCCCCAGCGCACCACGATGCTGTCGAGCGCGCCCGGGGCGCCGCGGCCCATGGTCGTGTGCAGGATGGCGTTGGCCGGGATCATGCCGGTGCCCCATGCCGCCTGCTGCTGCGGCGGGCCGACCAGCACGCGCTGCGGGTTGTCGCGCGTGCCCTCGCCCGTCACGCCGGCAGCCCATAGCCTGACGGGGGTGTCGAAGGTCTTGCCCTGCCACCACGCGGGGTAGCGGCCGGTGAGATGCATGGCCCATTCGGCGCCGCCGGCCCTGGTCTTGCCGAGCTGGTTGCCGGCCATGAACAGACGTTCCCGGTTCTGCGCGCCGGCGGCGTGAAACTGCGCCTGCCTGGGATAAGGCCGGTAGGCGGCAAGCTGGTTAGTCCTGCGCCTGCGGTCCAGCTCCTGCAGCAGCGCCAGATAGTGGCGGCGCGCCTTCAGGCTGGTCGCCAAACGGCCCGAGGACGGCTTCGAGGCCGCGGATGCGGCGGCGGATCTCGTCATCGCTCAGGGCTTCCAGGTCAGATGAAACATGCAAATCCTTGGCCAGATCCTTGGGCAGCACCGATTGCACGATCTTCAGATACTGGTCGGGCTTGTCGGCCCGGACCGCGGCAATGACGCCGGCGCCATGGGCGCGGAAGTCGGCGCGCACCGCGTCGAGGAAATCATCGCCAAGCGTCTTCTTCGTCCGCTTCGGCTTGGCAGCGGCGGCAGTCGCCTTGCGGCCAGGACGAGAACGCGGCGCCGTCCGGTCAGCCATGATCCGAGATCCCGGCGGGCTCGGCGGTCGCTGCCTGCTTCGCCTGCTTTGCCGGCCTTGCCCGCTTGATCTTGCCGGACTTGATCTTGCCGGACTTGCGCCGTGCCGATTTTGGCCCTGACCGTTTTGGGGCGGCCTTGCGGGCGGCACCGGCTGGCGCGTGGCGCTTTTCGGCAGACGCGGCTTTCAGGCTTGCCCTGGCGATCGCCCTTGCGTCGTGCGCGCCGCGCGGAAAGCCGAAGCCGCCGATGGCATCGACAGGACCACCGCGAACCATGCCGATCAGCACGCCCGGCACGACCGGCTCGATACGGCCGATGCGCGCCTGCGGGGCAGCGCCCTCGAACACGCCAATGGCGCTGACGACCTCGCGGCCGTCATCGTCGGTGATGATGGTGGCATAGCGGTTGGACAAGGGAGGCCTCGCGGATAAGGCAGAATGAACCGAGGATAGCGTTCCTTCACGCCCCCCTCTGTCCTGCCGGACATCTCCCCCTCAAGGGGGGAGATTGGCAGCTCCAGGGTCGCGACCAATTTGCAGCGCTGACGATTGGCGAAAGCAAGGGGCAGTCCGATCTCCCCCCCGTGTGGGGGTTGAGGAGTGGTCCGCGCAGCGGACGGAAAGCCAATTGCTTGGCTTTCCGAACGACGAACGTCCGGCAGGCCAGAGGGGGGTGCTGTCCCGCCGACATCCGATATCCGCACGCTGTGGGCATCAGGAAAACAAAACCCGCCTCCTGGGCGGGTCGCTGGCGCAAATCAGCATCGTGGGCAAATCATAGCAAAGCTGCCCTCACCCGTCAAGGCAAATAAGAAATAATTCCTAATTATATACTTGACGTACCAGACGGATTTTGCGATAACGGATCCAAGCAGTTACCGCAATGTTCGATCTGACCAACGCCATTTACCACGACGCCGACAAGGCCGCGAGCATTTGGAGGCTATCCATTGGCCCCACGGCCCGTTCTGCCCTCATTGCGGCAATGCCAATCCTGAGCGCATTACCAAATTGGCGGGCAAGTCCACGCGCCCCGGCGTCTACAAATGCAATGAATGCCGTGCGCCCTTTTCTGTAACGGTCGGCACTGTATTCGAGCGTTCCAAGATCGGCCTGCACAAGTGGGTGCTGGCTTCGCATCTCTACGCCTCATCCAAGAAAGGCATGTCCGCTCACCAGCTGCACCGTATGCTCGGCGTCACCTACAAGACCGCTTGGTTTATGGCTCACCGCATTCGCGAAGCCATGAAGGAAGACGTTAAGTCTGCCGGTCCGCTTGGCGGCGAAGGCAAGACCGTTGAAGCCGACGAGACCTATATCGGCAAGCGTGAGACGCCCCGCATTTCAGAACAGCGCATGGGCCGTCCCTTCACCAAGAAGGGCAAGGGCGGCGGCGCGCATAAGCGCATTGTGGTTGGTCTTGTCGAGCGCGGCGGCAAAGCCCGCATGTTCCATTTGAACGACGCTACGGCCTCTACCGTGCGCGATGTGCTGGTTCGCAACGTGTCGCGTGACACGACGCTCTATACCGACTCGTCGCGCCTCTACACGCGCACTGGCGAGGAATATGCATCGCACAAGACGACCAATCACGCGCTGGCGAATACGTGCGCTACGAAGGCACCGAGACCATCCACTCAAATACTATTGAGGGCGTGTTCTCAGTGTTCAAGCGCGGCATGGTTGGCGTCTATCAGCATTGCGGCGAAGCTCACTTGCACCGCTACCTTGCCGAGTTCGATTTCCGCTACAATCGCCGCACCGCGTTGAAAGTCTTGGATGCAGAACGCGCCGAAGACTTGCTTCGCATGGCCGCGACAAGCGTTTGACCTATCGGCGGATTGGTGAAGCCGGTCACGCCTAAGCAGAAGGCGAGAAAGTTTCTCCACAGGCGAAAGAAACGCCGACTCGACTCAGACTAAACGGCGGGCCATTGTTCCCATGCACCAACTAAAGGTGGGGAGAGAAATGGCAAAAAACGAAACCACATCTAAGGGCGTCGCAAGCGCGGCGTCCAAAATTCTAAGCAATCCCAAGTCATCAAAAGCTGAGAAAAGCGTAGCTGCGTCAGCTTTGACCCAGGCAAAGGACAAGGGACCGGGACGGTCTAGCCGTGGCAAAAAAGGTTAGCGATTGCGTATAGTGCTAGGCCGGCAAGCGGTGCAATTGCCGCCGCCCAAAATGCAATAGTTAGCCACTTTGCGTTGCCGGCCAGTATAATTGCGTTTTCAGCGATGCCTGCCGAATAGTTTTGGGCCTCTATGCCGATCGACTCGTGAAGCGGGTCCGACAGGCTTCCATACCATTTCTCCGGTTCGTTTCCGGGATAGTTGAAATCGACAGGACGGGCCGAATAGAAACTACAACCTGCTGCAATACCAAAGGCAATTCCAATGGCGAGGCCAGCTAAAAGCAGCGGAAGATCAGGTTTTGCGGCGTAATATCCGACCGACGCAGCCAAAATAGCGCCAGAGAACCCGCTGAAGGTTGCCGCCGCTGATGTGGCTCGTTGATCAGCAGCAATGCCAGTGGTTAGTTGGGTAGAAAGATATTTGTCCGCTTGATCGAAAACGAAACGGGTAACTTCATCACTTGCGTTTTCCCAGTCGGGGACGTTTGGCACTCGTTGAATCCTTTTGTTCTGGGTGTCGACTCGGTTGAGCCTTCCCGGTCTTTGGATTTGGCGGCGTCTTCAGCAAACGGCGCAATACCTCGTCGCCCTTTTCCTGGTCTTTGTCTTTGGAAGTTTCCGACATGAACAATCCTTGGGACGTTCGGCCTAGAGCCGACAAGGGCGACGCAACGCCTGATAGCATATTCTTCAACGTCGGCGTAGCGTTGACTAGCTGGGAGCTTCTGGAGTCGGCGCTCGCTGAACTGTTTGATTGCCTCGTATCGGGCTCACCGAACGCGCTCCAATCCAACCGTTCTGGAATCGCCGCATTCATCGCAGTCTCTTCATCGTCTGGGCGAACGCAAATGCTCGACGCAGCCATTCCACGCGCTCTCAAACATTCGAAGTTTCTCGTCGATGCGAAAGCCCTCATCCAGCAAGTGAAGGACTTTGGGGCGCGCCGAAACGAAATCGCTCATGGTATCGTTTTTGACCTGAACGAGGTTGGATTTTATCTCTGTCCCAACAACACAAATCCAAACAAGTGGCACCGAAAAGGACAGAGTATCGGCGCCGCCACTTATCAGTACACTTCTGGCGACCTGTCACACTACATAAGCCAGTTTGAGGCACTGCGATCACTGTGCACGGCCCTGATCGCCAACATCCAATCCGAGCGCGGCGCTCAGGATTAGGTTCGCTGCTCGTTCAGCGTCATCATTGGATAACCTGAACTCCAAGCCGTCGATAAACCACAAGCCAAGAATCGCGTCTGCCGCTCGCGTTATTATCTCGGGCGTGATTTCAATTTCTGGTGCCGGCCTGTCGGTGCGAATCATTAGGAATTTATTCCCGGTACGTCAATTATATAATTGGGAAATAATTCCTACTCTGGTCAAAGCCTCGTCCTTGCCGCCGCCAGCATTGCGCGAGGGCCGCTTCGATGGGATGCTGGGCCTCGTCGGAGAGCGCACAATGAGCGATGTGACCAGTCACTATGGCAGCGGCGGCATCGTCGAGCGCATCTTGTCGGCTGTGCCGGACGCAAAGGCCGGCAGCCTCGCAGCCAAACAACTCTATCCGTTCGATCAGCTTCATGGCCGCGAGCTGATCGCCACGCAGGACCATGCCGCGCGTCTTGCGCCCTCCGCCGGCGATCGGGTTCTGGACATCGGCAGCGGCATTGGCGGCCCGGCCCGGTTCCTTGCCGAGACCTATGGGTGCAGCGTCGACGGCGTCGACCTGACGCAGGCGTTCGTCGTGGCGTCCCGCCGACTGACCGAGTTCTGCGGCCTCGGCGACAAAGTGCGTTTCCATGAGGCCGATGCGACAAGGCTGCCTTTTGCGGACGACACATTCGACGCGGCAATCTGCTTCTATGTCGGCATGAATATCGCTGACAAGGCGGCGGTCATTGGGCAAGCGTGGCGCGTGCTGAAGCCGAAGGCCAGGCTTGTCTGGACCGAGGCGGTGCTGGCGGACGGCGAGCCTCACTATCCCTTGCCTTGGGCGGTGTCGGCTGCGGTCAGCCATCTCGTCGACCGCGAAACCCTGAAGGTCTTGTTTGCTTCAGCCGGATTCCGGGTCGACGACGTCATCGACGAAACCGGCGATCACGTCGAGCTGGCGTTGAAACGGGCAAATTCCGGCATCGTGCCCTCGCCCGCCCAGCAGCAGGCCAATGAGATCGTGCTCGGCGCCGAGTTCGTGCGTCGGCGAAAAAACTACATAAGCAGCCTGAGCGAGGGAAAACTCGCGTCACTGGCCGTTATTGTTTCCAAGCCGGCATGAAACAAAAACCCGCCTGGGCGGCGGGTTGCTGGCGCAAATCAGCACCATGAACAAATCATAGCATAGCTGCCCTCACCGGTCAAGATATGTCAGGAAAGAATTCCTACATCGACATCGATCGGAGACTCGGCGATGCTAGCGCTACCACATCCGGCGTCAAGTCATATGCATATGTTCTAAAGTGCCATGCCGTCGGCTGATGTTGTCTGATAATTTGCCCTTTGGCATCAAGGGGGCAAAAGAAGCCATGTCTGAGGACAAAATCCGAAATATAAATCTGACCGCCGACATCGTCGCGGCATTCGTGCGCAACAATTCAGTGCCTCCGGATAGCCTGCCGGCGTTGATCGAGAGCGTCAATGCAGCGCTCGCGGCCGTGGACAATCCCGTTGCTCCGCCGCAACCTGCGCCTGAGCCCGCGGTCAACCGCAAGCGCTCGGTAACGCCGAATTTCATTTACTGCCTCGAGGATGGCAAGAAGTTCAGGTCGCTGCGGCGTCATCTCGGCTCCGCCCATGGCATGACGCCGGAAGCCTATCGCGCCAAATGGGACCTGCCCGGCGACTATCCGATGACGGCGCCCAGCTACGCCGCCAAACGATCGGAGCTGGCAAAGGAGTTCGGGCTCGGCATCAGAACACCCGAGGCCCCGGCCGCCAAGGCGCCGGCCAAGAGCAAGACCAAGGCGTAAAGGCACGCCCCCTCCGTGCCGTACGCCTGCTGGAGGACGATCATGGTGGCCGGAGAGCCCAATGACGTTCGCGTGGAACGTGTCGACCGCCGCCAATGGGCGGTGCTGGTTGCCGAGAATGGCACGGTGACCCAGCATCTGTTCATGGCCCAGGAAGCGGCCGAGGAGTCTGCCGACGGCGAGCGGACAAGGCTCGGCCTTCCCGCCAGGCCGCCGGCGGCGGATCCGCTGGCCTGAACAGTCCTTCAACCGGCTGCAGGATACAAGACGCAGCCTTCGACAGGCCGTCTAGCGACTGGTCATTAGCTGGCTCTTATGGAATCATTCCAATCCAACTCGGGGAAGAGCGGGATGGACAAACCAGCCATGGCATCCGTGTTCAGGATGCGGCAAGCGCCAGCCACTGTTTCGGGCGTTCGCAGCGTCGGCCAGGGCCAGGCCGATCCGGTCATCGGCAGAAGGCCGCTCGGCGAGGCGATCCGCTTCGTCATCGACGCCCATCCCCATTACGACATCAGCGGCGTTTCGATCGCCTATGGCGACGGCTCGGCCCCTCGCCTCGGCAGCCGGGAGGTCAAGGCGCTGTGGGCCGAATATGGCCGCCGCTGGATGGAAGAGTAGCGCAGGCCATCAGCCGACGCCTATCGCTTGCATCCCCGTCCGGATCGTAACAGCGGCTCATGCGTTGAGCGTGAGCCAAATGGGAGCAACAGCCATGAACGTCGCCAATCTGCAACTCGAAGGCCTGCTGATGGCCGTCGCCTCGATCAATCAGGTGCTGGTGCGCAAGGGCCTGCTCACGGTGGAGGATATCGACATCGCGCTGCGCAAGGCCATCGAAACCGGCGAGGAGCGGTCCGACGGCATGTCGGAGTCCAACCGCGACGCCGTCAACTTTCCGATCAGACTGCTGGAACTGGCCAATCAATGCCAGCCGGAGGCGGACATGCCGTCCTTCTCGAAACTGGCCCGCATGGTCGGCCAGATGAAGGAACCCTACAACGACCAGATGTGAGGCGGTCTGCCGACGCGGGGCCTCACCCTCGGCCAAGTTTCGAGGCAAGCACGCTGCCCGGTCCATGCACGGCGGCAAACAGCAGGCCGGCGGCGAACGGGAAATGGGACATGAAGGCGCCGAACTCGGCCTGGTTGCCGGCCCAGTGCGACGGGCCGTGGAAGGCAAAGCCTAGGAAGACCACGTAGACGGCGGCGACCAGGGCGGCCGGCGTGAAGAACGCTCCGGTCAGGAGGGCGATCACCAGCAGCGTTTCGAGGATCGCGGCGCACCAGGCCAGAAACAGCGGGAACGGGAAGCCGGCGGCGGCGATGTAGCCGGCGGTCATGTTCATATCCATGAACTTGAACGCTGCCCCCATCGCGAACATGGCGGCCAGGGTCAGGCGGGCGATGAGAATGGCCGCGGTCTGCCACGGCGATTGAACGGCTTCCATGATGTTCTCCAAAGGTTTGCAGCGGGTTCGTCCCAAGGACGGGCGCCACGCCTCCGATCCTACACCAGCCCGCGAAATTCTTTCCCGGCAAAGCCGGACCTCGCAAAAGGAGGCGCTTGCCATCCTCTTGCCGCGCGTGGCCGCTCAGAGCTTCGCCATCAGCTCGCGTCCCAGCCGCTTCGGCGGCTCGGCGCGCAGCACGACATTGGTCGTCACCGCGCCGTAGCGGCCGATGGCGTCGACGATGCTTTCGAGGTCGGGCGGCGACGGCACGACGACCTTGACGAGGAAACAATCCTCACCGGTCACCCGCAGTACCTCGAGCACCTGCGGCATGGCGGCGAATTTCTTCAGGCAGGTCTGGATGTGCTCATGCGTGGTGCGCAGGCGGATCATGGCCATGGTGCCGAGACCGAGGGCGGTGGGATCGATCGCGGCCCGGTAGCCGGCGATGATGCCGCGCTCCTCCAGCCGCTTCACCCGCTCCGACGTCGCGGGCTGGGACAGGCCGACGCGGCGGCCGAGTTCGGAAATTCCGATGCGGCCATCCTCCTGCATGATCTCGATGATTGCCATGTCGGTGGGGTCGAGCCGTGGCCGGTAATCGCCGTTTGTCATGAACACCTTCAATCCATCGGAATTCTTCGTCGCTTTCCGATGATCTCTCATTCCGCGAACAAGGAGAAGCCCTAGGATTGGGACATCATCTGCGGCGAAGAAACAGGATTTTCCATGACCGACTTCATCATTCTGCCGGGCAGCGGCGGATCGGGCGAGGCCCACTGGCAAACACGCTGGCAACAGGCCGACCCGGCGATGCGCCGCTTCAGCCCGGCAAGCTGGGAGCTGCCGGATTTGGACGACTGGGTGGCGGCGCTGGACGTCGCGGTGTCACAGGCACAGACCCCGCCGGTGCTCGTCGCCCACAGTCTCAGCTGCCTGCTGGTCGCGCATTGGCAGGCGGTGTCGAGCCGTCGGATCGGCGGGGCGTTTCTGGTTGCGGTTCCCGACCCGGCCTCGCCGGTCTACCCCTCTTACGGAATTCCCTTCGCCGACACGCCGCGCGGGCCGCTTCGCTTCCCCTCGCTGATCGTTGCCAGCACCGACGATCCCTATGATCCGAACGGTTATGCCCGTGAGAAAGCCGCACAATGGGGCAGCGAACTGCACATCGCCGGGCCGCTTGGTCACATCAACAGCAATAGCGGGCTGGGCGACTGGCCGGCGGGAATGGAGTTGCTGACGGCCTTCGTGAGAGAGAGACAGGCCGACCACGCAATCGCACCATAGACGCCCGAACCGTGCGCCGCGGGCTTGCCCCAGCTTGTCCCGCCAGCTATCTCTCGGGAGGGCGTTTGTGAGGGAGCCTGCGAATGGTGTCCGTCCGATATCTGGTCCGCGATGTCGATCTGTCCATCGCGTTTTATACGAGCCATCTGGGCTTCGCGCTGAAGCAGCAATTCGGTCCGGCGATGGCCATCCTGACGCGCGGCGGCCTTTCGCTCTGGCTCGCCGGCCCCCTGGCGTCGGCAGCCAGGCCGATGCCGGACGGCCGGACACCCGAGCCGGGCGGATGGAACCGCTTTGTGCTCGAAGTCGAGCAATTGCCGTCAATCGTGACTGAGATGGGCGAGGCCGGCGTGCGGTTCCGCAACCAGATGGTCGAAGGTCCGGGCGGGCGACAGATTCTTTGTGAAGACCCGTCCGGCAACGTGATCGAGCTGTTCGAGCCCGGCTAGGCTTCGGCCGTCGCCTCGGATTCGGCGCCGGGCTTTGCCTGGCCTTCCCACTGCCGCTCCGCCTCTGCTTTGCGCTTCGGACAATCCTCGTAGTCATGCTCTCGCGAACCGCAATAGGAGCAGCATTTTGCCGGCGTGTCGGTTCGAAGCATTGTGGCCATGCACAAGAATGCACGAAAATTCATCCGGTTGCAGCAGCGTCTGCGACGTCGCTGCTGGGATGCGTGACCGCCAGCCTGGCGCCGCCCTCAATAGCCGCCGCCGAGGATCGGCAGAATCTCGGCGGCAGACATTGCGCGCGGCGCGTATTCGTCCGGCCTATATCAAAGTTAAATGCGGATGCTGGGCGTGAGGTGGTAGGTGATCGCGATGGGGGGGACTCTCAACGCGCTCGAGGTGTCCCATGGACGTTCGAAATCTGATTGCCAAATTGTCAGCCGCGGTATTGCACCGCCGCGCCGCGTCTTCGCCGATACTGTTCAGGCCGATCCGCAACTCGCTCGCCGACATCCCGTTGAAGCCGGCGCCGCGGCCGCCTTATCGTCCGCATCGGCCGATCTGGCCGGCAAGCAACATGTAGCTCGCCGAGCTGCAACCAGTTTGTGATTTCCTCGTTTATGGCGATCCCGTTTTCAAGGAGGCAGGTGATGAGATCGATCCGGGCGAGACGCGAATGGTTTGGATGGTGAGCGCATGAGCCGTTTTCTGCCCCTGACGATCAGATTCGTGGACGGAAGCGCGATGACGGTGTCGTCGATCGCCGACGCCAGGAGGGCGCTAGGCGGAACATGGAAGAACAAGCAGACGGCGGCCTACAAGGCGGCCGACAGGCTGGTGGACGACGCGTTGAACGGCATTTGCCGCCCGGACATCGCCTTTGCCGCTTTCCAGAATGCCGCCGCCCAACAGGGCTTGCTGAAGCCGGCCAAGCCAAGTGCCGCCCTTGCCATGCTCGACGAATTGGCGTCGCTGGATGGGCATCGTTGAAAGACCGGCTGACGGATTGCCTGCGATGTCATGGCGAACGCCGGATAGCCTATCTCGGCTCGCGGTTCATGCTGAGATAAGTCGGGTCGAACTCGGCGATTTCCACCAGCTGCTGCCAGTCCAGAATGGTCACCATGTAATTCGCCCAGCCGATCACACCGATCTTGCGCAGCGCGCCGATGACCCGGTTCATGTGGACCACCGAAAGCCCAAGCACATCGGCCAGTTCCGCCTGCGACAGGGGAAGCCGGAAACTCATGCCGTTGGTCTGCTTGACCACTTGGAGCCGGACGAACAGCTCGCACACAAGATGCGCCAGGTGCGAGGTCTTGGACCGCCGGCCCATGGCCACGATCCATTCCCGGTGAATGGCGCCATCGACGAGCGTGTCCAGCCACAGCAAGCGGCTGAGATGAGGCGCCTGTTCGGTGATCGTCCTTAGCCGACTGTGGTCGGCGGCGATCACCCGGCATGGCGACAAAGCTATAATGCCATGGTCCATTGTCTTGAGCAGGAAGGCGTGCAAATCGACAAAATCGCCGGGCACCTGCAACGAGGTGAACTGGCGGCCGCCATCCTCCAGCACCTTGTAGCGCGCCGCCAGACCCTCGATGATGAGCGTGCTGTAGCCTGGCCTCGATCCCTCGGAAACGATGTCCTGACCGGTGGCAAAATCCATCTCGATGGTCATGGCGGCTGCCAGCAGCCCCTTTTCCTGCTCGGACAAAGCGTCATGCTGGCCAAGGTTGAGATAAAGCGGTTCTAGCATCGAGGATCCAGTTCGAGATTTCGTGGACATTCGTGGCCTAGCCAAACGCCGGAGATCGGGTGCGGTTGCAATCGGCCGGCACGGCGACGGCTCCTGGCAGGAAATCTGCTCAGGACACAGTCGCATGGAACCATGGGTGCGGGTTGGGATTTAATCCATGTCGCTCAAAAATGGCCCCGATTTTGAGACAACGACATGCATAAAAACACAGACCTGAAGCGCGTCGCCTGCGCCCTTTCAACCGCGACGCGCTTTAGCGTTCTCCAGCAGGGACTTGCACATATGGAACGGTTCTACTTCGACTTGTACAACGCCGAGACCCAGATTGACGAAGAGGGGCAGCTTTTTCCCAGCCGGGAGCGCGCGGGAGCCGAAGCGCTGCGCATATTGCACGATGTGGCGCGCGACGAGATACCGGAGGGCGACCACCGGCGGATCACCGTCAAGATGCTGAACGAGAACAGGGAGCAGATATTCGAAGCGTCGCTGACCATGGCGTCGCTGTGGAGTTGAACTCGTCGACCCTGTCGAGGACTGTATGGAACCTCTTGCCCTCCCCTCTGTTTCCTAAGGAGGGGCCAGCGGCATGAAGCTGCACGGCTGATTGACTGGAGGCATCTATGTCCTTGCAAAAGCTTCATCCCGAGCAGGTCGACGACACACGCAGGCTTGCCTATTCGACCTTTGCCCCGGCGCTGCTCGGTTCGCTCACCAAGCGTCTGGCGCGGTGTCAGGGCGTCAAGGAGCTGGGCGCCCTGGAAAAGTCGCTCATCCGTTTGATCGAAGACTCCGATGTCGATGGGCCGCAAGCCGAGGCGATGAAAGAGTTCGCCATCGAGCTGGTGGTGTCGACGATATCGGAAGCCCGCGCTCACCCCGACACCAAGAGCGATGTCGAAGCCGTTGGCGAGCGCCGCGCCGAAGGCCGCTCCGAGAACCCGCAGACGCTCGAGGAGCAGTTGCAATCAGGGCTCGAAGACAGTTTTCCGGCCAGCGATCCGCCCGCCGTCGTCTCGACCGCCATTTCCGGCGCCTCGAAGGACCTTGTCGGTACAGATGAGGTGTTGCGCCGCAAGAAGGAGGCGGCGCAGCGAAAGCAGGAAAAGGCCGACGCCGGTTAGCCGGACAAGTCGCGCGAGCCCGAGGCGATGAGAAGTCGTCAGCCGAAGCGCTTTTCCGGCGACTGTCCGCTGGCCGGTGACTGTTCGCCGGCCCGCGCGACGATCGCCTCGAGCGGCTCCGGCCGGTGAAGCAGAAAACCCTGGCCATAGGCCACGCCCATGCCGCGCAAAATGTCGAGCGCTTCCTGCTGTTCGATCTTTTCGGCCACCACCGCGCAGCCGAGACTTTTGGCGATGCCCGCTATGGCCGAGACGATCTCGCGGTCGAAACGGCTTTCCGCGATGTTCTCGATGAACGAGCCGTCGATCTTGATCTGATCAACCGGAAAGCGCCGCAAATATTCGAACGAGCTCATGCCGGCGCCGAAATCGTCGAGGCTGACACGGCATTGCCGCTCGCGCGCCTTGCGCACGAACTGCTCGGCGGCGTCGAAATTGGTGACGGCCGCGGTCTCGGTGATCTCGAAGCCGATGCCGGAATGCGGCGCCCCGGTCTCGGCGATGACGGCGTCGACGAAATCCCACAGCAGCGGATCGCTCAGCGTCTGCGCCGACAGATTGAAGCCGAGCATGATGGCGCCTGACCGCATCGCCTTGCCATGCTGCGAAAGCGCTGTCCTGATGATCCAGCGGTCCAGCCGCGAGGCAATGCCGAAGCGCTCGGCGACCGGAATGAATTCGTTGGGCGGGATCAGCTTGCCATTGCGCCCGGCAAGCCGCGCCAGCACCTCGACATGGCGGCTCTCCTGCCAGGGCTGGCCGAGCAGATGGATTTCCTGGCCGAACAGTTTCAGCCGCCCGTCATCCATGGCGTCGACAGTGTCGGCGGCGACACGCGCAGCGTTGAGGCCGCCGGAGCCCGACGCCGCATCGGCCGAAAACACCGCGAAGCGATTGCGCCCGGCCGCCTTGGCCGCATAGCAGGCGTCGTCGGCGCAGGCCAACGCATCGGCAACCGTGGTGGTGGTGTCCTCGACGAAGGCGATGCCGATGCTGGCCGCGAGTTTTCGCGAGGTCACCGGCAGTCCGAGGTCGGCGTCACGGACCGCCGCAAGGATGGCGCCGGCCAGCGCCTCGGCCTTGGCCGGTTGGCAATTGGGCACCAGCAGCGCGAACTCGTCGCCACCGAGGCGCGCGGCACGCGCCGATGCCGGCAGGCAGCCCAGAATACCGGCGGCCACACCCTTCAGCGCCAGGTCGCCGGCGGCGTGGCCGGCGAAGTCGTTGAGCGCCTTGAAGTAGTCGAGATCGACATAGAACACCGCCAGCGGCAAAGCCCGCTCGGTGGCGATGTGCACGGCCAGCAGCCGGTCGAAGGCGGCACGGTTCAAGAGGCCCGTCAGCGCATCGTGGTGAGCGGCGTAGGCGAGTTCCCGCTCGCGTTTCTTGTCCTCGGTGATGTCGCGCACGGTGCCGAGAATCTGGCCCGCCGTCTCGGGCGCCGCGATGAAGCGCACCAGCGATTCGACATGGCGGATTTCGCCGTCGCGCCTGACGATGCGGTATTGCGCGGCGACGACGCCGTCGGTCGAAAGCGGCGCCAGATGGGCGCGCTCTGCGGCATCCTTGTCGTCGGGGTGCAGATAGGAATGCCAGAGGTCGGCGGCCACCTCGTCGGTGTCGGCGACCAGGCCGAATATCTCCCTGGTGCGGGCGTCCCAATAGCTCTTGTTGGCGTCGATATCGTGATGCCAGATGCCGGTGCCGCTGGCCGCCAGCGCCAGGCGAAAGCGCACATTGACCCGCTCCAGTTCGGCTTCCGCCTCTTTCTGCCGGCTGATGTCGGTCTGCACGCCCATCAGCCTGACCGGCCTGCCCGTCTCGTCACGCTCGACAATGCCGCCGCGGTCCAGCACCCAGATCCAGTGGCCGTCCTTGTGCTTGAGGCGTAGCTCGGTCTCGATCGAGGCGGTCAGGCCGGAAATGTGCCGCTCTCCGCTGGCCAGCGCCCGCTGGCGATCGTCGGGATGCGTCAGCTTCAGCCAGAGGTCGTCGCTGTTGGCAAGCTCGCCATCCTCATAACCCAGCATGTGCGACCAGGTTGGCGAATAGAAACAGTCGCCGCTCAAAATATCCCAGTCCCATACGCCGAGATGAGCGCGTTCGAGCGCAAGCGCCCAGAATTCGCCGTTGCGTATTTTCTCTTCAGCCATGCCCTGGTTTCGCTCACTCCGTCGCCGCCACTATGCACGCAAGCAGAGAAGAAAGCGTTACCGGGTGCGCCGCGCCCACAGTGCGGACAAGGCCTGCAATCGTGCCGGACCATGCCGTAAGGCGTCATCATGCGATTGGGGCTCGTCATGCCATTGGCGCCCTGATTGGAACCGCCCTGCCCGGGCCTGGCTCGACGATCCTTATCGCGCGGCGGCGCGCATTGTCCTCAAGCAGGCCGCGCAGTTCCTCACGGCCGCGCGCGATGCGCGACATCAGCGTGCCGGCCGGCACGCCGAGCATCTCGGCGGCCTCGGCATAGGAGAAGCCCTCGATGGCGACCATGGTCAGCGCGGCACGGCGGTCGGGGCTGATCGCCTGCAGCGCGTCGATGATCTCGCGGGCCGCGACATTCTCCAGCTGGTCGGCGGGAGAGGCCTGCACCTCGCCGGCCTCCAGCGGCAGCATCGAGGCCTCGCCTCGCCGGTTCACCTTGCGCATCTGGTCGATGAACAGATGATGCATGATCGTGAACAGCCATTTTCGCGGGCTCTCTCCCGTCTGCCAGTTGTCCAGCCGCAGCAGCGCCCGCTCCAGGCAGTCCTGGACGAGATCGTCGGCGGAATCGCGGTCGCGCAGCAGCGAGCGCGCATAGCGGCGCAGGCGCGGGATTTCGTCGAGAATTGCTCTCTGCTTTTCGTCCATGACCTTTTGTCTTCGTTTCGGCATGCCGTTGCCGCAAAACCGCTGCGCCCCCGGGTGAGGACAGCTTTGGCTGATCTGAAAAATTCCTCTGTTCATGCCTGTCGTCGGCTCCAAAAACGCTGGGCACTTTTGGGCGACAGGCATGACGCGCTCAGCGCGGGCGCGGCGTCGATGGTGACCCGGTGTGGGTAGAAGGCGCCGTGGTCGCGAATTTCAGTCATCTCGTCGAAGGGCTGCTCATAGGCCCACATCGCGTCGTTGCCGGTTTCACCCGCCGGCAGCACGTTCCAGTAGCTGGAGTCGCCCTTGTAGGGGCACAGCGTCGACCGCTCCGTCTTCCTGAGCTTGCGGAAGTCGATGTCCTCGAATGGGATGTAGAAGGAGAAGGGATGGGGCGGCTCGGTCACCATTTTGGCTTTTGCCGAGGAAGCGATGATGTTGCCGCTTGCAAACACGACGACACGCCCGTTGAAGGGCTCGACGGTGATCACCTTGCCCGGATTGCGCCTGAAGCCGGGTGACGGGTTCGCATGCTGATCCATGACTGCTCTCCTTGTCCGCTGGTGGTTCGATGCCGGTCGACGGCGTCAGCTCTCACTGGACACTGATGGGCTGGCGACAGCCGTCACACGCGACAGCTTCTGGCGCTTTTCGAGCTGTGGCTTTTCATAGGTCTTCTTCATCGTTCTTCCTTTTCTGACGTCTGGCAGCCGGTCCGCGCGGCTGCCGGCCGTGGATCATGGCTCCAAGGGACAACAGGCGCATCTCCCGTCCGGCCGATGCGCCGCCGAAGAAATCCGGGCCAGCGTGGCAAGAACGATTCGCATGTGTTTCGCCGCGATCCGACGGCGGTGGATTTATCTCAGCCGGGACGGCCATGCTTGGGCCGGGCGGAACACGGTTTTGGCGAATGCGGCCCTGTCAGCACGACCGCAAGGCTTGGACAGGCGCGAACAGCTACCGGCGCGGCTATGGCGATGGCTGCTTGGCGCCGGTGCACGCCGCGAAATATCGATAATAAAGTACGACAGGTGAGACTCTACAAAATCAAGATGATTTGCCAGATATTTTCGCCTTTTCGGCACGAGAAGCAAAATAAATTTTCGACAGACGAACTTTCACTTCGGAAAAATGTCCATTTCATCTCTGTTAACCAAATATTAACCAAAATTATCCGATACATACCGAAGTTATTCGCTGTCGTAATCCGAATCTAAGTTGTAATAATCGTTGCACAGTTCGCTTCTGACATTACTGTATCGTTGATGTCTTGCGAAGCATGCAACGGAGGAGCTGTAGGAGTGAAATCCGGTCAAGACTGTGTTGCGAGGAACGGTCTGCCCGACGGAGGAAACACGCATGAGATTGCTGAAATATGCGCTGCTGGCGGGAGCGTCGCTGCTTCCCATCCTGCCCGCGATCGCCGCGACCGCGACGGGCAGCATGAATGTCCGCATCACGATTACCGACGAATGCAAGGTGCAGACGGCGAGCGATCTCGATTTCGGCTCGCACGGTGTCATTGATGCGAATGTCGACCAGACCAGCACCATCAACGTGCAATGCACGACCGGCAAGTCCTACAATGTTGGTCTGAGCGCCGGAGCGGGCGCGGGCGCAACGGTTGCTGTTCGCAAGATGACCGGGCCGGCGTCGGCGACGATCGACTACACCATCTACAGGGAAAGCACCCGGACGCAGCTTTGGGGCACCACGATCCCCACCGACACGGTCGGCGGAACCGGCAACGGCGCCATTCAGCCGCTGACGGTCTACGGGCGTGTTCCACCGCAGACGACACCGGCGGCGGGCCTCTACACCGACACCGTTGCGATCACCATAACGTACTGACAATCGATACCAACACGAGGACGATCATGCGATCCATGCTTTCATGCATCGGAGCCACGGCTGTTCTGTTGCTGTGCGCCGGTCTCTCACAAGCCGCTTCGCTCAGGGTGGCGCCGACAGGTCTCGAGCTGATCTCGCCCGACGCCTCGGCGGTTCTCAACCTCAGCAACGATGACCCCAAGCGGCCGATCAATGTGCAGATACGCGTCTTCGCCTGGAGCCAGGCTGGCGGGATCGAGACGCTGACGCCGACTACCGACGTCGTCGCCAGCCCGCCATCGACCAAACTCGGACCCAATGCCCAATACGTGGTTCGCGTCGTGCGCGTCAGCAAGGCGCCGGTGCGGGCCGAGGAAAGCTACCGCGTCATCGTCGACGAGTTACCCGACCCGTCGCGCAAGAAGGCCGGTACGATCGCGCTCGCGCTGCGCTATTCGGTCCCGGTGTTTTTCCGCGACGCCGATGCCGCTGCGCCGGCAGTCGCCTGGAGTGTTTCGCGCAAGGGCGGCAGTCTTGTGCTAACAGCCAGCAATACCGGTGAAAGTCGTCTCCGCTTGTCCAACCTATCCCTGACCCAGAACGGCAAAAAGCTCGGCAACCGAAACGGGCTCGTCGGTTATGTGCTGGGCGGCGCGACCATGCAGTGGCCGATCGGCAGCGGCAAATCACTGTCCGCGGGCTCCGTGCTTTTGAAGGCACAGAGCGATCTTGGACCCTTCGATGCCAACGTTGCCGTCAAGGGCAAGTAGCGTCGCTGTCATCGTCGCGGTTGCGACTTTCACACCTTGCTTGGCGGTGCGTTCGCAGGAATTTCCGGCCGTGACGAACCTCGAACAGCCGGCTTCCGTTTTGCCAGCGGGCCGCAGCCTCTATCTCGAGGTGTTCATCAACGACGTTTCGACCAAGCTGGTCGGCAATTTTATCGAGATGCCGGATGGTGGGCTGGCGGCGGCGCCCCAAGAGCTGAAGGAGGTCGGCCTGAAACCGCCGGAGGCCATAGCCGACGCCGGCGGCCTGGTCAGGCTCGACCAGTTGGCCGACGTTTCGTTTCGGATCGATGAGGTAGCCCAAAGCCTCTACGTCACCGCCGCCAATGACAGCCGCGAGGCGCGCATGGTGGATCTCGGCTTGCGCTTGCAGGACCGGCCGGCGCCGCAATCGGGCTTGGGCGCGGTTCTCAACTATTCGCTGTTTGCCAGCTCCAACACATTGTTCGACAAGGACGTCGAGCTGTTCCAAGGCGTTTCCGGCGGCTTCGATGCGCGCGTGTTCAGCCCCTATGGAACGCTCAGCCAATCCTTCATCGCCGGCTATTCCGAGGGCAGGCTGGGCGGCTTCACGCGGCTCAACACGACATGGAGCTATTCCGACCCCGACCGGCTGATGACCTACCGCGCCGGCGACTTCATCTCCGGTGGATTGTCGTGGACGCGTCCGGTCTATCTCGGCGGCATCCAGGCGCAACGCAACTTCCACCTGCGATCGGACCTGGTGACGCTACCCCTGCCCTCCTTCGGCGGCACGGCGGCGGTGCCGTCGACGCTCGAGGTCTATACGCAGAACGTGCGCACCTATTCCGGCGACATCCAGCCCGGACCGTTCCAGGTCACCAATTTGCCGGTGTTCACCGGCGCCGGACAGGCGCAGGTGGTGTTGCGCGACAGCCTCGGCCGCGAGACAACGGCCACCTTGCCGTTCTATGCCTCCAGCATGCTGCTGCGCCAGGGACTGCTCGACTTTTCCGTGGAGGCAGGGATGGCGCGGCGCAATTTCGGCATCTCCTCCGACGATTATGACGGCCGCGTCATGGGGGTCGCCACGGCGCGTTACGGCGTGACCGACCGGCTGACATTGGAAGCCCATGCCGAGGGCGGCGCGGATCTGATCAATGGCGGCATAGGCGCTGCCTTCCCGCTCGGGGCATATGGCGCGGCTTCGCTGGCAGTCGCCGGCAGCCATCATGACGGGCGCACCGGCTCGCTGGTCGATGCCAGGGTCGAGTTCGGTTATGATGGCTGGGCGGTCAATGCCCGCATGCAGCGGGCGTTCGGCGGCTATGATGACATCGCTTCGGTGACGGCACAGCCGGTCATACTCGATCCCGATGATTTCACCCGTTTCAGCGCCGGTGTGCCGCGGGCGGTCGACCAGGTGACGCTCAGCGTGCCGATGCCGATCGATTTCTCCAGCCTCAACTTCTCCTATACCCACCTCAAGGATGCCGAAGGCGAGACCAGCCAGATCGTCGGCCTCTCCTATAGTCAGGCGATCTTCAAGCGCAGCACGCTCTATGCCACGGCCTTCGCCGATCTCGACGACGGCGACAGTTATGGCATCTTTGCGGGGATTTCGATCCCGTTCAATGACGACGTCATGGCGTCGACGGGTGTCGAGCATGGGCCTGACGGCCTCAATGTCGTGGCCGACCTCGCCAAATCGGAGCGGGCCGAGGACGGCAGCATCGGCTGGCGGCTGCGCACCTCGGAGGGCGAGGTCCCCAATCGTTCGGCAGCGGTCAGCTACCGCGCGCCGTTTGCGCGTTTCGAGGCCGGCGCCCAGCAATTCGACAAGGACTTTCGCGTGACCGGCCAGATGGACGGCGCCATTGCGGTCGCAGGCGGCGGCGTGTTCGCCACCAATCGCATCGACGACGCCTTTGCCGTCGTCGATGTCGGCACGCCGGACGTGGAGGTGTTGCATCAGAACCGGCCGGTCGGGAAGACCGACAGCAAAGGCCGCATCCTGGTCACCGGGCTGAATTCCTATGAGCCGAACACGGTGTCGATAGACCCGAAGAACCTGCCCGTCGACGCCGATATTCCGACCACCAAGGAGACTGTCGTTCCGGCCGACCGCAACGGCGTCGTGCTGAAGTTCGGCGTGTCGGAGGCGGCGCAGGCCGCGCTGGTGACGCTGGTCGACCCGAGCGGCACGCCGCTCGAAGCCGGGCTTGCCGGCCGCGTCGACGGCGGCACGGAAGATTTCGTCGTCGGCTATGATGGGCAGGCCTACATCAAGGGCCTCGGCAAGCAGAATGCGGTGGTGGTCGGTCTGGCGGACGGCAGCTCGTGCCGAGCGGATTTCCCGTTCGAAGCGGTGCGAGGCCGGCAAGTGACGATCAAGGATGTGGTGTGCCAATGAAAATCCCAGGCCAAATGATGCGCGCTGCAGTCGTTATAATCCTCGTACTGCTGCCGTCGCTGGCCCGGGCGCAGAGCTGCACCGGTACCGTCACCGACATGAATTTCGGTCTCATCGACACGCTGTCGGCCACCGCAGCCACCGCGACGGCGACACTCAACATGAATTGCACCGGCGGCGTGGTGCGCATCCTGTTCTGTCCGCATATCGGCGCCGGCAGTGGGGGTGCTACCTCGGCGGCAGCCAGGCAGATGGCGAGCGGCGCCAACAGCCTTAACTACCAGCTCTATTCGGACCCCGGAATGAGCGTCGTGTGGGGTTCCTATGCCTGGGCCTATGCATCGCGCCCGCCGCCGCAGGTGCTGGTGCCCATTCTCATCGGCAATGCATCCGGCAGCGCCACGATCTACGCTCGGGTGACCGGCGGCCAGTCAGCGGTTCCGCCGGGCACCTATCAGTCGATATTTTCGGGCATCCACGTCGAGTTTCGCTACCAGAACGACCTGCTCGGCAACAGCTGCAACACCGGCTTCGGTCTGACGGCGCCCGATCCGACCTTCACCATCAACGCCACGGTCCAGGCAAACTGCCTGGTCACCACCCAGAACATCGATTTTGGCTCAAAGGGCGTGCTCACCGCTAATGCCGATGCCACCGGCCAGGTCTCGGTGACCTGCACGCCGTCGACCGCCTATACGGTTTCCCTGGATGGCGGCACGACAGGCGGCACGCCGACCAACCGCAAGATGTCGAAGGGGGCCGAGCGGGTCACCTACGGCCTCTACAAGGACATTGCGCGCGCGCAGCCCTGGGGTGATGCCGGAACGCCGGGAAGCACGGTGGCCGGCACCGGAACCGGTACGGCCCAGGCGCTCACCGTCTATGGCCGCGTGCCGCCGCAGACGACGCCCTCGGCCGGCGTCTACACCGACACGGTGGTGGTGACCATCACCTATTGATCGCGGGCCTCCTCGCCGTTGGCCGGCGCCAGCCAGCGCGCGTAAATCTCGCCGACGATGCCGCGGCGAAAGACCAGCACGCAGATCATGAAGATCAGGCCGGTGGCGATGGTCACCGGGAAGCCGGAGGTGGCGAGGGTGTTTTCCAGCCCGACTACCAGGCCGGCGCCGACTACAGGACCGACCATGGTGCCGATGCCGCCGAGCAGTGTCATCAGGATCACCTCGCCCGACATCTGCCAGGTGACATCGGTCAGCGTCGCGAACTGGAAGACGATCGCCTTGGTGGCGCCGGCAAGCCCAGCAAGGGCTGCCGACATGACGAAGGCGGCGAGCTTGTAGCGGCCGACCGAATAGCCCAGCGAGATGGCGCGGTTCTCGTTCTCGCGGATCGAACGCAGGATCATGCCGAAGGGCGAGTTGACGATGCGCCAGACGGCGAAGACGCCGATGAGGAAGACGGCAAGCACGACGAAATACATGTTGAGCGTGACGTTGAGATCGACGATGCCGAACAGATGCCCGCGCGGCACGCCCTGTATGCCGTCCTCGCCTTCGGTGAACGGCGCCTGGACACAGAAGAAATAAAACATCTGCGCCAGCGCCAGCGTGATCATCGAGAAATAGATGCCTTGCCGGCGGATGGCGAGGAAGCCCATGACCAGGCCGAGCACGGCCGCTCCGGCGGTGCCGAGCAGGATGCCGGCCTCGGGCGGCCAGCCCCATGCCTTGACGGCGTAGGCGCAGAAATAGGCGGCGGCGCCGTAGAAGGTGGCGTGGCCGAACGACAACAGCCCGGTGTAGCCGAGCAGCAGGTTGAAGGCGCAGGCAAACAGCGCGAAGCACAGCATCTTCATCAGGAAGATCGGATAGACGAAGAAGGGCGCGGCTATCAGCGCCAGTATGGCCAATGCCAGCAATACCCGCTCCAGCCGCACGGAGGCGGCGGTGCGCTGTTGGTGAAGGGTTGCCTCGCTCATCTCAGGCGTCCCTTCCGAACAGGCCGGCGGGGCGCAGGAGCAGCACGACCGCCATGATGACGAAGACGACGAGGTTCGACGCCTCGGGATAGAACACCTTGGTCAGGCCCTCGGCGAGGCCAAGCATATAGCCGGTGACGATGGCCCCGAGGATCGAACCCATGCCGCCGACCACGACGACGGCAAAGACGACGATGATGATATCGGAGCCCATCAGCGGACTGACTTGGTAGACGGGCGCGGCGAGAATACCGGCAAGGCCGGCGAGCGCCGCGCCGAGCCCATAGGTGAGCGTCAGCAGCAGCGGCACGTTGACGCCGAAGGCCTGCACCAGCTCGGGATTTTCGGTCGCGGCGCGCAGATAGGAGCCGAGCCTGGTCTTTTCGATCAGGAGCCAGGTGCCGATGCAGATAATGAGCGAGGCCACCACCACCCAGCCGCGATAGTTGGGCAGGAACATGAAGCCGAGATTGGTGCCGCCGGCAAGCTGCGCCGGAACGGCATAAGGGTTGCCCGACACGCCGTAGTAGAAACGGAACACGCCTTCGATGACCAGCGCCAGTCCGAAGGTGAACAGCAGCCCGTAGAGCGGATCCAGGCGGTAGAGCCGCGACAGCGCCACGCGCTCGACCGCCATGCCGAAGACGCCGACGATGAGCGGAACCAGGAGCAGCGCCGGCCAGTAGCCGATGCCGAGATGGACGAGCAGCAGGTAACCGATGAAGGCGCCGAGCATATAGAGTGCGCCATGGGCGAAATTGATGATCCGCAGCAGGCCGAAGATGACGGCCAGGCCGAGGCTCAGCATGGCGTAGAAGGAGCCGTTGATCAGCCCGACCAGCATCTGGCCGAGCAAGGCCTGGACGGGGATGCCGAAGATCATGGTCATGGCGCCGTCACCGAGGGTGTTGCAAGCGGGATGCGTCTGTGCGGCACGTACCCCCACCCGGACCTTCGGTCCGACCTCCCCACAAGGGGGAGGTAGGGCGGTGGCCCTCCACCCTCCCCCTTGTGGGGAGGGTCGCTGCGCAGCAGCGGGGTGGGGGTACTGCCGTGGGCTGTCGTCATCATACCCCCAACACCTCGTGCAGCTGTTGCGTGTGAGCGGCAAGCTCGCTTACGGCAAAACCCTCCACCACCTTGCCATGCTCCATCAGATAGAAGCGGTCGGCGATGCGCGCGGCGAAGCGGAAATTCTGCTCGACGAGCAGGATGGTCATGCCGCGCTTCTTCAAGGTTGCCAGCAGTTCGCCGATGCGCTGGACGATGACCGGCGCCAGGCCTTCGGTCGGTTCGTCGAGCAGCAGCATCTGCACGCCCGTCCGCAGGATGCGGGCGATGGCCAGCATCTGCTGTTCGCCGCCGGACAGTTTGGTGCCGGGGCTGTTGCGCCGCTCCTTGAGGTTGGGAAAGAGATCGAAGATCTCGTGGACGCTCATGCCGCCCTTGGCCACCACCGGCGGCAGGATCAGGTTCTCGTCGACGGTGAGCGTGGCGAAGATGCCGCGTTCCTCCGGCACGAAGCCGATGCCGCGATGGGCAACACGATGCAGCGGCAGGCGCATCAGGTCGCTGCCGTCGAAGGCGACGCTGCCGCTGCGCTTGCGGACCACCCCCATGATGGCGCGCAGCGTTGTGGTCTTGCCGACACCGTTGCGGCCGAGCAGCGTCACGGTCTCACCGCGAAAAACGTCGAGGTTGACGCCATGCAGCGCATGGCCCTCGCCATACCAGGCGTGGAGATCGCGCACGGCAAGCAGCGGCTCACTCATGCTCGGTCCCCCTGCTCGGTCCCCATGTAGGCGACCCTGACGCGCTCATCGTTGCTCACCGTCGCGTAGTCGCCGGCGGCGAGCACCTGGCCGCGCTGCATGACGGTGATCCAGTCGCAGAGGTCGGCGACGACGGTGAGATTGTGCTCGACCATCAGCACGGCGCGGTCCGTTGCCAGCGAGCGGATGATGCCGGAAATGACGCCGACATCCTCGTGCCCCATGCCGGCCATCGGCTCGTCGAGCAGCAGCACTTTCGGGTCGAGCGCCAGCGTGGTGGCGATCTCGAGCACGCGCTTCCTGCCATAGGAGAGATCGCCGGCCGGACGATGCGCGACATCGTCGAGACCGACGACGGCAAGCAGTTCGCGCGCCCGTGGAGTCAGTTGGTCAAGCGCGGCCAGCGAGCGCCAGAACTGGAAGCCGAGCCCGCTCGGCCGCTGCAAGGCGACGCGGACATTGTCGAGCACGCTCAGATGCGGAAAGATCGCCGATATCTGGAACGAGCGGACGAGACCCATGCGCGCCACCCTGGCCGGCGCGGTGCGGGTGATGTCGTTGCCCAACAGTTCGATCCTGCCGCTGCTCGGCTGCAGGAACTTGGTCAAGAGGTTGAAGATCGTCGTCTTGCCGGCGCCGTTCGGCCCGATCAGCGCATGGATCTGGCCGTGATGGACGTCGAGGTCGACATTGTTGACGGCGACGAAACCGGCAAAGTCGCGCCGCAGGCCGCGGACGGAGAGCACCACCCGCGGCTTGATTTCGGCACCGTCCGGCTGGACGGCCACGGCTTGCACCAGCGTCACTTAGTGACGAGCGGGCAGCCGCTGTCTTCAGCCTTGATGAAGGCCTTGTCGCCCGGAATGGTCGCAAGGTAGGTGTAGTAATCCCAGTCCTTCTTGCTCTCCTCGGGCGGTGCCGGCCTTGTCGATGGCCTTGAGATATTGCAGCACCGCCGAATAGGTGCCGGCCTGGATCATGTTGGGCATGCGGTTGGTGCGCTTGAAGAAGCGCCCGGCGAAGTCGCGGCTCTTGTCGTCGCGGTCCCAGTAAAACCCTTCGGTGAGCACCACGCCCTGCGCCGCCTGCAGTCCGAGGCCGTGCACCTCGGCAAGCGTGAACAGAAGTGCTGCCAGCCGCTGGCCGCCGGCGACGATGCCGAACTCGGCCGCCTGCTTGATGGTATTGGAGGTGTCGAGGCCGGCATTGGCAAGGCCGATAACCTTGGCGCCGGAGGACTGCGCCTGCAGCAGGAAGGAGGAATAATCCGTCGATCCCAAGGGGTAACGCACCTCGCCCAGCACTTTGCCGCCGCTTGCCTCAACAACCTTTGAGGTCTGCTCCTTCAGCGAATAGCCGAAGGCATAGTCGACGGTGATGAAATACCAGCTGTCGCCGCCCTGCTGCACCAGCGCGCCGCCGGTGCCGACCGCCTGCGAGTGGGTATCGTAAGCCCAGTGGAAACCGTAGGGCGAGCATTGCTTGCCGGTCAGGTCGGCCGATGCCGCTCCGGTGACGATGTCGATCTTCTTCTTTTCCTTGGACAACCCCTGGACTGCGAGCGCCACCGAGGATGTCGTCAGTTCCATGATCGCGTCGACCTGCTCGGTGTCGTACCACTGGCGCGCAATGTTGGAGGCAATGTCGGGCTTGTTCTGGTGATCGGCGTTGACGATCTCGATGGGCGCGCCCTGCACCTTGCCGCCAAAATCCTCGACCGCCATCTTGGCGGCCTCGACCGACCATTTGCCGCCGAAATCGGCATAGACGCCCGACTGGTCGTTGAGGATGCCGATCTTGACCTTGCCGTCGGAAATTTCGCCGGCCGCCGCCGGCATCGCAGTCGCCGCAAGCAGCGCGGCTGAGACGAGATAGGATGCTTTCACAGGTGGTTCCTCCCTTGTGGCCGACGCTGGAAAACGCGGCGGCCTTGCAATGGTTCAACAGCTCCGTCCGGTTCTCGCTGAAATCCGGGCCAGCGCCCGCCACTTCTCCTCTTGGCAACCCCTCCGCCCTGGGTGCGCCGGGAAACGTAGCATCAGATTTCGCAAGGGGAGAATGCTATTTTCGTAGCATGGCGTGTGGGCGCTACCAGTCCGGCTCAATTGGAAGGTCTTCAGAAAAGCCGCTCGGGCCAGGAAGGGACAGCGTTGCGGCCGCGGCGTCCAGCAGTGCCCCCGGAAGCCCTTTGAGATGCTCGCTGTCCAGCGGAAGCGCAAGATAGCCCGTGGCAATGCGTGCAGCCGCTTCCGCCTGTTCACGATCTCTCACTGCCTTGACCGCAGACCGATCAGGCCGCGTGGCCAGCCAAGCCTTGTGCAGAGCGAACATTCGAGGGTCGACCGTCGGCATGCTTACGGGATAGCCACGCTCATCGATCGCCACAGCCTCCACCTTCGGGGCGTTGATGAGCCATTGCAGCCCCTCCGTGCGTGCGCTGTCGAGGTCGTCGGCAAGCGGTGTAACGGAGGTAGTGGCGTTGTCCTTGAGGACATGTCTTGCCTGCGGTCGGATCAGGTCGACCAGATAGCCATCACGGTTCGTTGCCCTGAAGGCTCGGGGCTGGAGCGGCTTGAAGGACCTGTCCACTTTACGCAACACGCCTATCAGGCCGGACTGGCTTACCCTCTCGCCGGTCACGAAGCTGATGCGGCGTCGGGAATCGAAGAGCAGGTCAATGTCGCCGGTTGCCGTGAGACCGCTGGTGATCTGGACGCCCGCCAGAGCCTCGTAAGCGAACAGCGCATTCGTGCCGACGACCAGCAACTGCTTGCCCACCAGGTCTGTTTCGGCGCACCGCCGCAATATCCGTGCGGCGATGGCCGGCACCCTGCCCAACCCCATTGCCACATTGACTTTCGCCAGGCCGTTCAGGCGATCGGCCAGACCTGCCAGCAGATCCTTGTTCTGCACCCTGCCCTCGGAAAACGCAGCGAACGCCTTCTCCGTCTGGCTGCTTTTCGGCCCGAGTGAATTCTCGACCTGCCGGACCTTCCGCAGCAGGTATTCAGCACCGCTGCGCTCAACCCAGCGCATGCTGCCTGCAAAGCGCCTTTGGCGCTGGTCATCAGCACGCTGCCAGGCCTCGTAGACCTGTTGCGTATCTATGAGTTGGCGCCGCTGCTCGCCGGTCAACTCTCTCAGCATCGTTTTCCACTCTTAAGCCAGGATCAAGTTAACATAGTGGAAAACTCTTAATTAACAATAAGTTGCTTTGTTTTTTCCACTATCGCATCTATCACCCACACGCCGAGTGGAAAATACCGTAAAAACAATAGGTTATGTCCGAGAAAGGGAGGCCAGAACCTCACACGCGGGTTTTTAGCTGCGCGCACCATGGCAGCCGCTTGCCGTCGCCTCACCGCTTCTGCGGATAGATCGTCTCGCCGCGCTTCAGCATCTCGACAAAAGCCTCGATCTTCTTCCTGCGCCCCGCCTCCGTCTTCATGTTGTGCGTTCGAAACGCCAGCGCGAACCGGTTCTGGGCGGAAAGCTTTGCCAGCATCTCCTTCGCCTTCGGCTCGGCGTCGATGGCGGCCTGCAGATCGTCAGGGATCTTCATGTCCTTGCCTGAGGCATAGGCGCGGTCCCAGCGGCCGTCGGCCTTGGCCGCCTCGACCTGTTTCAGCCCGTGTTCGGTCATGCGGCCCTCCTCGACCAGGCGGGCGACATTGTCGATGTTGATCTTGCTCCAGATGCTCTTCTTGCCGCGCGGCGTGTAGCGCTGCAGAAAGCTCTTGTCGTCGAGCGGCTTGCGTATGGCGTCGATCCAGCCGAAGCACAGCGCCACGTCGATGGCCTGCTTCGGCGTGATCGAGGCGAGGCCCGAGCCGACCTTGTGGACCTTGATCCAGACCTCGCTCTCGCCGGCATGATTTTCGCGCAGCCAGGCGTAAAAACTGTCGGGATCGGGGAATTCATGAACCTTGTCGGGATCGACCTTGAACGGCGCCATCATCACCTCGTTGTTGCCGGGCCGGCTGTATCGGCTGTCGATGCCAGTTTCCGTCAGCGGCGTCGATACCCCCTAGCCTATTGCGAGCCGGCTTGCGCCCAAGCCGGCGCTCATGGCAGTTTCCCGGCTGGTCGAGCCGGGCAAGGCAGACTGCAATTCGGGGGAAATGCTATGCGATCGATGTTACTCGGCCTCATCCTTCTGCTGCCGGCCTCGGCGCTCGCCGAACCCATCGAAACCCAGAAGATCATCACCGCGCTGACCGGCGACTTCAATGGGGACGGCGCCGCCGATCTGGCGATGATCGTCGAGACCGAGCCCGAAGACGATACCATGGACATGCATTTCTTCCTGAGGGACAAAAAGTACAATTTTCTGAAACCCGCCGGCGTCGTGCATGAGCAGGTCTACGGCGAATGGAACGACTACGACCAGCCGCAGTATGAGGGCTCCGGCATCGAACCGGAGTTGACCTTGCTGCCCAACGGCTCGATCAAGATCTCTCTGCCGGGGCTGATCGGCCCCGGCGAGCGGACCGACATGACGCTGACCATCGCCTGGCGCAACGAGGCCTTCGTCGTCGCCGGCGTTGCCTATGACCATTACAAATACCAGTCCGTTGTCGTCTACAGCAGCTGCGACTACGACGTGCTAACCGGCAAGGGCAAAAGTATGCAGACGCAGGATGATGACAGCAAGGTGAACAGTATCGTGTCTGTCGAAGGCCAGGTCGTGCCCTTCGCGGAGTGGGACACGGGGACGCCTTTTAGGGTATGCGGGGATTGAGGGGGCAGCCAATCTCCCCCCTCGTGGGGGAGATGGCCGGCAGGGGGGCCGCTGTCCCGCCAACGCACCGGCCAGTGTCAGCCACGTTTATCCCGCGATTCTTGTCAGAAAACAGATCGAGAGGCCGCGATCCTTCGCGCCCCCCTCTGCCCTGCCGGGCATCTCCCCCACTTGGGGGGAGATTGGCCTTCACTGCAGATGCGGTTTCTTCAAAAAGCTGTTTCGGTCGGCGGATTTCACTCGCAGCCAAGTCTCACGACCGTCACGCACGACCCTGAGAGGAATCTCCGAACCCGCCGGATTCTGCCATAGCTTGCGGTAGAAATCGGCGAGACCGTCGACCTCGCCATCGCGCACGTCGGAGATGATGTCGCCCTGGCGCAGGCCGGCCTTGGCGGCGGGGCCGCCTTCGGCGACGCTCATCACCACGACCGCACCGTTCGACTCGGCCGAGAAGGCGCCGAGCCATGGGCGTGGCGGCTTCGCCACCTGGCCGCGCGTCAGCAGATCGTCGAGGATCGGGGTCAGAAGGTTGATCGGCACGACCATGTTGATGTCAGCGACCTCGCCGTTGCGGCTCATCTGCAAAAGCAGCGAACCGATGCCGAGCAGCCTGCCATCCTGGCCGATGAGTGCCGCGCCGCCCCAAGACGGGTGCGCCGGGGCAATGAAGATCGCCTCGTCAAGCAGATATTCCCAATAGCCGGCGAATTCCTGCTTGGTGACGATGTGCGCCTTGACCGAGCGGCCGGTGCCGTCGGCAAAGACCACGGGGTCGCCGATATTGGCCTTTGACGCGTCGCCCAGCGCCACCGCCGGCAGGCCGAGCGGCGCCAGCGCCTGCACCAGGCCGAAGCCTGTCTCCTGGTCATAGGCCAGCGCATGTGCCGGCACGACGCGGCCGTCCTGGTCGGTCAGCCAGACCTCCTCGGCCTCGGTGATGAGATAGCCTATGGTGAGCACCAGCCCGTCGCCGCGGATAACGACGCCGCTGCCTTCGCGGCGCGTGCCCAAGGCATTGGCCGTGAAGGCATCGTCAGGAACCATGGCGCGCACGCCAACGACGGAGCGCAAGAGCGGGGAAACGGGATCGATCGGCATGCTTTCACCCTGGCAGATATTCGTGGGCAGTATCCTCTATAGGTATGCCGCGCTGCACAGGGCGCAAGGGCTTAGGCAACAAGGCAATCATTTCAGAGGCTGGCGCTGCTCCTCATCCGCCTGCCGGCACCTTCTCCCCGTATAGCGACGGGGAGAAGGGAGATGGCCGCAACATCGGCGCTCTTGGCAACGCTGGCAATTGGGGAAATCAGTAGGCGACAGCGTCCTTCTCCCCGTCACTATACGGGGAGAAGTGCCCGGCAGGGCGATGAGGGGCGGCGCCGACATCGATAATAGTTCAACACAAGTTGAACCTTTCTGAATTGCACCTATGTGTTCCCGTATCTAGGTTCCGCCGACTTTTCCGCCATCAGTCTCGCGCCGTCGCGCAAGTCGTTTCGCCCGCCAAACCAAGGAATTTCCCGCATGACCGAATACACCCCGCCGAAAGTCTGGAGCTGGAAGAAAGCCAATGGCGGCACGTTCGCCAGCATCAACCGGCCTATTGCCGGTCCGACGCATGACAAGGTGCTGCCGGTCGGCAAGCATCCGCTGCAGCTCTATTCGCTGGCGACGCCGAATGGGGTCAAAGTGACTGTCATGCTGGAGGAGCTTCTGGCGCTCGGCCACAAGGGCGCCGAATACGACGCTTGGCTGATCCGCATCAACGATGGCGACCAGTTCGGCTCGGGGTTTGTCGAGGTCAACCCCAACTCCAAGATCCCGGCGCTGCTCGACCGCAGCGGCAAGACGCCTGTCCGCGTCTTCGAGTCCGGTTCGATCCTGCTTTATCTCGCGGAAAAGTTCGGCGAGTTCCTGCCGACCGAACAGCCGGCGCGCGCGGAAACCTTGTCCTGGCTGTTCTGGCAGATGGGTTCGGCGCCCTATCTCGGCGGCGGCTTCGGCCATTTCTACGCCTATGCGCCCGAAAAAATCGAATACGCCATCGACCGCTTCGCCATGGAGACCAAGCGCCAGCTCGACGTGCTCGACCGGCGGCTGGCGGAGACTGAATATCTCGGCGGCGCCGGCTATTCGATCGCCGACATGGCGGTATGGCCCTGGTATGGCGGCCTTGCGCTCGGCCGCATGTACAATGATTCCGCCGAATTCCTGTCGGTGCAGGACTACGAGCACGTACAACGCTGGGCCAAGGCGATCGACGCCCGCCCGACCGTGCAACGCGGCCGCATGGTCAACCGCGCCTTCGGCGACCCGGCCATGCAACTGCACGAGCGCCACGACGCCAGCGATTTCGAGACGAAGACGCAGGATAAATTGGTGGTGGCGGAGTGAGCTAATCTCCCCCCTTGAGGGGGAGATGGCCGGCAGGCCAGAGGGGGTCGGCTCGACTGGGCGCGACCTCCTGCGACTGATGAAGGTTAGCGCTCCACGCGCGGCGACCCCCTCTGTCGCCTTCGGCGACATCTCCCCCTCGAGGGGGGAGATTAGCCCATCAATTTCGCCAGCCTCGGCACGCCTTCACCCACGGCGCGTTCATCTGCGAGCGTAAAGCTCATCCGCATCGTGTTGCGTCCCGAACCGTCGGCGTAGAATGCGTTGCCCGGCACGAAGGCCACGCGGGCTTCCTTGACCGAGCGGGCGAGCAGTGCCGTGGCGTCCGCACCTTCAGGCAGCGTCAGCCAAACGAACATGCCGCCTTCCGGCCGGCTCCAGCTGACGCCATCCGGCATTTCCGCTTCGAGTGCTGCAAGCAAGCCGTCGCGGCGCTGGCGGTAGGCGCCGATCAGCTTTTCCACCTGGCCGTCATACACGGCCTCGGAGACGCGGTGCATGACCAGCTGGTTGATCGACGGGCTGTGCAGGTCCGACGCCTGCTTCATCAGCACCAGCCGCTCGACGACACGGCGCGGCGCGCAGACCCAGCCGACGCGCATGCCCGGCGACAGGATTTTGGAGAACGAGCCGCAATAGAGCGTGCGGGCGTTTTCGATGCCGCCTGAGCGTTCGCAGTCGAGCGCCAGGATCGGCGGCTGGCCCTCGCCGTCATAGCGCAGCGCGCGATAGGCGGCGTCCTCGATGACGGCAATGTCGAGCTCGCCGGCGAGGTCAAGCACCGCCTCGCGCTGCTGGCGATTCAGCGTCTCGCCGGTCGGGTTGGCGAAATCGGGCACGAGATAGGCGAATTTCACTTTGCCGCCTGCAGCGGCAGCCGCCGCCTGGTAGGCGGCGGGCGTCATGTTGCCGCCATCCGGCGTCAGCCGGTCGTAGCGCGGCTCATAGGCGTTGAAGGCCTGGAGCGCGCCGAGATAGGTCGGCCACGTCACGAGCGCTGTGTCGCCGGGCGACAGGAACAGCTTGCCCAGATAATCCAGCGCCTGCTGCGAGCCGGAGGTGATGAAGATGTTGTGCTCGTCGCAGGCGATGCCAAGCTTGCCCATCTGGCCGGCCAGCCATTTTCTGAGCGGCAGATAGCCTTCGGAGACCTGATACTGAAGTGCTGCGCTCGCCTCCGCGCCGCCCAGCACCGAGGCGTAAGCATCGGCGATCGCCTGCGCCGGAAACAAAGCCGGATCGGGGATGCCGCCGGCAAAGGAGATGATGTCGGGCTGGTCGAGCAGTTTGAGCAGCTCGCGGATTTCCGACGCCTTCATGCGCGAGGCGCGCGACGCCAACAGGTCCATCAAACTCACGAGCCCACCTCCCGGGATACGGCATCTGGTCCAGCATGACCGTTCCGGCCCATGCGATTTAGGTCAATCTGACTGACCTATTATCAGGCTCCCTCACCCGCTGGAATAGCCAGACCCTCATTCCGCGTGGCCCAGACGAAAAAGCAAACACATTTCTGCCCTGGACAGGGAAAATTGTTGCGCGCCGAGGGGCGCGGATGCAACCTCATTCCGAGCGGACCGACATAAAAAGAAAAGCGGTCTCAACAAGGGGGGTTAAAATGACGCTTGAGCTCATCGGGGCCGGATTCGGCCGCACCGGCACATGGTCGACCTTTGCCGCGCTGAACAGGCTGGGCCTTCCCAGCTACCACATGCAGGAAGTCATCCTCAACAAGGCCAACAAGGGCCATCTCGACTTCTGGCGCAAGGTGGCCAACAGCCCGCCCGGCAGCCAGCACGACTGGACCAGAGTCTTTGCCAATTACAAGGCGACGGTCGACAATCCGGGATGCTGCGTGTGGCGCGAATTGATGGCCGCCTATCCCGACGCCAAGGTGCTGCTCACCCTGCATCCGCGCGGCGCCGAGGCCTGGTACGACAGCACCATCGACACCATCCACTTCACCGAGACATTGTGGCAGTTCAAGGTGCTGGAATGGCTGACGCCGTTCGGCCGCAAATTCGGCGACATGTCGCACAGGCTGATCTGGGGCCGCACGCTTGCCGGCGTGATGGACGACCGCGCCAAGGCGGTGGCGCGCTACAACGCCTACACCGAGGAGGTGATAGCGGCCGTGCCGCCGGAGAAGCTTCTGGTGTTCAAGGTCAGCGATGGCTGGGCGCCGCTCTGCGGCTTCCTCGGCGTGGCGCTGCCCAACGAGCCCTTCCCCAACCTCAACGACCGCGAAAGCGTGAAGAAGATCATCCGCGACATCATCAAGGGCAGCTACATCATGCTGGGGCTGTCGGTGGCGGCGGTGCTTGCGGCGATCGCGGCGCTGTGGTGGTGGCTGGGGTAGCCGCCGGACCGTCAGGATATTGCTACTTGCGCGTGATCCAGCCGAGCAGATCCGGCTCGACGTCTTCGTGGTCGGTCAGGTCGCGAACCAGGGAAGCGGCGAGCGCGCGCCAGCGCTTTTCCGGGACATTGTCTTCCATCACCGATTTGATGAAGGCGGCGCGCAGGATGGCGCAATCGAAGGCGGATACATCGAAAAGCAGTTCTGCCATTTCGGTTTTCCCCGTTCACATCGGGCGCGCGAGCCTGTCGAAGTCTCAGGCGCCAGCGCCCCATACAATGGTCGACGACAGCGGATTCATACTCTTGCCGAACCAAGGTTCAACACAATTCGATTGTACGGTTTTTACCAAGCGATTGCGGTTCGTTGCCCGCTTTTGCGCCGATGCTAGATTTGCCGGGCGGCCTCTCCCCAGATGGCCGCAAATGGCCGGCGCGGCTCTGGCAACATGCTTTCACCGGCATTCGCGTCGGCCATTTCCAGCCCGTGCCAGGCTCAGCCCAGCAGGCGTTCGTATTCGGCCTCGGCCTGGCCGTAGAAGCCGTCGGCGACGGCGATCAGGCCATCCCGGTCGCGGATGACGATCTCGCCGCGCCGCGACCGGATCAGGCCGCGCCCTTCCAGGATCTGCAGGCCGATGGTGACGCCCGGACGCCTGACGCCGAGCATGACGGACAGGAACTCATGCGTGATCTGGATCTGATGGCCGACCACCCTGTCGTCACACATCAGGAGCCATCTGGCCAGCCGATCCTCGAGCTTGGCGCGGGCATTGCTCAGCGCCGTGGATTTGGTCTGGCCGTGGAGATAATGGGCATAGCGCAGCAGGAAGGCGCGAAGCGTCGGGCTTTTCTGCAACGCTGCCTTGAACGGCTCGGAATCGATGCACACCGCCTCGCCCGGCATCTGCATGTAGCAGTCATGGGGCGCCCAGTCGGCGCCCATCACCAAGGCGGAGCCCGACATGCCTTCGTGGCCGATGATGCCGACCTCGGTGTCGAGCCCCGGCCGGTTCCTCGCCACCACCGAGGCCAGGCCGCTTTCCAGGAAGCAGACCGAGGCGACCGGCTCGCCCGCCATTTCGAGCGGGGCTTTGAGATCGAGCACACGATGGTGCAAATGCGGCGCAAGCAGTGCGAAGTCGGCCGGGTTCATGCGGCGCAAGAGGCCGCTTTTCTCCTTGCTGACCGACTGGTCCATCGCTCTCTCCCGTCAAGGGCAAGAGCACATGTCATCTCCCAGCCGTCGGCGCCCTGCCCAAATGCAAACGGTCATTGGACGATAGCTGACTCGGATTCAGCCATTGTACTTCGTACAAAACCGACAAATCAGGGGCGACGCCCCATGGATCAATCCAGCAGCTTTTCCTGGATCAGCGCTTCGGGCGGTCAGCCGCAACCATGCGCGCTTCGCGCACGATGGACGAGCGATCGTTGCCGATCAGCGATGCGATCTCTTGTATCTGCTGCTCGGAGGCCCCGGTTTCCCGCGCCAAGGCCGCGAGCGCCTCGGCGCTCAGACCGGACTGTCTCGGTTGCTCCGCCATGGCTCCAATGCCTCCTGTCGGGGCAGGAGTGCGATGGTCGCTCCCAAGCGTCAGCGCCCATTGATGTGGCCGACGATGCTATACTGTACGCTTCCGAACAATCGATGGCGAGCGATATATTAGCGACGCTGGATGCGGCGCTAGAACGGCAGCCTTATCTCATCGATCGACCTCGACTCCGTCCAGCCAATGTCCTTCTGGATCTCCGTCGGCAGCGCGTTCAGTGCGCGCACGGTCTTCCTGTGCTTGCTGGCGCGCGCCAGGGCAGCACGAATTCTGCTGAGACTTTCAAACATCGGTTACCTCCATGCAGCAGCAGAGCGCTGCCTCAGGCCCGCTCTTGCGCCGCCTCTGTAACCGATCGATTGCGCGGCAACGGTGAAGCGCTTCACAAACCGATGCCGCCCAGAAACATTTGTAAACAAATTAGTTGCGTTCCCGCGGTGGCGTGATCCGACCTATGGCAGGGCGATCGCATATGGCGCTCCCTCGGGTTCGGCGACCCACCTTCCCTTCGTCGGCGCAAGGCGATCACATATGAGTTCTTACGAAGAGGACCCCCACCCTAACCCTCCCCACAAGGGGGAGGGAACGCTGCCGCAAGCCACCCTTTCTGGCGTGGAACCCAGGCGATTTGCGGCGATCGGCGCCTACCAAGTCTCCCTTCCCCTTGTGGGGAGGGATCAAGGGTGGGGGTATTCGCTGGCGCCGCCTTATGCGATTGCCCTGCCCTCCTCCGCGCCATCGCCGGCATCGTCGTCCGCCCCCTCGGCTATGGACGAATCCCATCATGCGCAATAAGGATGGGGTCTGCCGTGGCGCTTTCGCGCCGAGGCAGGCGACGTTCGATCAATGACGCTGCGCCGGGCGCCTTTGACGCCGCCCAGCAAAAGTGTCGATACCGGGGGATCTGGTCATGACCGACAACAAGCCGACCGTAGACGTTACCAAGGACTGGCAGGCAACGCAGGGCCAGAAGTCCGGGGCCACGCGGCTGCGCCTGTTCGCCGTGCTGTCGTGGGTCATCGCCATTGGCGGCGAGATCGCCGGGATCGTACTGCTCTACAAGCACAAGTTCGACCAGGGCAACCTGCCGCTGCTGATCGGCATTCTGGTCGGCATCGCGATCTTCGCCATCGCCGGCAGCCTGCTCTGGAAGGCGGCCAACCGGAAGGACCCGGCCCGCGAATCCGACACATTCCGGTTCTTCGTCCAGAACCAGCTCGGCGCGATCATCACCCTGATTGCCTTCCTGCCGCTGGTTGTCTTGATCCTCAACGACAAGAACATGGACCCGAAGAGCAAGAAGGTGGCCGGCGGCATCGGCGCCGTGCTGGCCGTGCTGGCGACGCTGATCGGGGTCAGCTACCAGCCGCCATCGGTCGAGCAGTACACGCAGGACATGAACACCTGCGCGGAACAGATCAAGGCGGGGCAGCCGACCACGGCCTGTTCGCCCGAGGTCGCCGCCCAGGCGCAGGCGATCGCCACCGACTCCACCACGGTGGCCGCGGCGACGAAGGACGCGGCGCACCCCAATGGCCAGGATATCGTCTACTGGATCGCGCCGGAAAACGGCGCCACCAAGTCCGACACCGAGCATGTCTTCCACCTCTGCGCAGCGGTCAGCCCGCTGAAGGACAAGACCGTCAACAGCGGCTCGGTAACGGAAGCCTACGCCCAGAACGCCATCCGCATCACGAAGCAGATCGAGATGGAACAGAAGCAGTGCGGGTTTACGGCTGCGCCGTGAATCGGCCGGGGTTTGGCGCGCGCAGTGGATCACTGCCAAACCGGTCCAGTTCGTGTTGTCCGCATTAGCATGCGCGCCAGGACTTCGATCCTACATTTCGGAGCCAGCCGGCGGGCGGCTTGCCAAATCCTGACAGGACGAGACGAAAGTTGAATGTCGCATTTTGGCCGAGAGCGACCGGACCGCTTTCGGTGTGCGGGAGCGATAGCGGACATTCACCATGCGATCGCAATGTGTCCGGCCCTCGGTGATCTTTTCTCGTTTCTGATGGCAATACGGCACCCGTATCCACGCTGGATCAGTTGCCTGGGTGTCCCTCACATCGGAAGATCCGGGTTGTTCTCCGCAAAGTATTCATGACTATCGGCATTTTCTGTGGCTTGCGGGGGGTTTTCAACCGCGAGTAGCTTGGCGGTATTTTGACCACCAGAGGAATAGTCGTCTGTGAAGACGACGACCTCAAAGTGACTAATTTCGTGTACAATCGTTCCAGATCTTGAATCCGTTCCTTTCAGAGCGGCTGACCAGAACTTTTGACAAACAAAGATATTATAAGGTTGACCACGGAACACATACGCATAAACTCCCGGTCCGCAGACGCTGCCGTGACATCCAAACGATATTGCTTTGTTTGCAAGAGCATCCGCAATCTTCGAGAAATTTCCAGTGGCCTTCGCGTACAGTCCTACGGTATGCGCCCCAAACCATGTCAGATATCGTTGGGAATTCGGTTGCTGGGCAGAAGGCGTGCCCTGCAAAACCTGCAGGGCAGCCGAGGCTATGTTGTTTGCTTCCGCCAGCGCAGCGCCAATATCGTCCTGTTGAGAGCTGTCACACTGGTCGAATTTGGGTGCCGAGAGCGGTACCCGTTCCGGAGGAATTCGACCGGATAGAAGCCTGAACGTGACGGCGTTGCTCAGAACCTGGGCGCGTCTCAGGGCACCTTGAGGGCCAACCAGCAGACCCACTCTCTCTGTATCATAGGTAACCGCATAGATCCCTGCTTCATAGATGGCGTAGTACAATGACAGATCGACGGGCACCGAAATCGATTGTCCGGGTTCGATATTGATAAAGTCAGCCTCGGTCGGTTCTGCTCGCTTCACCAAAGGGCCAATATACTGAATTGGCTGCGACCCTCTCGCTACTGAAAAAATTTCGCCCGAGACGCCGTCGATCGGCGTGGCCCACCTGAGCAGTCTGATCGGGCTGCGTGACCGGTTCGTGAGAGTAAAGTCAATAATTAGTGGGGTATCGTTTCCAAAAGAAGTCAGGCGCGATTGCAGAACTATCTCAATTTCCTGATTCTGCTGCGCAAACGCCAAAGGAACTATACTAAAAAAGGCTGAAATTAGAAACACCATATTTCGAACAATGTTTGGCATTTTTTGCTCCTGTGTAACCACGATTAGAATCTATTGTTTCGCCTACGTGAGCTTTTATTTTGCTAACGCATACCAGGATCACCCACAGCTGATCTGGCAATCAGGAATAAAATTGCTGCAGACAGGGGAGTACAACTTACCACAAATTCACAAATTCAGGAATACGACATCCCCGGCCTCCAATGACATCGATTTTCACTGGCGCCTTTTTTAGCGTGGTATAAGATGAACCGCTACTTTCCCATCAAGCTCCATCCGAGGGGGCCATTATGAGCGAGCGTTGGAAAGGCTTAATAACAGTCTGCGCGATTTTGAGGTATTTTGCCTTGGCGTATGGGTTCTGTTTTGCTTTCAGCGGCACTGCTTTGGCTGATTCATGTGGAACGGAGGCTACTCATGGCTGGAACGTCCATAATAATCCTCCGGCCGAAGACCGTCAGGCAATCCAAGATCTTTTGTCCCGCTACGCCTGGACGATCGACGAAAAAAATGCAGCCGCGTTCGCCACCCTCTTTGCGGAACCTAAATCGTCTTACTATGAGATTTGCGATGCAGGCAGCAGTGTCCTCGAGCTGACACTCGACCTTGGCCCAGAGTCGGCACATGATCTTCTCGTGCAAATGAAAATAATAGTTAAGAAACTGGAAACCGATAAACTCCAGACCCGGCATCTCGTGACCAACACCTTGTTCGACGTGGTTAACGACAAGACGGTGAACACCAAATCGATAGTCCTTGTGACAATGCAGGACTCCCACTCTTCGGCACCGAGTCTTGACTATTCGGCGGATGCCCGCGCGTCTGTTGTAAAGGGCGATGACGGCATGTGGCGATTTCAATCGCTTACTGTCCACGCTGACTATGACGCTGGCTCTGTCGCAGCGAAGAAGCGATGACGCCCAGAGATCGGCCATGGGTTCACTGGCACGCTCCAGTGGGCTGAGATGCGTGCTGTTGCGCTGATCGCTGCTGTCCTCGGCGTTGCGTTTCTCCTGTTGTCCGGGACGATCGGACATGAAGCTTTCGTGTCGACGCCGCGAGCCGGCGAGAAGCAAGGCTCCAATCAGGCCGACATGATTTGCAGCAAGGCGGGCAACTGCGCGGCGTCACCATTGCCACGCAGTTCCGCTTTCGAGCCGCTGCGCCCTCGCAGCGTCGCTTTCGCTCCCGCTGAACTCGATGGGAAGGCGTTCGCCGAAGCCGTTACGCGATGGAACCCTGACATCTTTTGGGCGCCAGCCTCAAAGAGCACCGACGTCATAACGAGGTCTGGCGATGAAGCGCGGGCGGTGTTCGGTCCTATTCCAGAGGGCGATTGCGGCAGCCCACAGATGAAGGTCATCCCACTGGAAGTTGATGGCAATGTCGTCGACCTCAAGCCCAATCCGACAAAACCGGGCTCTCCGCTGGAGTTCGAGCACAGCAATGAGAACGGAGAGGTGGTGAAATGGACGGCGACATTGCCCAGATGCGACAAGCCTTCGCTAACTGGCAGCTCAACCTACTGTGGGCTGAACTCACGTGCAGTAAGGGTCGTGCGCGGCAACGTGGAATGGCTGTTCCTCTGCAGAAAGTCCAATATCAGCCACGAGGTCAGCACCGATTCCTACTGGACACGGTCGGATCCGAGATTTTCCGTCTTCGGCACCATCGGGTTCAATCGGAAATCCGGAGAAATCATCTTCTTCGACGGCCGCAAGGACCGGAGCGAGTTCGATTGGTCAAAGCCCTTCGTTCCGCCAGGCGGGCGCAACTATTCCGATGACATCGGAAGGGTTGCGGCGGAGAAAATCTATGACCCGACGTTCCAGATCTCGTGCCATGCATGCCATGACAACAAAAGCCCCTATGTGATAGATCCGCACATTGAACAGAGCAGGGTCGGTTTCCGTTCAGCCCGCGATTCCAAATCGACCGCCTTCAGCCTGGGAGATTTTCTACCGCGCCGACCGCGGTTGCCGGGCGCGCCGTTCCGCGTGGTCGGCTCCGGTTACACCGGCACCTATCCCAATGAACTTAGCCAAGCCAGGACGGTCGAAGATCCGACCGGAAACTGCACAAGCTGCCACACGCTTACCACACAAATCACCGGCCGCCGTTTTGCCGCGGACGCAGTCGGGTACGAACCGGCGGTCACATCGCCAACCTGGGTCCAATTGCTCGAGCTGCACGAGGAACAGACCGTCTACGCCGGAATAGAAGCACATCGCACGGACTGGGCGATCGGCAGCAGCGGCATCCATCCCTGGATGGTGCCGGGGTCCGGCAATGACCTGTCCTCAGGAACGCCTCGATTGAGCTTGGAAGACTGGCGCAAGCTGAGCGACTGTCTGTGGGGAGCCGGCGGTCCTGAGTGTGGCTACCGCCCACTCTACACGCGCTGCCCGGCGCCAGAAGCGCAGGATGAAGGCTCTTCGCTTGCCGATGCCGAGATTCGGGTTTTGCCTCCACCGCCCGGAGAGGACGTCAGGACGCGTGTCCTTCGCTTAAGCTGGACCTTTCGCAACAGCTACGGTGGTGTTCCCGAGCGCGACGATATCAGGATCAATGTGGCAGTCAGCGCGGGCACGATTCCGGCAAACGGGGATCCGCCGCAAAGTGGCGAATATCCAAGCATCGAGCAGGCAAAGGGCATCAGCTTCGAGGCTATCTCCGGTCCAGTCGGTTCAGCCGGCTCCAGCTTGTTGATCGAGAACGTTTCGTTTGCTGGTCACAAGAAATGGAGCGATCCGGCGCCGTCGATGTCGCCGCGCACCTTCCAGATCGATCTGCCCGGTGAATGCAACCGACGCACCTTAGTTCGTTTGGTGCCCAAACGGTTCTGCTTCGACCAGAGCCAAGCGGCATTTAGCGAGGCAGACCATTTGATCTACGCCGATGTTCAGTGTGGCGAGCTTCAATGAACCACCTGACGCGATCGAAAGCGACTGGTGAGCACCGGGATTTGCGATAACATGACTGGGTGCTACATGGTCGCCGCACTAAGGAGGGTCCCGGAGCGTGACCACGCCGGTTCCATTGGCTAGCCCCATTTTGCCCGGCAGTCCGGCGAAACCTGTTGCGGAACGGCGTTATCTCACCATCCTGTTCTGCGACATGGTGGGGTCAACCGAATATGCCGACCGCCTGGATCCCGAGGATTTCCAACACCTGATTGAGAGCTTTCTAGAGACCTGCAGCAGCGTCGTCCGGCGCCGCAAGGGTGTGACGGCTAGTTACATCGGCGATGCTATTCAGGCCTATTTCGGCTATCCAACAGCTGGTGAGGACGACAGCGAGTTCGCGGTGCTGGCCGCACTCGAGATCGTTGATGCGGTGGCCACCATCTCCGCAAATCAGGGATATCCGTTGCAAGTGAGGATGGGTATCGCGAGCGGCCAAGTCGTGGTGGGTGAGTTCGTCGGCGCACCGAGCGGTGTATCCACCGTCGCCTTCGGTCACGTCGCGCATCTAGCGGCACGGCTGCAGGTACTGGCCAAGCCGAATACGATCCTTGTCGACGCGGCGACCTTCGAGGCCGCAAGCGGCGCGGTTGATTTCACCGGGTTCGGCAAACATGAGCTGAAGGGATTCGCTGCGCCAGTCCAGGTTTGGCAGGTGCAAAGGGCGCGCATGGTGCCGACCCGCTTTGCAAAGCGGGCGCGTATGACCAAGCTGTGCGGCCGCAACGCCGAATTGCGACTGCTGATGGAGCACTGGGAGACTGTCGTGCGCGACAGGCGTGGCAATGCCGTGTTGGTCTCGGGGGAGTCGGGAATCGGCAAGTCCCGGTTGCTCAACGAAATCCAGCAGCGTCTGCGCAGCTTTCCGCAACTGACCATGCAATGTTCTCCGACCTTTGAGAACAGCACCCTTTATCCATTCCTCGCAGAGTTGCAGAGGATTGCAACGATCGAGGACGGTGACTCAACGGAAGAAAAGCTTCGAAAGCTCCGCAACGGATTGTCGATAGGCTCGGTGTCCAGCGACATCGCGCTGGCGATCTTCTCAGGCCTGCTCGGGATGCCGACGACAATGCCGGACAGGCTTGAAGGGATAAGTGCCGAACGACAGCGCAACATTGCCGAGCAAGCATTCATCGATCTGGTCAGTTATTTGGCGCGAACTACCCCGATCCTGATCTTGTTCGAGGATGAGCAATGGGCCGATGCGACCTCGCGCGACCTTCTCGACAAAGTCGTCGCCAGCCTGGCTTCGACACCTGCCCTCTTGCTTGTGTCGAGCAGGAACAACGCAAGCGTTCCATGGGTCGACGGTCCTGACGGGCACCATATCAGGCTTGAAGCGCTCAGCCGAGCGGACGCTGAAGCGATCGTCCATGACATTAGTCCGAATGCGCTCGCTGCTGACGTAGCAGCGGTGCTCGATCGCGGTGAAGGCGTCCCGCTCTATATCGAAGAGCTTACTCGAAGCGTGGTCGAAACAGGGTTGCGCCTAGACGTATCGCAGCCCAAGCGTCTGTCACTCACGAACAACATTCCAAACTCTCTGCAGTTCTCGTTGCTTGCCCGTCTCGACAGGCTGGGGACCGCCAAGGAAGTCGCGCAGGTCGCGGCGGCGATCGGCCGCGAATTCGATTTCGACATGCTGCGCGAAATTTGTGATTGGCCTGAAGCGGAGTTGCGCGCTGCGGTTGGTGAGCTGATGCGCACAGGGCTGATCGTAGCCGAGCGAGGGACGGCCGGAGCAGGCTTTTCGTTCACCCACGTGCTGCTCCAGCAGGCCGCTAGAGGCACGATGCTGCACGAACGTGCGCAACAGATTCACAAATCGATTGCCGAATGCATCGAGCTGCGCGACCCCAACGCGGGCTTTGCCTATCCCGAAGTGCTCGCTGAGCATTTCGCCGACGCCGGTCTGTTCGATCGCGCCGCTGACTACTGGCTGCAGGCAGGGCTGAAGGCCGCCAAGACTTGGGCGAAAGTTGACGCAGTGCGTATCTTCAGGAAAGGGCTTGAAGCCGCGAAACTCTTGCCTGACTCCGACGATCGTAGCCGCAGGTTGCTTCGCTTCGAACTGGAACTGGGCGACGTTCTGTACGCTGCGCTCGGCTACGTGACGGGCGAAGGCAGTGCCGCGTATCAGCGGGCCATAGCGCTGAGCGGGAAGCTTGGCGAACTGGAGGCGACGATTAGGGCACTCGACGGGCTTTTCGGTACCCATTTCAACTCGGGCCAGTTTGGTAAGGCCCTCGCGGCCAGTGATGAATTAATTCGAGTCGGCGAGGAGGGCGGCTACCTAAACGCGCTCGTTATAGGTCTGCAGTTTAAGGGCATGAGTCTGTTCTGTCAGGGTGAGTTGGCGGAGGCTCGGCAATATCTTGAGCGCGCTCTCAGCCACAAGGGCAGTGCAGACGAGGTCGGCAGCGACTTTCCGAGTATGGCCATGATCTACCTTTCGTGGACCTTGCATATTCTGGGGTATCGCCGTCAAGCGCTGAAACTCTACCTCGAGGCGGAGGCGACCGTTCGGCAGCAATCCGCCTATCGCTTGGCCGCCTGCTTGGGAAACGGGTGTGTGTTGTTCGCCTTCCGCGAAGAGAGCAGGGATATCGCTCGGCTGGCGGATGAACTTCTGCCATTAGCGCAGGAAAACGGTTTCAATCTCTGGACACGGGTGGCGCGCTTTTTTGGTGGCTTGGCTGCATCAAGCCTCGATGACAGTCTGGTGGGAAGCCATATGATGGCATTGACCGAGAGTGACCTTGAAGATCAGGAAGTCGACAAATCGTGTTATTTAGGCTTACTGGCCAAAGCTTTCATTAACTCTGGACAATTCGATATAGCGGCAGAGACCGTGGAGAAAGGTCTGCGCGAGGCCGAAAAGATTGGCGAGCATTACTTTACAGCTGCCTTGCTTCGCATTCGCGGCGAGATCGAACTTGCAAATGGAGTCGGAGACAGAGCGGCAGAGGCTTCTTTCCGCGAGGCTATTGCCTTTGCGCGGCAGCAGCGCGCTAGGAGTTGGGAGTTGCAGGCGACCAATAGTCTGGCAAAGCTATTGCGGTCACAGGGTAGATTCGAAGAGGCGCGTGCGGAATTGCGGGAGATCAACGATTGGTTCATCGCAGCAGACATTGAGTGATTAACGACGCATCACGTTCTGCCGGCAATCTCGACGAGCGCGGATTCGGCAACATCACGATCCCCGGCGCAGCCGCAACTTACGGTTTAAAGCAGACCAACGTCCGCTTACGGGTAGCGATGGCATTGATCTGAAGGCCGGCAGCGGCCATTCACCCGTAGCTCGCCGCAACGCAACAAGGCCCCTCCCGGGGCCTTGCTTTCAACCTCAGTGCTGAGCGTCGCCCCCCTCACTTCCCCATCAGCTGCTTGGCATTCTCGGCCGTGATCGCGGTGGTCTCCACCGTCACCGTCTTGTCCACCTCGGTCGCGCAATCGAGCAGGATCTTTTTCGACATCTCGATCGCTTCCTTGGCGCCCGTCGGGTAGGTGAAGGTTGCGACCCAGTCGCCCTTGGCCACCGCCTCGATGCCGCCAGCCGGGCCCGGCAGGCCGTCTGTGCCGATGATCTTGACGTCCTTGCCCGCCCCCTTGGCGGCGAGCAGCGCGCCGGCGGCCATCATGTCGTTGGAGGCGTAGAGCACCTTGATGTCGGGGTGCGCCTGCAGCATGGCGGCGAAGGCGACCTGCGCTTTGTCCGGCACCCAGTCGGCGGCCTGCTCGGCGACGATCTGGACCTTCGGGTTGCCTTTCACGCCTTCCTTGAAGCCGTTGAGGCGCTCGACGGCCGGCGTCGAGCTCGGCAGGCCTTGCAGCACCGCCGCCTCGCCGCCATCGGGCAGCAGCGTCTTGGCGGTGTATTTGCCGGCTTCCTCGGCGATCTTGAAATTGTCGCCGCCGATGAAGGCGGTGTAGTCCTTGCCGGGGTCGCCGACCGTCTTGCGGTCAAGCTCGATGACCGGGATGCCGGCATCCATGGCGCGCTTCACCGCCGGCGTCAGCGGCGCGGCCTCGAAGGGCGAGATCAGCAGGATGTCGACCTTCTGGGTGATGAAATTGTCGACCTGCGAGGTCTGCGTGTTGACGTTGCCGGCGCCGTCGGCGATCTGCAGCGTGAAGCCGGGCACTTCCTTGGCCGCCGCCTCCAGCTCGTCATTGACGTGCTGGCGGTAGGGCTCGGCATTGTTGGCCTGCGAAAAGCCGATGACGAACTGGCCGTCCTTGGCGCAGGCTTTCACCAGCGGCTCGGCGGCGTAAGCGGAGCCTGCAATGCACAGGCCAGCGCCTGCCAGCAGCACAGCCTTGAGGGTCGATCCTCTTAGTGTCGTTTTCATAACTCACTCTCCTCCTCGTCCGGCCGGGGGGCCAGACCTTGGTTTGACGTTCACGTGTTGCCGTCTCCTCCTTGTTTGTTTGTGCATGTCGTCATCGCAAACCGATGTCACTTTTGCGCGACATGCACTAACGACCCAACCCCTCGCGGCGGCGAACGAGGGATTGAAGCACTGCCGCCAAAACGATGATCGCGGCGGTCGCGAGCAGTTGCATGGCGGGCGTGATGTTGTTGAGCTGCAGGATGTTGGCGAGTGCGCCCAGCATGATGGTGCCGGCAACGGTGCCGACCATCGAGCCGGCGCCGCCGAACAGGCTGGTGCCGCCGATGACCACGGCGGCGATGGCCGTCAGCTCATAGCCCATGCCGTCATTGGCGCTGCCGAAATTGAACTGACCGGCATGCACGATGCCGGCAAGGGCGGCGGCAAAGCCGGTGATGGCGTAGACCGAGATTTTCACCATCGACACCGGCACGCCGGATATGCGCGCGGCGCGCTCATTGCCGCCGACGGCAAAAACATAGCGGCCGAAGCGCGTGGTGTTGAGCACGATGGTGGCGATCGCGGCAAAGACGACGAACACAAGCGTCGCCACCGGCACGGTGTTGTTGAACAGCCGCTCGCCCAGCACGGCGAACACCGGCGGCGCCAGGCCCGGCCCTTCGCCATAGGAAATGTTGATGTACTGGTTGCCGGAGACGACCAGCGCCAGGCCGCGCGCGGCCTGCAGGCCGGCCAGCGTGACGATGAACGGCTCCAGCCTGAAACGCGTCGAGATGGTGCCCTGGATGGCGCCGAAAACGATGCCCAAAGCGAGCACGGCGAGGATGGTGGGGATCAGGCCGAAGCCGCCGGAGATCATCATCGATGCGGTGACGACGCTGGACAGGCCAAGCACCGCGCCGACCGACAGGTCGATGCCGGCGGTGATGATGACGAAGGTCATGCCGATGGCGATGATGCCCGTCTCCGACACGGCGCGCACGATGTTGGCGATGTTGTCGGGGTTGAGGAACAGGATTTCGCCGTGGCGGCGCGGCGAGAAGATGATGCCGCCGATCGCCACCAGCACCAGGCCGATCAGGCTCTGGAAGCGCACGATGAGCGCCAGCGGGTCGCGATGCTTTTGAGGCGCCGCCATCACCGGGCTCGCTGCCACTGGATTGTTGTCCTGAGACATCAGGCCTCCCTGCCGTTAGCCGCGGCCAGCACCGTGTGCTCGTTGACGCCGCCCAAGAATTCCGCCACATTGCGCCCCTGGCGCAGCACCACGATGCGGTCGCACAGACCGATCAGCTCCGGCATCTCGCTGGACGCCACCAGAATGCCCAGCCCCTGCGCGGCGAGTGCCCTGAGCCGCTGGTAGATCTCGCCCTTGGCGCCGACATCGACGCCGCGTGTCGGCTCGTCGAGAAGCAACAGGCGCGGATTGCCGAGGATCTCTTTCGCCAGCACCACCTTCTGCTGGTTGCCGCCGGACAGCGCGCCGACGGCGATATCAGGGTTCTTCGGCCGGATGTCGAACTGACCGAACGATTCCTTCACCGCCTCGGCCTGGCGGCGCGGCGAGACCAGCCAGTTCGGCGAGATTCTGGATATGACCGACATCACCAGATTGAGGCCGACCGCCATGCGCAGCATCAGGCCCGAGCCCCTGCGATCGTCGGTGACGAAGGCGATGCCGGCGTGGCGGGCGGCACTGATCGAATCCAGTTTCACCGGCTTGCCCGAAATGGCGACCTCGCCCTCCCAGCGGCCGGACAGGCCGGTGCCGTAGAGCGCGGACAACAGTTCGGTGCGCCCGGCCCCCATAATGCCGGCCAGGCCGACGATCTCGCCTTCGTGGACATCGAGCGAAACGCCTTGCGGCGCCTGCCAGCCGGCGCTGTCGCGGGCGAGTTTGAAGCTGGCGTTCCTCAGGCTGAGCAGCGGCTTGCCCGCCGCTTTGGCGCGTTGGGGATAGAGCTCGTCGAGCGGACGCCCGACCAGCAGCCGCACCAGCTCCGCCTGCGGCGCGTGCGGCTCGGTGATGCCAGCAACGCGGCCGTCGCGCATCACCGTCACCCGGTCGGCAATGCCGGGCACTTCCTCCAGCCGGTGCGAGATGTAGACGATGCCGACGCCGGTGGCGGCGAGCTTGCGCATGATGTCGAACAGCCGCTCGACTTCGCCGACGGTAAGTGCTGCCGTCGGCTCGTCCATGATCAGCACGCGGGAGGCATAGGACAGCGCCTTGACGATCGCCACCACCTGGCGCTGGCCGATCGACAGGTCCGCCACCATGGCGGACGGATCGATGGCGATCTCGATGGCTTCCAGCCGCTTCTTGGCCTCGCGGCGCATTGCCGGCACGTCGAGGAAGCCGCCCGGACGCATCAATTCGCGGCCGAGGAACAGGTTGGCCGCGACATCCAGCGACGGCACCAGGTCGAGCTCCTGGAAGATGGTGGCGATGCCGGCCGCTTGCGCCTCACGCGGGTTGTTGAAACGCACGGGTTTGCCGTCGATCTCGATGGTGCCTTCGTCCGGCGTGTAGACGCCCGACAAAAGGTTCATCAGCGTCGACTTGCCGGCGCCGTTTTCGCCGAGCAGCGCATGGATTTCGCCGGCCTTGAGATCGAAGTCGACACCGCGCAGCGCCTGCACGCCGCCGAAGCGTTTGACGGCGCCGGTCATTACCAGCAGCGGCGCGCTCATGTTAGCCTCGTGTGGGTCGGCCTCCCGCAGGAGGCGCGCGCCCGCAGCGTCGCCTGCAGCCGCACCGAACGTGGCTCTGAACCGGTCGCCGCGATGCGGGCGCTGAGCAGGGCTGCCGCCTGCCTGCCTATCTCGGTGCAGGGCTGGGCAACCAGCGTCAGGCGCGGTTCGAAACAATCGGCCCATTCGAAATCGTCGAAGCCGGCCAGCGACAGATCGCCCGGAATGGTGAGGCCCTTTTCGCGGATGGCGCGGACGGCTCCGATCGTCGTCATGTTGTTGCCGGTGACCAATGCGGTTGGTGGCGACGGCAGCGACAGGATGGCGTGGGTGGATGCGGTCGCCGCCGCCGTGTCGACATTCTCGGCCGAGAGATAGCGCGGCACGCACTCAAGTCCATTGGCGGCGAGCGAAGCCTGGAACGCCTCGATGCGCTCGCGCGTCGTCGTCAGGCCGGGCTGTCCGGCGATATAGCCGATGCGCTTGTGGCCGAAGGAGGCGACATGGTCGATCAGCGCGCGCATCGACGTTTCGTTCTCGACGCCGATCTGGTCGAAGCGCTGGTCGGCGAAACGGTCGATCAGAACGCATGGCATCTTCTTGTCGGCGAGGTAATCGATGGCGCGCTGCGGCGAGCCCGACGGGGCCAGGATGACGCCGTCGACGCGGCGCTGATGGAAAGCGCGCACCACCTGCAGTTCGCGGTCGGGATCCTCCTGGGTATCCGACAGGAAGACCATCAGCCCGAGCCGTGCGCATTCGGCCTCGACCGCGCAGATGATGTCGGTGAAATAAGGGTTGGAGATCGCCGAGATCGCCAGGCCGACGCTGTTGGTGGTTGAGGCCTTCAGCGAGCGCGCCAGCTCGTTGGGCTGGTAGCCCATGGCGGCAATGGCGTCGTTGATCAGCCTCGCCTTTTCCAGCGAAACGAAGCGCGTGTTGTTGACGACATGCGAGACGGTCGACACCGACACGCCGGCGCGCCGCGCCACTTCAGCCATTGTCGGCAAGACATATCAGCGCCTGCAAGCGCTCCTCCCTTTTGCGTTTCCCGTCCGCTCTGATGGCGGATTTTAAGGGAGCTTAGGGCCATCGAAACGTTTGCGCAATCGATTCGATGCAAATTTTTAGCGGGGCTTATCTCCCCCTCGAGGGGGAGAATGTCGCCGAAGGCGACAGAGGGGGTCGCCGCGCGTGAAGCGCCAACCTTCCATCTGCAGCAAGGACGTCGAGCCCAGTCGCACCGACCCCCTCTGGCCTGCTGGCCATCTCCCCCTCAAGGGGGGAGATTCGCAGTTTCAGCAAACTCGGCCACCAGCCCCTCATACGCCTCGAAGGCCGGCAGCGCCTCGTAACTATGCACCGCCGGCGTCGTCGCCCAGGGCAGTTTCTCGCTGGTCCATGTCTCGATGACGGCGTGAACCAGCCGGGCTCGTCAAGCATGGTGGGGCGCAGATTGACGAACCAGTCGAGCCCTTCGGGGCGCGTGAACATCCAGCTCATGCAATAAGGGCAGAAGTAATGACGCGAGGCGCCGTGCAGCCCGCCGATCACCGGCTCGCCTTGCATGATTTCGAAGCCGTCCGAGGGAATGGCGGCGCTCAGTGAATAGGCGCTGGCCGACATGCGCTGGCAGCCGATGCAATGGCAAGCCATGGTCAAAAGCGGTTTTGCGGAAATCTTTAGCCGCACACGTCCGCAGCGGCATCCGCCTTCGGCCGGCAATTTCAGGGTTGGCACGGCAGTCTCCCACTCTTCGAAGCGCGGTGCTTCAGTCGCCGGTCAGCGCCTTCGTCGTCACCAGCGTGACGCCGGCATCGGTGAAGTCCGCATTGTACCGGGCGATGATCTCGGTCGCGGTTTCGCCTTCAGTGTCCAGCGTCGAGTGCGCATCGGAAACGACAGTGACGCCGAAGCCTTCGGCCAGGGCGCCCTCAACGGTGCCGGCGATGCAGAAATCGGTTTGCGCTCCGGCAAGCACGACTTCGCCGACCCCTTGCCCGGCCACCCAGGCGCCAAGCTCGGCATTCGAGAAGGCGTTGCGGACGGTCTTGGAGAATGTCGGCTCGTCCTTGGCCTGGCCGAGTTCCGGCCATACCGGCCAACCCGGCTCGCCGGGCGCCAGCGGATCGCCGGTCGGCCCGTCATGCCTGACGAAAGCAACCTTGCGCCCCTCGCGCCGCGCCCAGTCGATCAGCGAGCAGGTACGCTCGGCTATGCCAGGCGCATCGTGGATCGGCGGCTCGACGCGGCCGTCGAACATGTTGGTCTGGAGGTCGATGACGATGAGGGGAGCGAGGTTTGGCATGGCGCGAAGATAACGCGGGCGATGGGAGGGTCAAGACGGCGAAGCTGCTGATCTCCCCCTTGGGGAGATTACCTGTACCCTCACCCGATTCCACCCGCGACCACGTAAGCACCAGCCGTGCGTCCATCCTCCAGCCGCATGACGGCCGTAACGATCGACCCGTAAGCGCCTCGCCACACACTGTGCATTCTTTCGTGCTCGCCGGCCGGCACCAGGATGCGACCGTGAAAGCTTGTGCCGCTGCGCCGCAGAGCGACCGGTTCGCCATTGACGTGAACCTTGACGCCAGCGGTCTCCGCATCGAGTTCAACCGTCACGGCGATCTCGGCCTGGTCTCCTCGCCGCATCGTCTCGGCAACAAGCGTAAGCCTCGGCGCCGGCGCATCGCTGGCCCGCAATCCACCAGGCCGCCCCGCAAAGACATCGTCCGGCAATTCCGGCGTGCGCGGCGGGCTGGTGCGGCGTTGGGTGGCGCGCTCGTAGTCGCCGGCGAGCCGCAGCAACTCCGCATCATCATAGACCTTGCCCGCAAAGGTCAGCCCGACCGGCATGCCGATATCGGCCATCGTTCCCATCGGCACGGTGACGGTCGGGATGCCGAGATGACGCCAGACCAGATTGCCGTTGGCGACCCAGGTGCCGTTGCGCCAGGCGATTGCTGCAGAGGTCTCGTTGACGTCGGCATCGGCCGGGCCGACATCGGCGACCGCCGGCAGCACGACGGCGTCGAGCCGGTTCGCGTCCAGCCAGTCCTCGAAGTCGATGCGCCGCGTCGCCTCCAATCCCTTGAGACCTTCCGCCAGCGTTGGGATATCCAGCAATGGCATCACGCCCTGCTTGGCGCTCGTGACGTAGTCGGCCAGATCGAAACCGTCGTCGCCATAGCGGTCCGGCAGCGCGCCCGGCGGCTGCGGGAAAATCTTTGGGCCGTCGACCGCAGCCAGATCGGGGATCGCCGGATCGGCATTGGCGCGCAGGAAATCGTCCCAGCCCCAGAGGCAGAGATCCCAGATTTCGCGCTCGGCGAAGGCTTCCGGCACCAGCCCGCGTTCGACCATGGTTTTTGTGCCCGGACGGTCGCGCTCATAGTTCGAGACGACGGGGAAATCGACCTCGACCACCTCCGCGCCGAGCTTTTCCAGGTCACGCGCTGCCTGCCGCCAGAGGTCGAGCACCGAGGCGCGGGTCTCGATCGGGCGTTCAGCGCCGCTATCCCTGCCGATATACATTTTCGGCACGCCGAGGCGTTTGCCTTGTAATGAGCCCTCCAACGCGAGTGTAGTGTAGCTTGGCGGCCTGAGATCAGCGCTTTTCGCGATCGACACCCAAGGCTGCACACGCCAGAAATCGCCGCGCGTCTCCGCATCGTCGGCGACGATCACATCCAGCAACTCCAGCATGTCGGCAATGCCGCGCGTGTGCGGCACCACCACATCCATGGTCGGCACCAGCGGCCAGTTGCCCCTGACCGAAATGACGCCGCGCGACGGCGTGTAGGCGACAAGTGCATTGTTGGACGCCGGCGCGCGGCCGGAAGACCATGTTTCCTCGCCCAGCCCGAAGGCGGCGAAGCTGGCGGCGGTGGCCGTGCCCGAGCCGTTGGACGAGCCGGAAGCGAAGGCGGCGGTCAAATAGTCGGCATTGTAGGGGCTCTCGGCGCGGCCATAGACGCCACGCTGCATGCCGCCATTGGCCATAGGCGGCATGTTGGTCAGCCCGATCAGCACAGCACCACCGGCCCTCAGCCTGGCAATGGTGAAAGCGTCCTCGTTGGCGACGAGATGCTCGAAGGCGGGCGAGCCGGCGGCCACCGTCAGGCCCTTCACCTTATAGCTGTCCTTGGCGGTGTAGGGGATGCCGTCGAGCGGCCCGAGGGTGGCACCATTGCGCCGCCGCAGGTCGGACGCCGCCGCCTCCTCGAACATTGCCGGGTTAAGCACCGGCACGGCATTGAGCGCGATGCCATGGCGGTCGTAATGCGCGATGCGCCTGAGATAAGCGCCCACCAGCTCGACGCTGGTGACGGTGCCGGCCTCCAGCGCCCGGCGCAGGTCGGCGATCGTGGCTTCGACGAGCTGGAGGTTGGGCATGGGATTCTCGAGATGCAGCGGCAAATGAGTCTTCGCATCGTGCGATACGAGTGTCACGCCTCAAACGGAAGGCGTGACGGCGACGCTTATGCACTCGGCTCACAGCATCTTGCTGTCGAGCTGGCCGTTTTCCTTCATCAGGTCGAGATAGGTCTTGGCGCCGGAACTGCCGTGGCCTGCCGCCTTGAAGAACCATTTGGCGGCTTCCTTGTAGTTTGGTTTCCCATCGACGCCGCGGTAGTAGAGCGAGCCCAGACTGAACTCGGCATCGACGCTGCCGGCCTTTACGGCTTCCAGCCACCAGGACTCGGCAGCCTTGTCGTCTCTGGCAATGCCCACGCCGTTGGCCGAGGCATACGCTAAGGCTAGCTGGGCATCGACATTTCCCTGCCGCGCCGCCTTGAGCCACCAGCCCGCCGCATCCGCACTGCTTTGCGCAACGCCAACACCCTCGGAATAGGCTGTGCCGAGCGCTTTCTGCGCGAATGCATTGCTCTGGTCGGCGGCTTTGCGCCAGAGCCTTGCCGCCTGAACGGGGTCCTTCGTTACTCCTAGACCATCCCAATACAGTCCACCGAGAGCGAACTGCGCAAGGTCATTGTCCTTGTCGGCAGCCTTGCTCAGCCACTCGAATGCCTGCCTTTCATCCTTCCCGACGCCCTGCCCGTCCCGATACACGACCCCGACATTATACTGCGCTACCACATGGCCTTGGACAGCAGCCTTCATCCACCATCGGAAGGCCAGATCATTGTCTTGCGCAACGCCGCGGCCCTGGCTGTAGAGGATACCAAGCATATATTGAGCGTCGGCGTTTCGCCCGTCGGACGCCTTTTGCGCCCAAGTCGCGGCCAACGCATCGTCCCGTCCCACGCCTTCGCCCAGCGAATACGCCCGGGCCAGATTGGCACCGGCTTCGGCATTCCCCGCTTCCGCGGCCTTGCGCCACCAATAGACCGCCTGCCCGGCGCTCTTCTCGACGCCTTGGCCCATCGAATAATATCCGCCCAGATTCGACTGGGCGAACACAAAGCCCTGATTGGCGGCTTTGCTCATCCACGCAAACGCCTGGCCGTCGTCCCTAGGGGTACCTTTTCCCTGGCCATAAGCGGCCGCCACCGCGTATTGCGCTTCTGTCAGACCGGTGGTTGCGGCCTTCATCCACCACCCGAACGCAAGGCGGTCATCCTGCTCAACGCCGTGGCCCCGCGAGTACAACGTGCCCAGCAAAGCCTGGGCATTCGGCTCACCCAGATCGGCTGCCTTTTTCACCCACACTATGGCGGCCTGATCATCCTTCTTGACGCCTTGGTTAAGATAGTAGGCGCGTCCGAGACAGAAAGCGGCCTCCAGGCTTCCTTGGTCAGCCGCCTTGCGCCACCATGAGGCAGCCTGCTCGAAGCTTTGCGCAACACCCCGACCCTGCGCATACAGGACGCCGAGGGCGTACTGAGCGTTCGCATTGCCCTTGTCGGCTGATTGCCTGGAAAACTTCAACGCCAGTTGATCGTTTCTTTCGACCCCTTGGCCATTTAAATAGACTTGGCCGAGAGAATATTCAGCCTCCCCGCTCCCCTGATCGGCCGCCTTGCGCCACCAATAGAGCGCCTGCTCATAACTTTGCGCGACCCCTTGGCCCTGCCAGTACAACACGCCGAGCTGGTACTGCCCATTCATGTTGTCTTTATCGGCGGCCTTTCGTGAGAAACTCTCGGCAAGCCGACTGTCCTTTTCAACGCCCCTGCCCATAAGGTAGGCCTGACCCAGTGCTGCTATGGCTTCCGCATTGCCGCCATCGGCGGATTTCTTCCACCAATACACCGCCTGGCTGTCGTTCTGAGCCACGCCCTCCCCGCGCCAGTACAGCGCACCAAGCTGCCCTTTTGCGTCAACATTGCCAGCGTCCGCCATGATCTTCATTTGACGGAATACCTCGGCATAATCCTTTGCCTGGAGAGCCGCTGCACCCTTTTGTGCCGCTGACCACTGCACATAATAATTTCGGCCAGGACCGAGCAGCACATAAGCCGCCAGCAACACCAGAACGACGGTAAGGACCCCTCGGCGACGCGACTTGGGCGGGCTGTAGACAGGTGTATCCAGTTTGGGCGCCCAGTCGTTGTTGCTCACCGTCCCCAATCCATTTGCAGCCACCAGTAATCCATAGCGCAAGCCAGGCTGTTCTGGAATATCCAAAGCATTTGATGTCGCTACTGCGGTGCGCCGGCGAACAGGATTTCGCCATCGCCGCCAGCCGCCGGCCAATCCCTGATGGTGCGATCGTCGCCGCCGGTGAGCAGCGTGCCGTCGGTGGCGAAGGCAACGGCGTAGATCGGGCCGGTGCGGCTGTCGAACATGGCGGTCTGGCCGCCGGTGCCGACATCCCACAGCCGCGCCGTGCCGTCGAGCGAGCCGGAGGCCAAGCGCTTGCCGTCGGCCGACAGCGCCAGCGTATAGACGGTGCCTTCGTGACCCTCGAAGCGGCGCAATTCCCTAAACGTGTCGAGGTCCCAGAGCTTGATCGTGTAGTCGCCGCTGCCGGTGACGACATGATGGCCGTCGGCGGTGAAGACAGCGCCGTAAGTGCCCTGCTCGTGGCCGTGCCAGCTTCGCAATTGCTTGCCGCTTTCGACGTCCCAGAATTTCAGCGTGCCGTCGATGGAGCCGCTCAGCGCGCGCGTGCCGTCGGGCGAGATTGCGACCGTGCTGATCGGCCAGTCATGTCCGGTCATCACATGCAGCACCGATTTGTTGACGAGATCCCAGACGATGACGTTGCCGGTGTCGTGGCCACTGACGGCGCGCTTGCCGTCCGGGCTGATCGCCAGCTTACGCACGCCGCCATTCGCGCCCGACGAGAAGACATGCAGCACCGCGCCGTCGGCAAGCTTTCGCAGCACGATCTCGCCATCGTCGCCGGCGGTCAGCGCGGTTGCGCCGTCGGGCATGAACAGCGCCGTGCGCGCCATGTCCTTGTGTTCACCAAGGTTGCGGATCAGCCGCTTGCCGGCGATGTCCCAGAGCTTGATCATATGGTCGGTGCTGGCGCTCATGATGTCGCGGCCATCGGCCGAGACGGCGAGCCAGACGACGGCGTCGCGATGGCCGTCGGGCTCGGTCGGCAGCGCCGGCGGAGGCGGCGGCAACGGCGCGACGGTTTGCGGTGGCGGTGTCGCCGGAGCCGGCGGTGGAGCAGTCTCCGGTGGCGGTGTCGCCGGAGCGACTGCGACTTGTGGCGGCCGAGGGGGAGCAGCCGGAGGCGTAGGCTGCGCCGGTTCCGGCGGTTTGGCAGCCTGCTCAGGCGGGGTTGGCTCGGGAGGCGTGGCGAGCGGCGGCGAACTCGGTGGAACCGCCGGCGTCGCCAGGTCCGGTGGGACGCCGGCGATATCCTGGCCCTTCGGCTCGGCTTTGGGCTCCCTCGGGGCGACGACCTCAGCGCCCGGGCCGGCGTCACGCGCCCAAGGGAAGTGGTCGGCCAGCAGCGCCAACACGGCGAGCACCGGCAACATGAGGAAGGCGCGCCGCCAGCCTGGGCGACCCTTGGATTCCATCTCGGCGTCGCGGCCAAAAAGCGGCGTTCCAGCAGGCTGGCTTCGCCGACCCGGCAGCAGTCCGGCCCAGAACAACAGGGCGCCAAGCAGGCAAAGCCCGCCGACGGTCAGGAACACCACCGGTCGCAGCGTGGCTGGGCCGTGCAGCATGTGGTCGATCCCGCTCCAGCTGAAATCTCTGTCGCCGAGCAGCAGATACGCCCGCACCAGACAAGCCAAAGCGGCCGCCAGCAGCGGAAGCGCAAACAGCCTTTCGGCCAACCTGTCCATCGGACTCCCCTCCGGTGCCGCACCTTGCTCATCATGCGGCCGCCGCAGCGAAACAAATAGCGCAAAACTGCGCCCACGAAAGTGGGCGCGATCACGCAGCCAAATTCACTTCAATTCGACCCATACCGGCGCGTGGTCGCTGGCGCCGTCCTCACCTCTGACATCGCGGTCGATGCCGGCAGCAGTGAGGCGGCGCGCCAGTTTCTTCGACAGCAAGATGTGGTCGAGCCGCAGCCCGGCATCGCGCGGCCAGCGGTTGCGGCGGTAGTCCCAGAATGTGTAGAGCGTTTCCTTCGGATGCTTCTTGCGCAGCGCATCGGTCCAGCCCTGCTCGAGCAGACGCTGGAATGACGCCCGGCTTTCCGGCTGCACCAGCGCGTTGTCGTCATAGGAGCGGGTGGCGTAGATGTCGCGCGGCTCGGGCACGATGTTGTAGTCGCCGACCAGCGCCACCGGCAGGCCGGTGTCGAACAGTTCTGCGGCATGCGCCTCCAGCCGCGCGTGCCACGCCAGCTTGTACTGGAATTTCGGCCCCGGCTGCGGGTTACCATTGGGCGCGTAGAGACAGGCGATGACGACGCCCGACACCGCCGCCTCGATGTAGCGGCTCTGCTTGTCGGCGGTATCGCCGGGCAGTTCGTCACGGGTCAGCACCGGCTCGGCTCCTCGCGCCAGTATGGCTACGCCGTTCCAGGTCGGCTCGCCCTTCCACAGCGCGCCATAGCCGGCCGCCGCAAGCGCCGTGCGCGGAAACTGCGTGTCGCGGGCCTTCAGCTCCTGCAGGCAGACGACATCGGGCTTGGCTGCCGCCAGCCACGCCAGCAGGTTTTGCAGCCGGCTGTTGATGTTGTTGATATTGAAGGTGGCGATTTTCATTTGGCGATCAGGAAACGATCCGCCCTGTCCACGCCTTCACCGTCCCGGCCAGCGTCTTCAAATGATCGGCGGTCGAAAAACCCGACACGCTCTTGCGCGGCTTCAGGTCGTGGTCGCCATCCTCCAGCCAGATCACCTCGATGGCTTTGGAAAGGCCGTAGGTCGCGACCTCTTCTTTCGTGCCGAACTCGTCGCGGGTGCCCTGGAAGATCAGCGTCGGCGTCTTGAGGTCGGCGAGATGTTTTGTCCTGAGTTGCTCGGGCTTGGCCGGCGGATGAAAGGGATAGCCGAGGCAGATGAGGCCCGAAATCTCGCCCTTGGCGAACATCTCGTCGGCGACCATCGAGGCGACGCGCCCGCCCATCGACTTGCCGCCGATGATGAGCGGACCAGCGACGCCCCTCGCCCTCAGATCGGCGATGGCCTTGATGTATTCCGGGTTGACCGTCTCGGCGCGCGGTGGCGGCTTGCGCTGGCCATAGCGGCGGGCCGCCATATAGTGAAATTCGAAGCGCGCGACCTGGAAGCCGGCGGTGGCGAGCGCCTTGGCGGTGGCGGTCATCGAGGGAGAATCCATCGATGCGCCGGCGCCGTGGGCAAGCAGGATCGTGACGGGGGCGGTGTAATTGCCGTCGAAGAGGAAGGTGGTCATGGGGTGCGCTGCCGGTAAAGGCCGAGTTCCTTCGCGCCCCCCTCTGTCCTGCCGGACATCTCCCCCTCAAGGGGGGAGATTGGCAGTTTCAGCGCCTCACGGACCTCGCGACGATAGTGATTGGCGAAAGCGATGGCGACATCCAATCTCCCCCCTTGAGGGGGAGATGGCCGGCAGGCCAGAGGGGGGTGCTCAAGCGCTGCCATTGCGCCCTACCCCGCCGTCCGCGTCATCTGCAAATCGACGAACTGTATCCCCCGGGCCGCCATGCGAGCCCATTCGCTATCCGCATCAAGTTCGAGATAGCGCATCCAGTTCCGTCGCGCCTCCAGTAGATTCCCGGCGTCGAATTCCAGTCGGGCGAGGTTGAACACTGGATCGGCATAAGTCCTGTCGAGCGTGATCGCCTTTTGCAGATGGCGGCGCGCAGAAGGCACTTTGCCCTGCTCACTCATCAGGCCGGCGAGGTTGAACCACGCCTCGACGAATGCGGGATCGAGCTTGATCGCGCGGGCATAGTCGTGCGCGGCCTCGGCTGCACGGCCGGCGCCGCGCAGGCAGTTGGCGCGGTTGAAGGCGGCGATGGCGTCGCTCGGATCGATGGCAAGGCAGCGCTGGTAAAGAGCCGCCGCCTGCTCGTGATCGCCCTGCTCTTCCGCGCTTTCCGCCTCGGCGAACAGGTCCTCCAGCGTGTCGTCGCCGGCTGCACTGCCGAGATCGAACAGCAGCTGGCCGTCGAGTTCGCTCTGGCCGCCTTCGAGATAGATCGCATCGGGCCTGCCATGCTGCGAGCCGACATTGAGCGATTTGGCGGTGAGCGAGGCGACCGGGCCGGAACGGTGGACCGAGCGCGCGATGGCGCCCCAGGATGCGCCGCCGGCAACCAGCCCGGCATATTTGCGGGCAAGGATCAGATCGCGGAACGAGTAGGGTTCACAATCGTGCTCGAAGGCGTCGAACAGGCTGAGCAGGTCGAGGTCGGCACCGGACAGTCTGGACTGGTCGACGAGAGACTGCCTGGACAGCGAAGACGCCTCCGGCGCCTTCATCAGACCAAGCAGGCGCAGGAAGCCATTTTCGCTAAGGAGTGTTCGGCCAGCGGAGCCCTCGGCTGCAACCCGGCGCTCGATCTCGGCATCGCCGTCCTTCGCCGTGCCGGCCTTGGCGATCAGCGTTCGGCCGAACACAACATGGCTGGTGCGCCTGGTGACGCCGCGCCGCAACTGGCCGTGCTGACGCTCCACCTCACGGGCCGCGAGCCGCAGCGGAAATGCCGCCAGCGCGCCGATGGCGCCGAAGACGGCGCCCGGGATTATACCGGTCGGCGCCGTCACCCCTTGCTCTTGCCGACGGCCTTGAGCAGATTGGCCTTCAACGGGTTTTCCTTGGCCGCACCCGCCTTAGCCTTGGCGGCAGGTTTTTCAGCGTCGTCGGCCTTGCTCTTCGACTTGGCCGGCGGCTTGGCTGATTGCGACAGGCTCGCCTTCAACGCGTCCATGAGGTTGATGACATTGCCACGCTCGGGCGCCGCCGCAATGATCGGCTTATGGCCCTTCAGTTTCTCGCGGATCATCGTCATCAGCGCGATCTCGTAGCGGTCCTCATAGTTCTTCGGATCGAAGGTGGTTTCCTTCTGCTTGATCAGCGCTTCGGCCAATTGCAGCATTTCGGGATCCGGCTTGCCAGCCGGGATGTTGCCGAAATATTCAGCCGTGCCGCGCACTTCGTTCGGGTTCCTCAACGTACACACGAACATGCCGTTCTCGCGCGCGCCGATCGTCACCACGCGCTCGCGGCTGGACAGGACAAGGCGGGCAATGGCCAGCTTGCCGGATTTGCGCATGGCTTCGCGCAGCACGGCAAAAGTTTCCTCCGCCATGGCGCCATCCGGGGCCATGTAATACGGCGCATCCTGATAGATGACGTCGACCTCGTCTTCGTCGACGAAGGCCTCGATGTTCATCGTGTGGTTGGATTCGATACGCACTGCTTCGAGGTCGGCCTCATCGATGATGATGTACTGCTTGTCCTCGTATTCGTAACCCTTGACCAGGTCCGCGCGCTCGACGAGGCCGAGTTCAGGGTCGACCGGCTTCATGTTGATGCGGTTGTGGGTCTTCTTGTGCAATTGGTTGAACGATATGCGCTCGCTGGTCGTCGTTGCCGGATAGAGCCGGACCGGACAGCTGACGAGGCTGAGCTTGAGGTAACCTTTCCAACTTGCCCTGGGCGCCATGATACTCTCCTACGCGGCCACGCACTGACATTTAGACTGAGCATGATCTTACCGAAAACCGGTTGCCACTTTTCGGGATCATGCTTACTGCAGCGCTTCGTCCAAAGGACGAATGGTGCTGCGGAAATCCTACACCGACCGGGCACGATACAGGCAAATCCCTAGCGAAATCTTCCAGTCGCCCTGAAGGTCCAAGGCCGAGAATAATTCAAATTGTCCGAAGCGTCGATGGACTTGGGTTCCTCGCCCCCATGAAATGGGGAGAAAAACCTTATTTGAAGGCCGGCAAATCCCTCGCGAAATCCTCCATGTCCGCCCAGGGGTCGCCCGAGGTCGCCAACAACCCCGGCAGCGAGGAATAGTTCAGATCCTGCGGCGCATCGATCGTCTCAAGGTCGCTCCAGCTCACCGGCGTCGACGCCGGCAGGTTGGTGCGGGCGCGCAGCGAATAAGGCGCCGCGGAGGTGTGGCCGCGGGCGTTGCGGTGATAGTCGATGAAGATGCGGCGCTTGCGGTTTTCCTTGCCCATTGTGGTGGTGAAAGTGTCGGGCGCGGTGGCCGCCAGAAGCGTGGAGATGGCGCTGGTCGCCTGGTGCAGCTTTTTCCAGTTCTGCTTTTGCGTCACCGGCACCGTGATGTGGATGCCGCTGCCGCCTGATGTCTTGGCGAACGGCACCAGGCCGAGCCGTTCCAGCTCGCCCTTGATGTGGACGGCGGCTTCGACCACTTCGCGCCAGGCGACGCCCTCGCCCGGGTCGAGGTCGAAGACGATCTGGTCGGGCTTGTCGAGGCTGGTGCGGTGGGTGCCCCAGGTGTGGAACTCGACGACCCCGAACTGCGCCAGCGCCAGATAGCCTTTTGCTCCCTCGACCGACAGATAGGATTTGGTTTCACCTTCGGAGTTGGTGGCATCAAAAGTGACCACAGAGGGCGGCATGCCGGTGAAGGCGTGGCGCTGGAAGAAACAGTCCTTCGGCAGGCCCGTCGGGCAGCGCACCAGCGACACCGGGCGGCCCATAATGTGCGGCAGCATGAAATCGCCGACCAGCGCGTAGTAGACGGCGATGTCGAGTTTGGTCGGCCCGGTCTTGCCGAACAGCCGCCGCTCCGGATTGGTCACCCATATGGTGGCGAGATCGGCTTCGGCGATCAGCCGCTTGCGCTTCGGCGACACCGGCGTCGACAGGCCGACATCCCTGAGGCCGCGAAACACACCGTGGCGCAGCGAATTGTCGGCCGTGCGGTTGGCGTAGTGGATGCGGGCCGACAGCATCGGCCGCACCCATTTCATCTCGCGCATGATCTCGCGCGGCACACCCTCGGGGGCTGTCGCGCCGTCGCGCAGCGGCTGCAGCCGGGTCAGCAAGTCGCCCGCCGTAGCGGCATCGAAGCCGGTGCCAACCTTGCCGCGATAGTGCAGTTCGCCATCCGCGAATTCAGCCATGCCGAGTGCCGCCAGTCCTTCGGCCGCGCCGGAAACGGTGTAGCCGGCGATGATGAAATCGCCGGTCTCCAGCGCCTTGACCTTGGTCCAGGTCTTGGTGCGGCCGCTCTGGTAGATGGCGTTGGCGCGCTTGGAGACGACGCCTTCCAGCCCAAGGATCGAGGCCTGATCGTAAAGCCCCTGCCCGTCGCCTTCGACATGGTCGCTCAGCTGGATGGCGGAGTTAGCGCCCTGCCCGGCTAGCAGTTCGGCGAGCAGGGCCTTGCGGTTTGCGAGCGGCGCCTTGCGGAGGTCCCAGCCGTCGAGATGCAGCAGGTCGAAGGCATAGAAATGGAGCTTGCTGCCCGCACCCGCCGACAGCGCATCCTGCAGCAGCGCGAAACGCGAGATGCCCTTCTCGTCCAGCACCATGATCTCGCCGTCGATGATCGCCTGGCTGAGGGGCAGCCGGGCGAATGCCTGCGGCAGGTCGCCGTAACGCCTCGTCCAGTCGATGCCGCCGCGGGTGATCAGCCTGACCTCGCCATCGGCGATATGCGCCATGGTACGGTAGCCGTCGAATTTTATTTCGTGCAACCAGAGTTCACCTGTGTCTTCCACTGGCCCACCCGGTGGCTTCGGCACCTGCGTGGCGAGCTGCGGCTCGATGCGCGACGGCGGATCGCCCCTGATCGCGCCGGGCAGTGCACCGGGTTTCAGCGCGCCGGGTTTTGGCGGCAGCCGCGCCGGCTTTTTCGGCGGCGCCACCAGCTCCTCGATGCGCTTGCCGGTCTTCACGCTTTCCGGCCGCGCTTCCAGAATGTCGAGGCTGGTGTCGGAGGCGAGGTCGCGCTCCTTGAACAGCAGCCAGTTTTTCTTCTCGCTGTCTTCGCCGGGCTTGGGCTTCAGACGGGTCAGCATCCAGCCGCCATTCAACTTGTCGCCGGCCAGCCGGAACTTGAAGGCGCCGGTGCGCAGGCTCTTGTCGACATCGTCCATCGGCGCCCAGGTGCCGGTGTCCCAGACGATCATCGGCCCGCCGCCATATTCGCCTTCGGGAATGACGCCCTCGAAGTCAATATATTCGAGCGGATGGTCCTCGGTTTCGACCGCCAGCCTTTTGTCGGCAGGGTTGAGCGAGGGGCCGCGCGGCACCGCCCAGCTTTTCAGCACGCCGCCGACCTGCAGGCGCAAATCGTAATGGTCGGCGGTGGCGTGATGCTTGTGGACGACGAAGCGGTTGCCGTCGCCTGAAATAAGCCCGCCCGCCGGTTCCGGCGTCTTCGTAAATTCGCGCTTGGCGCGATAGGCCTTGAGTGTTGGCGGGGTTGGCATGGGTCAGGCGGGAGCGGCGGCGGCGGACGAACCTTCCCGGCGCCGCGTTCCTGCACAGTGCTGTCCCGCCAACATTTCAAATTTCCCAGCGCGGTGCGAAGAATGTGGAGATCACGCTCAATCGTCTGAGGCGGGCGTCAGGTCTAGCTCGGCCGGGGACAGCCCTTGCTGGAGCTGGCTCAGCCGGAACTCGTCGACCCAGTAGGCCTCGCCGTCGACCAGCACGCGGGCCGAGTAGACGCCGCCGGAAAAGCTTTGCGCGGTGACGTAGACCTTGTGGCGGTCGAGCGCCTTGCGCACCGCGGCGCGCTTGGAATTCTGGCTGGTGACGGAACTGGCCATGGCTCACTCATACACAAGACCGCAAGACATGGCGGCGGCATAAGGATGCTGGAGATCGGCCGCTCTGTCAATTTTGACCGCCTGCTTCTGGCAGCGCTACGATCCGACGGCAGCAAAAAACCGCTGCGCCTCGGCAGCGGACTTTGCAATGGCGACGACAATATTCGGTTAGTGGTCCGAAGGAATTATGAGCGCGGTGACGCGCGAGAGCTGCTGACGCCGGTTCAGCGTCGGCTTCTCGTAGATCTTCTTCATTGGTATCCCATGGCCCCCAATGACCGCCGGCAAAGGCGCTTGCGGCTGGGTTTTGTCAAGGGAAGCGCTGTTCTTCCGCCGAACAGCTATGGAAACTGGAGGAGCGGCCGCTATAGTTTTCCTCAGCCCCAAGGAGAACGGCAATGACCCTCAGCACCCGCAAACTTGGCAGCCAGGGGCTGCAGGTCTCGGTGATCGGCCTCGGCTGCATGGGCATGAGCCAGTCCTACGGCCCTGCCGACGAGGCGGAATCGATCGCCACCCTGCACCGAGCCATCGAACTCGGCTGTACCTTCCTCGACACGGCGGAAGTCTACGGCGCCTATGCCAATGAAGAACTGCTCGGGCGGGCGCTGAAGGGCCGGCGCGATGAGGTGACCCTTGCCACCAAATTCGGCTTCCGCATCGAAAACGGCAGACAGGTCGGCACGGAGCGTGACAGCCGGCCCGACCATATCCGCGAGGCGCTGGAGGGCTCGCTGAAGCGGCTCGGCACCGACCATATCGACCTTTACTACCAGCATCGCGTCGATCCGGCGGTGCCGATGGAAGACGTCGCCGGCACGGTCGGCCGGCTGGTTGCCGAGGGCAAGGTGCGCTTCTTCGGCCTGTCGGAAGCGGGCGCGGCGAATATCGGCCGTGCGCATGCCGTGCACCCTGTCTCGGCGCTGCAGAGCGAGTATTCGCTTTGGGAGCGCAATCTGGAGCCGGAGATCATCCCGCTGCTCAAAAAGCTCGGCATCGGCCTGGTGCCGTTCGCGCCGCTCGGCCGCGGTTTCCTCGCCGGCGACGTCAAGCGCGCCGAGGATTATCCGGAAGGCGATTTCCGCCGCGGCGACCCCCGCTACCAGGGCGCCAACTACGACGCTAATGTCGCGGCTGCGGCTGCGGTGCAGGAGGTGGCCGCGGCCAAAGGGGCAAAGCCCGCACAGATCGCGCTGGCCTGGGTGCTCGGCAAGGGCGACGGTTTCGGCATTGACATCGTGCCGATCCCGGGGACAAAGCGGCGCAAGTATCTCGAAGAAAATGTTGCTGCGGCCGCGGTCACGCTCGACGCCGCCGAGATGGCTGCGCTCGATGCAGCCCTTGCGCCGGGCAAGGTCTCAGGGCCGCGCTACAATGAGCGGGTGATGACGACCATCGACAGGTAGAGGCGTCTAAGCTGCCAATCTTCCCCCTCGTGGGGGAGATGCCTGGCAAGGCAGAGGGGGGCGCGAAGGATCGCCCGCATCAAGTATTCTGCGTAGAGGTTAGCTCAAAGATGTAAGTGAAATTGGCCAATGTCGGCGGGACAGCGCCCCCCTCTGTCCTGCCGGACATCTCCCCCACAAGGGGGGAGATTAGCAGTTTCAGCCCCTCGCCTCACCTTGCGTAATCGATTTTCCTTGGCTAGCATCCTCGGGTCGGCGCCGTGCGGAGGAGAACGTTGCGGCGGACCGGCTGGAGCGCCTCGCGTCCCCTCGGGGCGTTCACAGGACACTCCATTTTGAATTGACGCAAGGACCGTCCCGAGCCGCTCCCGGTTTCGGGCTCCTGCGTTCATGTGGAGGATATCTGATGAACAGACGCGAATTCCTGTTGTCGACCGTGGCGACCGGCGCCATGGCGCTGGCCGCGCCCATGGCCTTTGCCGCCGACAAATTGACCATATTGGGCTCGGTGCCCAATCTCGGCTTTCCGTTCTTTGTGCACATGCTGAACGAGATCAAGGCGGAGGCGCAGGCGCAAGGCGTCAATCTGACCGAGAGCGACGGCCAGAACTCGGCGCCGAAGCAGACCGCCGACATCGAGGCCGCACTTGTGCAGAAGGTCAACGCCATCGTGATTTCGCCGCTTGACGTCAACGCGCTGGCGCCGGCGATCGAGGAAGCGGTCAAGGCCGGGGTTCCCGTGGTCACTATCGACCGCCGCGTTGACGGCGTCGAGGGCATTCTGGCCCATGTCGGCGCCGACAATGTCAAGGGCGGCGAGGCCGAGGCGCAGGCCATGGTGGCGGCGTTCCCCAACGGCGCCAAGCTGTTCCATTTGCAGGGCCAGCCGGGTGCCGGGCCCGCGATCGACCGCAACAAAGGCGTCCACAATGTGCTCGATCCGCTCAAGGACAAGTACCAGATCATCTTCGAGCAGACCGCTAATTTCGCCCGCGCCGAAGCGCTGTCGGTGACCGAGGCCGGGCTTGCCGCCAACGGCAAGCCGGACGCCATCATCTGCGCCAATGACGACATGGCGCTCGGCGCGCTCGAAGCCTGTGCCGCGCGCAACTTCACCGACGTCAAGATCTACGGCTTCGACGCGTTGCCGGAAGCGCTGGTCGCCGTGCGCGACGGCAAGCTCGCCGGCACGGTCGAGCAGTTCCCCGGCGAACAGTCGCGCAAGGCGGTGCAGATCGCGGTCGCCTTCGCCAGGGACAAGACCGAGCCGAAGGAGAAGCTGGTGCTGTTGACGCCGATCGTCATCGGCAAGGACAATCTCGACAAGGCGGAGAGGTTGAACGAGACGAAGTGAGAGTAGGGCCCATGACGGGTGGAGGTCGCGCTCTGTCGCGCCCCCCTCTGTCCTGCCGGACATCTCCCCCACTTGGGGGGAGATTGGCCGTCACGTCTGCTTTCGCCAATCGCCAACGTTATAGAAATAGTGCTGCCGGCAAAACTGCTGATCTCCCCCCGTGTGGGGGAGATGTCCGGCGGGACAGAGGGGGGCGCTGTCCCGCTGCCTATCGCAATCCGGGAGCAATGCTTGTCCGCCGTTGAACCCACCGCATCATCGCCCCCGCTCCTTTCCGTCGAAGGCGTGACCAAGCATTTTTCCGGCGTCACCGCGCTCATCGACGTTTCGCTCGAGGTGCGGCCCAGTGAGATCCTTGGCCTGCTCGGCGAGAACGGCGCCGGCAAGTCGACGCTGTTGAAAATCCTGTCCGGCGTGATGCCGCCGTCAAGCGGCCGCATCGTCTTCGACGGCGCCGACTACGCGCCGTCCAGTCCGCAGGATGCCAAGCGGCATGGCATCGTCACCATCTATCAGGAACTGAGCCTGATCCCGACGCTGACGGTTGCGGAAAACATTTTCATCGGCCGCGCGCCGCTCGGGCCGCTCGGGCTGGTCAGTTGGCGCAGGATGGAGGACGCCTCGCGCGCGATCATCGCCCGCGTCGGTCTCGACATCGATCCGGCGACGCCGGTGTCCTCGCTGTCGGTAGCCGAACAGCAGCTGGTCGAAATCGCCCGCGCTCTGTCGCTGGAAAGCCGCCTGATCATCATGGACGAGCCGACCTCGGCGCTGACCGAGACCGAGGTGCAGAAACTGATGTCGATCATGGACAGGCTGCGCAAGGACGGTGTCGCCATCATGTTCGTCACCCATCGGCTGGAAGAAGCGTCGGCGATCTGCGACCGGATGACGGTGTTGCGCGACGGCAGGCTGGCCGGTCATCTCGACCGTGACGGCCAGCCGATCCAGATCCCGAAGATCATCGAGAAGATGGTCGGCCGCGCCGCCTCCGAGCTCTACGCGCGGCCGACGCAGCGCGATGTCGCCGGCGAGGTCAGGCTCTCGGTGCGCGGGCTGCGGACGGTACGCGACCCGTTGGCGCCGCATGCCATCGTACTCGAAGGCGTCAACCTCGATCTGAAGGCCGGCGAAATCCTCGGCGTTGCCGGCCTCGTCGGTTCCGGCCGCACCGAGCTTGCCCGCGCCATTTTCGGCGCCGGCCGCATCGCCGCCGGCACGATTGCGCTCGACGGTAAGCCGATCGCCCCGGCCTCCCCCGCAGACGCCATCAAACTCGGCATCGGGCTGGTGCCGGAAGACCGCAAGCACCAGGCGATCTTTGCAGCACTGGGCATTCTCAACAATTTCTCGATCGCCTCGCTCGGCCGCTACAGCAATGGGGCCGGCTTCATGGCCGAACGGCGCGAGCGCGAGGCGCTGGCCGGCTATCGCAAGGCACTGTCGATCCGCATGGCCTCGCCCGACCAGGCGATCGAGGGCCTGTCCGGCGGCAACCAGCAAAAAGTCATCCTGGCCCGCTGGCTGGCGCGCGACCCGAAAGTACTGATCGTCGACGAGCCGACGCGCGGCGTCGATGTCGGCGCCAAGGCCGAAGTGCACCAGATCCTGGTCCAGTTGGCTGCGCGCGGCATCGCCATCATGATGATCTCGTCGGAACTGCCGGAAGTGCTGGCGGTGTCGGATCGCATCGTCACCATGCGGCGCGGCCGTATCACCGGCGAAATGCCAGGCATCGAAGCGACCGAGGAAAAACTGATGGAACTGATGGCGCTCGACCGCAAGCAGGACGCAATGCAATGACCAGCACCACCGAACAGACCCAGCGCAGCGGCATCAACATCGCGCGGCTTCTGATGAGTTTTGGGCCGCTGATGTTCCTGGCGGTGTTGATCGTCATCTTCACCGTGCTGAAGCCGAGCTTCATCGATCCAATCAACCTGTTCAACATTTTGAGGCAGATCTCGATCACCGGGCTGATCGCGCTTGGCATGACTTTCGTCATCCTCACTGCCGGCATCGACCTGTCGGTCGGCTCGCTGCTCGCCTTCTGCGGCATGGTGGCGGCGGTGGTGGCCAAGGGCGGCACCGCCAACACGCTGTCGCTGTCGACCACGGGCACGCAAGGATATGGCTGGTTCGCCGCCTTGCTTGCCGCCGTCATCGTCGGGGCGCTGGCCGGCGCCGTCCAGGGCTTTGCCATCACCAGGCTGAAAGTGCCGCCCTTCGTCGTCACGCTGGGTGGTCTCACAGTGTTTCGCGGCCTGACGCTGACCATCTCCAATGGCGGACCGATCTCCGGTTTCGACGCCTCGATGCGCTGGTTCGGCACCGGGCTCATCGGACCGGTGCCGGTGCCCGCGATCATCTTCGCGGCGGCCGCCATCCTGTGCCACATCGTGCTGCGCTATACGCGCTATGGCCGTGCCGTCTATGCCGTCGGCGGCAATGCCGAGGCCGCACGCCTGTCGGGCCTGCGCGTCGACCGCATTCTGATCTCGGTCTATGTCATCGTCGGCTTCTTCGCCGGGCTGGCCGCCTTCGTTTTGTCAGCACGGCTCAACTCCTCCGAAGCCGTGGCCGGCATCGGCTACGAGCTTACGGTGATTTCGGCCGTGGTCATCGGCGGCACCTCGCTATTCGGCGGCATCGGCTCGGTCGGCGGCACGGTGGTGGGCGCAGCACTGATCGGCGTGCTGCAGAACGGGCTACAGTTCAACAATGTCTCTTCCTACACACAAAGCATCGTCATCGGCCTGATCCTGATCCTGGCCGTGGCCTTCGATCGGTGGCTGAAGTCGCGGGTAAGGCAGTAAGGGATCGGCCATGGTTCAGATCAGGGCGATGACAGAGAACGATGTAGCGTCGGTATCGCGGCTGCTGGGAGAGTCTTGGCGGCGCACCTATTCGTCGATCCTGGGACCTGAAAATACAGCGCGGCTCTCGGACGACAAGCATGCGCCCGAGCGGCTGGCAGAGGAACTTGGGGACGACAACAAGATGTCGTTCGTGGCCGAACGGCCGGACGGTTCGATCGCCGGCTACGCGATGGCGGCGATGGACGATCGTGGCGATGTCCTGCTCGACCGGCTGCACATCGACAAGACAGAGTTCGGCAGCGGGCTCGCCACCGACCTGCTGCACGCGGTGCTTGTCGCGCATGCCGGCATCCCCAGCATTGCGCTGGAAGTGATCGAGGGCAACGACCGGGCGATCGCCTTCTATCGCAAGCACGGTTTCGAAGTGGTCGAGCGCCACACGGCCGCGCACGGCGTTGGCGGCCACGCCTCGCTGATCATGCGCCGGCTGCTGTCGAGGGCGTAAGGGAAGGGAATAGGCCGTAGGGAATAGGGAATAAGGTGGCGCAGACCGATACCCTACGCCTACGGCCTACTGCGACGCCGCTTGCCGGCCGTCCTCGTCGTCCGGCATATCGAGAATTTCGATCAGCCGCGCCACCTTCGTTCCCGGCAAGGGGCGACCCTCGTTGACCAGCGCCTCGTCGGCACCGAGCCAAGCGAACGCCTCGCGCAGTTCTTCAAGGGTGGCGCCGGTCAGCGCGATGTCGGCTATGACCGCCTCGTCTACCGGCCCCAACACCGAAATGATGTCGTTGCGTGTCATGGTCACCTCCATGCTAAGTGCCGGCCGGTCGTCGAGATGACGCCGAGACCCGGCCATCCAGCCAACGGATTGCGAGAAAAAACCGCCGACAAAGCAGAATCTGGGTCTTCTTTTCGACTAAGCAAGGTGAACGCGCCTTTTGCCTTCAAGCAGCCGAATGCCGATCGATGCTGTAGAGATGCACGGGATAGCCGGGACCGATGGCGTCGCGTACCCGGCCCGTCCAGGCACGAACCGCCGGATAAGCCGCCAGCGCAAAGCCGCAATCTTCGGCACGGTGGCCGTAGGCATAGACAGCAATGTCGGCGATGGTGAGCATGTCGCCGACAAGGAAGGGCGTGTCGTTCAGGCTGCGCTCCAGCGCTGCCAGCGTGCGGGCGCCGGCTTCGCGCTTGGCCGGAAGCGTCGCCTGGTTGCGCTCCAGCCTTCCGGCCAGCGTCCAGAAGCGCAGGGAGCCGATGACCGGCTCGACATGGTACTGTTCGAAGAACAGCCATTGCATAACTTTCGCGCTGACATAGCGATCCGCCGGCAGCAAGGGCGTGCCTTCGGCGAGATAAATGAGGATCGCATTCGATTCGGCGATCGCACGGCCATCCTCGAGTTCGAGCACAGGAACGGCGCCGGCCGGGTTGAGCTTCAGGAAGGCGTCGGTGTGGCTCTCGCCCTCGAAAGTCGACACCAGGCGGCTTTCATAGGGGATGTTGAGCAGGCCGAGCACGACCCTCGCCTTCCAACCGTTTTGCGACGGCAGATAATCATGAAGCGTGAGCATGGCTGTCCTTTCACTGCGGTCGACGCCTGATTTGCACGGTGCCACGATCCCAGCCACCCGAATCCTGCAATGTGTACGCGCAGAATAAATAAACTATACGCATGTAAGGTTTTATTGACTTCGCCCTATGTGCGATTTACCCGATAAACATTTGTGCCGAACAACTGCGCGAGCAAGCAATCAGTCTGTGACAAGGAGGAATCGCAAGCATGAGCCTTTCGCGCCGCAGCGAAATCGCCGCCGAGGCCGTGGGGCCAACAATTGCCGCCGGCGAAATCCTGGTCGAGATCATGGCGACGGAACGGGGTTTCGGCTTCCTCGAGCCGCAAACGCTCGTCGGGCCATTCCCCAGCGGTGCGCCGGCGATCTTCATCGATCAGGTTGCGCGGCTGGGGGGCGGCGCCGGCATTATCGGCTGCGTCGGCCGCGACGATTTCGGCACGCTCAACCTGGACAGGCTGAAGCGCGACGGTGTGGACGTCTCCGCCGTCGATATCAGCGACCGCTTCCCGACGGGATGCGCCTTCGTGCGCTATCGGCCCAATGGTATCAGGGACTTCGTCTACAACATCGCCGAATCCGCCGCCGGGCAGATCCACCTGACCACTGCTGCGCGCCTGCTGGCGGACAGAGCCGGCCATCTGCATATCATGGGATCGACGCTGTCGGTGGCAGGGCTGAAGGAGATTGTGACCTACGCAGTGAGGGCGGTGCGTGCCCGCGGCGGCTCAACCTCGTTCGACCCGAATGTGCGCAAGGAGCTGATCGGCGCCGACGGTGCGCTGTTTTCCGCACTCATCGACGATGCCGACCTGCTGCTGCCGTCCGGCGACGAATTGCTCGCTACGGCGGGCGTCGATGACGAGCATCAGGCGGTGGCGGCGCTGTTTGCCAGAGGCGTCGGCGAGATCGTGCTGAAGCGCGGTGCTGACGGCTCTTCCTGGTTCGGCGCCGACGGCGCCAGGATCGACTGCGCCGGTTTTCAGGTCGAGGAAGTCGACCCGACGGGCGCCGGCGATTGTTTCGGCGCCACTTACCTGACCTGCCGGCGCCAGGGGATGGAGCCCGGCAAGGCGCTGCTTTATGCCAATGCCGCCGGCGCCCGCAACGTCACCCGGCGCGGCCCGATGGAGGGCACCGCCGGCTTCGATGCGCTTGACCAATTCATCAAGGGAACAGCGAGACGGACATGAGTGCCAACCCGCTTGCAGGCCTCGCCAGCGCGCGCAAAAACGGCCCGCCCTACGGCATCACCTCGATCTGCTCGGCTCATCCGCTGGTGATCCAGACAGCAATACGGCGCGCCGTTGCCGACAGGGATAAAAGCCTGCTGATCGAGGCAACCTGCAATCAGGTCAACCAGTTCGGCGGCTATACCGGAATGACCCCGGCGCTGTTCGTCGCCTTCGTGCTGGAGATCGCCTGTCGCGAGGGGCTGGAAGCCTCGCGCATCATCTTCGGCGGCGACCATCTGGGACCGAACCCGTGGCGCGCAGAGCCGGCGGCGCAGGCGATGGACAAGGCCGAGGCCATGGTCGGCGCCTATATCGCGGCCGGCTTCACCAAGATTCATCTCGACGCATCGATGGGCTGCGCCGGCGAGCCGGCGGCGCTTGACGACGAGACCATCGCCACCCGGGCGGCGCGACTGGCAAAGGCGGCCGAAACGGCCGCGCACGCCGCAGGCAGCACCTTGCCGGTCTACATCATCGGCACCGAAGTCCCCGCCCCCGGCGGCGTCCACCACGCGATCAGCGAGTTGAAGCCGACCGAGGCGGAGGCGGCGCGGCGCACGATCGAGGTTCACCGGGAGATCTTTGCCCGTGAGGGGCTGACGGAGGCCTTCGGCCGCGTCATCGCCGTGGTGGTGCAGCCGGGCGTGGAATTCGGCAGCCAGAACGTCGTCGCCTACGCGCCCGAGAAATCCAAGGGCCTGACCGGCTTGCTCGATGAGCAGCCGTCGCTCGTCTACGAGGCGCATTCGACCGACTACCAGAGCCGTGCGGCTTTGACCGCGCTGGTCGCAAACGGCTTTCCCATCCTCAAGGTCGGCCCCGGCCTGACCTTCGCCTTGCGCGAGGCGCTTTACGGGCTCGACCTGATAGCATCCGAAATGATCACGGATTATGGCGACCGGTCGCTCGCCCGGACCATGGAAGGCGCGATGCTGGCAGCACCCGGCCATTGGCACAGCCACTATCACGGCAACGAAGCAGAGCTCTATGTGCAGCGGCATTACAGCTACAGCGACCGCATCCGCTATTATTGGAGCAACCCCACCGCTGTCGCGGCCGTCGAGCGCCTGCGCAAGGCGCTGGACGGGGTCGCCATTCCCGAAACGCTGATGCGGCAATTCCTGCCGGCGCTGCCGGCCGAACTCGGGTCGGCGGGCAATCCCGAGGCTATCCTTCTCGAAGCTGTCGATCAGGTGCTGGCCGACTATGACGCGGCCTGCCGTGGGACCTGAGTGCATTTGCGCCGGGTTGATCTTTGCCTCAGCCCAGTGTCTCTGACGTTTCCATGAAACCAGCCATGTTCTTTCTCCTGTTCGCGGCCTCTCTGCTGGCGTCGCCGGCACGCGCCGACTGGAAGCCGGTCGAAAAGGTCGAGACCTACGCCATCGCAGGGCGGACCGGCCCGGAACTCTATGCCGCGATCGGTGAAGCCGGCCCCTTGCTCGGCAAGGGCCGGGTCATCGCGCACACCAATTTCAAGCTGACCTGGACCAGGGACTACAGGCCGAAAGGCGACGCCTGCGAGCTGGTGTCGGCGCGGCCGAAACTGATCATCACCTATACCTTGCCGAAGCCGGCCGAACCGTTGCCGGCTTCCGTCCAGAAGAACTGGACGGTGTTCATCGCCGGGCTCGCCGCCCACGAGAGAGTGCATGGCGCAGCCATCGCCGAGATGGTGCGCAAGATCGAGGCGGTGAGCGTCGGCCTGACCGTTACTGATGACCCCGGCTGCAGCAAGATCAGAACCGAGCTGACGAGGCAACTCGCCCAGATCTCGCTGGCTCAGCGGCAGGCGAGCCGCGACTTCGACCGGGTCGAATTCGGCCCCGGCGGAAACCTGCAGAAGCTGGTGCTGGCTTTTGTGAATGGGGGGTAGTTTGCCGGCGAACCGGTCATTGCGCCGGTGTTCCGAACGACAAGAGCACCGGCCGCATGGCCGCTTTACAGGCAGGCTTGGTAGCGCTACCGTCTGATCGTCACGCGACCTGTTGGGGGAATGGGAGACGGTCGCGAGGCGGGAGAGGAGCGGTTTCCTTCGGGGCGTCGCAAGAAGCATTCGGGAGGAGATCGATGGCGTCTGTCGCGATCGGCGATGTTTACAAATCGTTCGGGACCGTCGAGGTCCTGCATGGCGTCAGTGTGGATATCGACGACGGCGAATTCGTCACGCTGGTCGGCCCGTCGGGTTGCGGAAAATCGACCCTTCTCAGGATGATCGCCGGCCTGGAAAAAATTTCTCGGGGCGAGATCGCGATCGGGGATCGGGTCGTCAACAACGTTGCGCCGAAAGAGCGCGACGTTGCCATGGTGTTCCAGAACTACGCGCTCTACCCGCACATGACGGTCGCCGAGAACATGGCGTTCTCGCTCATGCTCAAAGGTGTTTCGAAGGCCGATTGCGCTACCAGCATTCAGCGCGCCGCCGAAATCCTCGGGCTGGTGCCATTGCTGACGCGATATCCGCGCCAGCTTTCCGGCGGCCAGCGCCAGCGCGTCGCCATGGGCCGGGCGATAGTGCGCGATCCACAGGTTTTCCTGTTCGACGAACCGCTCTCCAATCTCGACGCCAAGCTCAGGGTGCAGATGCGCGCCGAGATCAAGGAACTGCACCAGCGGCTCAAGACGACCACAGTCTATGTCACCCACGACCAGATCGAGGCCATGACCATGGCCGACAAGATCGTCGTCATGCATGACGGCATCGTCGAACAGATCGGACCGCCGCTGGAGCTCTACGACAGGCCAAACAATCTCTTCGTCGCCAGTTTCATCGGCTCGCCCGCCATGAACCTGATCAAGGGCGAGATCGTCACCGACGGATCTCCGTCCTTTCGCGGCGCCGGGGGAATTTCCGTGCCGCTGGCCGGCGCGCCGGCCGTTGGCAACGGTCATCCGGTGGTGCTGGGAATACGGCCCGAGCATTTGCGGCTATCGTCAGACCAAGGCTTTCCAGTCACCGTCGCGGTGGTCGAGCCGACCGGGTCGGAAGTGCAGATCATCGGCCGCACCGCCGGCGGCGACGAGATCGTCGCCAATTTCCGCGAACGCCATGCCTTCACACCGGGCGAATCCATACGGCTCTCTGCCGCGCCTGGCCTGATTCATCTCTTTGACGGCAAGACCGGAACACGATTTGAAACGCGTAAGGGATGGTAAGGACCGCATAGCAAGGAAGATAAACCGGAGGAGACGACCATGAAATTCACGAGACGCGATGTAATCCGCACGACCGCAGGTGCCGCGGCGGGAGCTCTGGGAAGCCGGTTCGTCGGCTCGCCGGCTTTTGCCCAGGAGGGCTTGAAATACAAGCCCGAGGAAGGCGCAAAGCTGCGGCTGCTGCGCTGGTCGCCCTTCGTCAAGGGCGATGAGGATCAATGGCTGGCCAACACCAAGCGCTTCACCGAGGCGACAGGTGTCGAGGTTCGTGTCGACAAGGAAAGCTGGGAGGACATTCGCCCCAAGGCAGCGGTCGCCGCCAATGTCGGTTCCGGCCCGGACCTGATGTTCGTCTGGTTCGACGACCCGCATCAATATCCCGACAAGCTGCATGACGTGACCGAGCTCGGCGAGTATCTGGGCTCGAAATATGGCGGCTGGCACGACGGACCAAAGCAATATGCGACGCGGGACGGCAAGTTCGTCGGCCTGCCGCTGGCCACCATCGGCAATGCCATCGTCTATCGCGAAAGCTGGGTGAAGGAGGCCGGCTTCTCGGAATTTCCGAAGGACACGGCAGGCTTCCTCGAGCTCTGCAAGGCGTTGCAGGCAAAGGGACATCCGGCCGGCTTCACGCACGGCCATGGCGTCGGGGACGGCAACAACTACGCGCACTGGCTGCTGTGGAGCCATGGCGGCCAGATGGTCGACGAGAGCGGCAAGGTGGCGATCAACAGCCCCGAGACGCTAAAGGCGATCGGTTACGCGCAGGAACTCTACAAGACCTTCATTCCCGGGACCGAAAGCTGGCTGGACGTCAATAATAACCGCGCCTTCCTGGCCGGCGAACTCGGCGTTATCGCCAACGGCATTTCCGCCTACAACACAGCCAAGATCAACAAGGACAACGATCCGAAGCTGGCTGAGATCGCCAAGGACATCCGCACCACCAACCTGCCGATCGGTCCCGTCGGGAAATCGGTCGAACTGTTCCAGGTGACCACGGCCGTCATCTTCAACTACACGCCCTACCCCAATGCGGCCAAGGCCTATCTGCAGTTCATGTTCGAGGATCCGCAAATGACCGACTGGATCACCTCCTCGGCGGGCTATTGCTGCCAGACGCTGAAGGCCTTCGACAACAATCCGGTGTGGACGGCCGACCCGAACAACGCCGCCTACGCAAAGGCCTCGGCGACGCTGCGTCCCAACGGCTATGCCGGGCCGCTCGGCTATGCCTCGGCGGCGACCATGGCCGACTATGTCCTGGTCGACATGTTTGCCAAGGCGGTGACCGGCCAGGCGACGCCGCAGGAGGCGATGGAGGAGGCGGAGAAGCGCGCCAACCGCTACTACCGCGTTTGATCACGGCACCGCCGGGCAGCGTCTAGTGCGCTGCCCGGCCCGTCGCACAATCCCATGGCGGCCGTTGACGCCGTGACCTGATTCCCCGATGAGGAGCCCTCCATGGCCGTGCCGTCCGTTGCCGCCCAGCCGCGTCCGTCGATGCTTTCGCGGATTCCCGAAAGCCGCAACGCGCTGGGCTTCGGCTTCATGCTGCCGGCGGCGGCGCTGCTGCTGGTCTTCCTGACCTATCCGCTCGGGCTGGGCGTCTGGCTCGGTTTCACCGATGCCCGGATCGGCCGCCCCGGCATATTCATCGGCGTCGAGAACTATCAGTACCTTTGGAATGACAACGTCTTCTGGCTCTCCGTCTTCAACACGCTGCTCTACACGGTCAGCGCCTCGATCCTGAAGTTCGTGCTCGGCCTGTGGCTGGCGCTCATCCTCAATGAAAACCTGCCGTTCAAATGGTTCTTCCGCGCGATAGTCCTGCTGCCCTGGGTGGTGCCCACCGTACTGTCAGCCATCGCCTTCTGGTGGATCTACGATTCGCAGTTCTCCATCCTGTCCTGGGCGCTGCAGCAAATGGGCCTGATCGACCACCGCATCAATTTCCTCGGCGATCCGGAGAATGCGCGCGCTTCGGTTATCGCCGCCAACGTCTGGCGCGGCATTCCTTTCGTCGCCATCACGCTGCTCGCCGGCCTGCAGACCATTCCGCAGTCGCTCTACGAGGCGGCCACGCTCGACGGCGCCAGTCGCTGGCAGTTGTTTCGTTATGTGACTCTGCCGCTGCTGACGCCGATCATCGCCATCACCATGACCTTCTCGGTGCTGTTCACTTTCACCGATTTCCAGCTGATCTACGTGCTGACCCGGGGCGGACCGGTGAATGCCACGCATCTGATGGCGACATTGTCTTTCCAGCGCGGCATTTCCGGCGGCCAGCTTGGCGAGGGCGCGGCCATCGCGGTGGCCATGATCCCGTTCCTGCTGGCGGCGATCCTGTTCAGCTATTTCGGCCTGCAACGCCGCAAATGGCAACAAGGCGGCGGAGACTGACATGGTCAAGACGGCCGCGACAAGGAAGGCGAAACGTGGGGATATCGACGAAGGCGGCATGGGCTACCTGCAGAGCCTGCCGCGCCGCGTGGTGACGGTCTATCTGCCGCTGCTGGTGTTCGTCTTCGTGCTGTTGTTTCCGTTTTACTGGATGACGATCACGGCGGTTAAGCCCAATCTCGAGATGACCGACTATGCGCAGTTCAATCCGTTCTGGGTGGTGCATCCGACATTGGAGCATATCCGCTATCTCCTGTTCGAGACCTCCTATCCGGGCTGGCTGCTCAACACGATCATCATCTCGACCGCCGCTACTTTCCTGTCGCTGCTGGCGTCGGTGTTCGCCGCCTATGCGATCGAGCGGCTGCGGTTTTCCGGGGCGCGGCAGGTCGGCCTCGGCATCTTCCTCGCCTATCTGGTGCCGCCCTCGATCCTGTTCATTCCGCTGTCGGTAATGGTGTTCAACCTCGGGCTCTACGACACGCCCTTCGCGCTCATCCTTACCTATCCAACCTTCCTGGTGCCGTTCTGCACGTGGCTGTTGATGGGTTACTTCCGCTCCATCCCGTTCGAACTGGAAGAATGCGCGCTGATAGACGGAGCGAGCCGGTGGCAGATCCTCACCAAAATCGTGCTGCCGCTCTCGGTGCCGGGCCTGATCTCCGCCGGCATATTCGCCTTCACCCTGTCATGGAACGAGTTCATCTACGCGCTGACATTCATCCAGTCCTCGGAAAACAAGACCGTGCCGGTGGGTGTGCTGACCGAGTTGGTGCGCTCCGACGTCTACGAATGGGGGGCGCTGATGGCGGGAGCGCTGATCGGCTCGCTTCCGGTGGTGGTGCTCTATTCGTTCTTCGTCGAGCACTATGTCTCGTCGATGACCGGCGCGGTGAAGGAGTGACGCGCCGGCTCACGCAAGGCGACCGGCGCGGTCAGATCGCGCCGATGATGCCGCCGTCGACGCGGATGTTCTGGCCGGTGATGTAGCCCGCACCTTCGGAAGCGAGGAAGGCGATGGTCGCGGCGATCTCCTCCGACGTGCCGTAGCGCTGCATCGGCACGCTGTCGCGGCGCTCCTCGGTGGCCGGCAGGCTGTCGATCCAGCCGGGCAGCACATTGTTCATGCGCACATTGTCGGCGGCGTAGGTGTTGGCGAAGATCTTGGTGTAGGCGGCAAGCCCGGCGCGGAACACGGCGGATGTCGGGAACATCGGGCTCGGCTCGACCACCCAGGCGGTCGAGATGTTGATGATGGCGCCAGCCCTCTGCTTGACCATCTGCGGCGCCACGATGCGCACCGGCCGGATGACGTTCATCAGATAGACGTCGAGACCGGTGTGCCACTGCTCGTCGGTGATTTCGAGGATCGGCGCGCGTGGCCCGTGGCCGCCGCTGTTGACCAGCACGTCGATGCGGCCGAAGCGCTCGAGCGTCAGATCGGCGAGCCGCTGCAGATCGTCATTCGACTGGTTGGAGCCGGTGACGCCGAGGCCGCCAAGCTCCTTGGCCAGAGCCTCGCCCTTACCGGAGGACGACAGGATCGCGACCTTGAACCCGTCCGCCGCCAGCCGCTTGGCCGCCGCCGCGCCCATACCGCTGCCACCCGCGACGACGACTGCTACTTTTTCTACACTCATCTCGATTTTCCTTCGCACGGGCTGGCGGGACTCTGAAGCACATGTTTCCGACCTTCGAGCAATGCTATAAACGGTTTTGCCATCTGGTTCGAACCAGAAAGCCTGAAATCAAGCTGTAGAAAAACTCCTGCATGCCTGAAGCCTTCCTGAGCCTGCCACCATTGAATGCGCTGCGTGCCTTCGAAGCCGCCGCGCGTCATCTCAACTTCCGCATCGCCGCGCAGGAGCTGAACGTGACGCAAGGGGCGGTGGCGCAGCATATACGCGGGTTGGAGGCCGATCTCGGCGCAAAGCTGTTCGACCGGCTGCCGCGCGGCCTGGCGCTGACCGACGAAGGCCGCGCCTATGCGCCGAACATCCGCCGCGCCTTCGAGCTGATCTCCGAGGCAACGCTGCTGTTGCGGCCCGAACCGGCGCGACTGACGATCAGCGTCACGCCGAGCTTTGCCACCAAATGGCTGATCCCGAAACTGCCGGAGTTCGTCGCGCACAACCCGCTGGTCGATTTGCGAATCCTGGCCAGCGAAAGCCTGTCGAGTTTTCAGGCCGATGGCGTCGACATTGCGGTCAGGCAAGGCCGCCTGCCCTTCGGCGCCGGCCTGATGGTGGATCTTTTGTTTCCACAGCAGATCATCGCCATCTGCAGCCCTGCCCTGCTGCCGACCGGCGCGAACGAGATCGCGCCGACCGACATCCAGCACCACGTCCTGCTGCACGACGCGCACAATCTATGGCCGGAATTCATGGAAAAGGCGCTCGGCCTGAGGATGGCCACCGAGGCCAAACGCATGCGCTTCAACCAGACAGGCCTCGCGATCGACGCCGCCATTGCCGGCCAGGGCATCGCGCTGGCCAGCCGGTTTCTCGTATCCGCCGACATTGCCGCCGGCCGGCTGGTGCAGCCGATCAACGCGGAGATGCGTGGGACGCACGATTTCTATGTCGTGATGCCGCGCAAGCAACGGCACCCAGAACCGACGCAAGCCGTGCGGCAATGGCTGCTGGATGAGGGCGATGCGGCGCGGCTGTGATGGATAGCCGATCTCCCCTTTTACCGCCGCCGAGCAATGTCGGCCGCCACTGCCTTCGCCTCGCGTCCAATTTCCCTGAGCAGACCGGTGACCGGATTGTAGAAGCCGACGAGGTAGAGGCCGAGTTGCGAGGCGCGGGCGTTGACGCCACTGCGCTCCGGCTGCAATTCCACGGGCAGAAACTTTTCGTAGCCCGGGCGATAGCCGGTGGCGAGGATGACGGCGTCGAAATTTTCCTGCCTGCCGTCGGTGTACGCAGCGCCGCGCTCGGTGAAGCCCGCTATGTCGGGCGCGATCTTGATGGCGCCTTTGGTGATGGCGTCGACCGTGCCGACGTCGATGACCGGGATGCGGCCGACTTCGTCGATCTGTTGCAGGATGCCCTGCTTCGGCCTGACGATGCCGTATTTCTCGAGCTTGCCCAGCGCGAAATCGAGGATGATCGGAAACATCCAGTCGTTCAGCGCCTGAGGCATTGGCCGGCTGGCGATGCCGACCATCTGGATCGGCACGCCAAACAGCTGGCGCGGCACGATGTGGACGCCCTTGCGCACCGAAATGGTCGGACGCGCGCCATTTTCCGCCAAGTCGAGCGCGATCTCGGCGCCGGTGTTGCCCATGCCGACGATCAGCACCGAGCGGCCGGCAAAGGGCGCCGCTTGCGTATAGTCGGCGCTGTGCAGCACCTCGCCCTTGAAAGCCTCGATGGCAGGGAGCCGGGGGACGATCGGCTCGGCATTGTTACCGCTGGCGATAACGACATGGCGCGCCTTGAGGTTGTCCGATCCTGTCTCGACCAGAAAACCGCCGTCCCCGAGGCGAATGGCTTTCACCGTCACGCCGAAGCGCGGGCGCAGATCGAATTTTTCCGCATAGTCGTCGAGGTAACGGACCACCAGTTCGCGCGGCACGTAGCGCGGATAGTTTTTGGGAAAGGGCAGGAACGGCAGCGACGAGAACGACTTGACCGTATGCAGATGCAGTCGCCGATAGTGCCGCCGCCAGGCGGGCGCGATCTCCTGCGATTTTTCGAGCAGGATGAAATCCACTCCTGCCCGCTTCAGGCAGGCACCGACCGCAAGGCCGGCAGGCCCGGCGCCGACAATAACGACAGTGGTGTCCAAGCGATTCTCCTCCCGCTAGCTCCTTAGGCTACGCGTAGAAGCGCAGGCGGGACAAGGCGCGCCTCACCTTCTCCCCTTGTTGGAGAAGGTGGATCGGCGCGCTAGCGCCGAGACGCCTTCGCATCGCGGCGCGCACGCTGCGCATCCTGTCCGGTCTCGGCTCACCCCCGGTGACGAATGTCTATCCCGGCAATCGCCCCATGCTGTCGGACGGGCTGCCTGTCGCCGGCCGCACCGCGGTCGAAGAGCTCTACGTGCATGGCGGCATGGGCCCAATCGGCATGCATGCCGCCCCCGCCACCGCGCGCTGGCTGGAAGAGGCCGTGGTTTCGGGCGATGGCAATCCGAAGCAGACATGGCTCCGGCCACAGCGATTTGCGGGATGGGAAGGGTGAGGCTGCGCGACGTCGTGTCGATCTAGCCCCCATCGGCCCGAAGGGAGGGCTGGCGTTGCTCCTAGCCGATATGCTCGGCGCGCAGCTTCTTCTTTATCTGCTCCAGGCCCGCCTCGCCGCCCGCCGCCAGTTCGTCGGCGATCCTTGCCAGCTCGTCATCGGCGTTGCGGTACTTGCTGCCCCAGGCGCCGAGCGTCGCCAGCACCGGCAACAGGTCGATGCCCGCCTCCGTCAGCTTGTAGATCGCCTTGAGCTTGTGCGTGGGGTCGTCGCTTCTGGTGACGATGCCCTCATCCTGCAAGGTCTGCAGCCGCTCGGCCAGGGTGCGCGACGAGATGCCTTCGCCTGATAGCAGAAACTCCCGGAAGTGCCTTTTTCCGGCGAAAATCATGTCGCGGATGATCAGCAGCGTCCAGCGGTCACCGAGCAATTCGAGCGATAGGCTGATGGGACAGCCGGATCTTTCCCTGGTCGACATTTAAATGCTTCCATTTTTAAATCACTTTACTATTGACATCATTTTTCACTCGTGTCAATGGTTCCGAAAGTAAAGCAATAACCAACGCCGCCTGACCTGGCGCTGGTGACACCAGAGCTCAATCAGGAGAACAACGATGAGAAAACTGATCCTGCAGATGCAGATGTCGGTCGACGGTTTTGTCGGCGCGGCCGGCGATGAGCACTGGCAGCTCTGGGAATGGGGCGCCAACTGCCCGTGGGACGACGACTTGAAGCAGGATTTCAACGCGGTGTTCGCCGGCATCGATACCATTCTGCTCAGCCGCAAGATGGCCGAAGAAGGCTATCTAACCCATTGGGGCAATGCGGCAAAAAACTATCCGCACGATCCCTTCTACGCCTTTGCGCAGCGCATCGTCGAGGCGCGCAAGGTGGTGCTGAGCGACAAGCTCGCGGCATCGCGGTGGGAGCGCACGACGCTTGCCAGCGGCGACCTGCCGCGCGAGGTCAAGGCGCTGAAAGCTGAAGGTGAAGGCGACATGGCGGTGTTCGGCGGCGCCGGCTTTGCCTCGGCGCTGATTGCAGCGGGGTTGGTCGATGAGTTCCAGCTGTTCATCAATCCGGCCGCGCTGGGCGACGGCGAGCGGATTTTCGACCGTGGCGGCTTCCGGAAATTGCGCCTGCTCGGCTCTAAAGCCTATGCCTGCGGAATGGTGGTGAACCGCTACGCGCCGGCAATGTGAAGCAGTTCAGCGATTGAATCCGTGGACCGCTTCAACTCTTTGTTTTTGCGAGAACTCCGGACGGATCACCGCAACCCGCTCCTCGTGAACCTGCGCTAGAAATTGATCTCGACCGAAGCGGCACTTCGCTTTGCCGGCCCGTGAAACACCGCCTCGATGTTGTTGCCGTCGGGGTCGAGCAGGAAGGCGGCGTAGTAGCCGGGGTGGTAGGGCCGCTCACCCGGCGCGCCATTGTCGGCCCCGCCGGCATCGAGGCCGGCCCTGTAGAAGGCATCGACCATGGCGTTATCCCTGGCCTGGAAGGCCAGATGATGGCGCCCGGTCAGTTGTCCCCTCGCCGCCCGGCTGTCGAGGCTTGAGATGAACAGTTCGTCGGCCCAGAAATAGTCCTCGGCCTCGCCGCCGATCGGAATGCCGAGCACCTTGAAGACGGCTTCATAGAAGCGCCGGCTCGCCTTGAGGTCCCTGACCACCAGCTGGACGTGGTCGATGAGGCGGCCGCGATGCAGTTCCATGAGCGATATCTCCCGTCGCGAGACCACAAAGCTAGTGCCGCGGAGCGGCTCGTCAATTCGGCAGTCTATCTTGTCGGCGCGCTTGGCAGCCTTACACCCTGCTTTTGTCATATCCGGATGGACTTCCACGCAGACCGGATAAAAAATGCAACCGGATTGTCGGATTCGAAATCCCGCCAACGTCCTTCGGACGCAAGCGGCGCAACGGAGCTGGAGCGAGTGGCGCCGCATCGAAACCGATCTCGGGAGAAGAGCATGAACAATTCCTACCGTTGGGTGATCGTCGCGTGCGGCGCGCTGATGACCTGTGTGGCGCTCGGCGCGATGTTTTCGCTGGCGATCTTCCTCGAGCCGATGGCGCTCGACACCAACTGGTCGCGAACCGGCATTTCCAGCGCCATGACGCTGAATTTCTTGGTGATGGGTGCAGGCGGTTTCGCCTGGGGCGCCATCTATGACCGTGTCGGCGCCCGCCCGGTGGTTTTTGCCGGCGCGGTGCTGCTCGGCCTGTCGCTGGTGGTGGCGAGCCGAGCCCAATCGCTGCTGGTCTTCCAGCTGAGCTATGGCGTCATCGTCGGGCTGGCGGCCAGCGCCTTCTTCGCGCCGATGATCGCGCTGACCACCGCCTGGTTCGAGACCCATCGCAGCCTGGCCGTGTCGCTGGTCTCGGCCGGCATGGGCGTGGCGCCGATGACCATCTCGCCCTTCGCGCGCTGGCTGATCACGGCCTATGACTGGCGGACCGCCATGTTCGACATCGGCATCATGGCCTGGGTGCTGTTGCTGCCGGCCGTCTTCCTGGTGCGCCAGCCGTCGACGGCGGTCGCGGCAGCGGATGGCAGCGCGCCCGCGCCTGCCGCGGCCCCCGGCATGTCAGTCGGCCAGGCGCTGCGCTCGCCGCAATTCCTGGTGCTGGGTATGACCTTCTTCGCCTGCTGCGCGGCGCATTCGGGGCCGATCTTCCACATGGTGAGCTATGCCATGTCGTGCGGCGTGGCGCCGATGGCAGCCGTGTCGATCTACAGCGTCGAGGGCCTTGCCGGCCTTGGCGGGCGCGTGCTCTACGGCGTGCTCGGCGACAGGCTGGGCGCCAAGCCGGTGCTGATCGTGGGCCTCGCCATCCAGGCGGTGGTGATCGCCGCCTATCTCGCCGTCGGCAATCTCGAGCAGTTCTATCTCCTGGCGATCATCTTCGGCGCCACCTATGGCGGCGTCATGCCGCTCTATGCGGTTCTGGCGCGCGACTATTTCGGGCCGCGCATCATCGGCACGATACTTGGCGCCGCGACCCTGTTGTCCAGCCTCGGCATGTCGTTCGGCCCGCTCGCCGGCGGCATGATCTTCGACGCCTATGCCAGCTATTCCTGGCTGTTCATCGGCTCGGCGCTGATCGGACTCGGTGCTGCCGGCATCGCCATCGGCTTCCCGCCGCAGCCCGGCCGAGAGAGGCTGCAGGCGGCATGAGCGAAATTTCCCCTCGAGGGGAAATACTCATCACCCTGTCCCCGTTCCCGAGCGCAGCTCTTCCCTGCCCTCGTCGTCGCGGCTGAGCCTGGCGTCCGAGATCAGCACCACCGGGCATTGGCAGCGCTGCAGCACGCCGGTGGTCGTCTCGCCAAAGAAGAGTTCCTCGCCAGGGCGCCGCGCCACGCCCATGACGATCAGCGCCGCCGCCCTGCCGGCCTGGCGGGCAATGGCATCGGCGGCGGCGGCCCGGCTGCGGATGGCCGTCTCGATCTCGACGCCATAGCGGTCGGCTAGCGCGACGGTATCCTTCAGCACCGCCTCCCTGTGGCGATGCGAGACAGTGTCGCGCGGTTCGTCGCGGCCGACGCGCGCGACATAAAGTATCTTGACCCGAGCACCCGTGACCGCTGCAATCGCCAGTGCCATTTCGGCACCCCGGCGGGCGATCGCGGTGCCGTTGACCGGAACCAGAATCTTCCCGCCTTCAGGTCCTAGCCTTGGCATTTGGCGGCCGGCGCCGGTCGCCTTCAGCACCAGGCATAGCGGACCCTCGAAGGCGCCGGCGATCTCGTTGATGCGGCGGGTAAACCCACCTTTCGAGGTGACCGCGCGGCCGAGCCCGATCAGCAGCAGCCCATAGCCTTTGCGCGCCTCCTTGGCAACCGTTTCGGCCGAAAGCTCGGCCTCGTGGCGCCGCGTGACAGGCGCCGCGCGGGCCAGCTCCTCGTCCGAACTCCTGGCGGCCTCGCGGCTGTCCTCGGCACCCTTTTCGATCGGCTCGAGCTTCGCATCCGTGCCGGGCTCGGCCTCCTCCCCCTCGCCTCGGGCATGCAGCACCGTCGTCGGCCTGCCGGCGCCCACGACTCCTGCGAGGTAAGCGGCAAAGCGGCCGACAACGCCCTCATCGGTCACCACCAGCAGTCGTTCCAGATTGGCGATGAAGCCGCGTTGGTCGATCTCCTCGCGCTCCAGACGCTTCTTCTCGTTCTCGCCCATCGGCAAGCGGCCGAGTGCCCAACGCAAGGTCGGCGGCATGGCGAGCGTGGTGATGACGGCCATGGTCACGATCATGGTGAAAAGATTGTGCGACAGAACGCCGATCGACAGGCCAATAGAGGCGACGATGACTTCGGTCGAGCCGCGCGCGTTCATGCCGCAACCGACGGCGATGCCTTCCCTGCGGCTCATGCCGGCAAGCTCGGCGCCGATGAAGGCGCCGGCGAATTTGCCGAAGCTGGCGATCAGCACCAAAGCGGCCGTGAGTAGCGCAAGCTCGTGGTCGACAAGCACGGTGAGATCCGCCGAAAGGCCGGCGACGCCGAAGAAAACCGGCATGAACAGCGCCATGATGACGCCGCGCAATTGCCCTTCGATATGACGCGACAGGATCGGCGATTCCCCAACCAGTATGCCGGCGACGAAGGCGCCGAGCACGGTGTGGACGCCGATCAGATCGGTGATCAGCGCCATTGCGCCCATGATGGCGAGAATGACGGTGACGACGGCGTATTCGCTGCGGAACGTATCGTTGGTCCAGCGGATGGCGTCGAAGACGATGCGGCGGCCAATCGTGAAGGAAAACCCCATGAAGGCGGCGACGCCGACAATGGTGAAGGCAAGGCTGCCGAGCTCGATGCGCCCCTTGGTGGCGATGCCGATGGTGATGGCGATGATCACCCAGCCGATCGTGTCCTCGATGATGGCCGACGAGACGATGATCTGACCGAGATCGCGGCGCATGAAGTTCATCTCGCGCACCACCATGGCGACGATCTTGACCGAGGAGATCGACAGCGCCGTGCCGAGGAAGAGACCGGCGACAATGCGCTCGGTTCCGTCGGCCAGCAGCGAGGCCGGCATGAGCTGTGCGGCGGTGAAGCCGAGCGCGAAAGGCACGGCGACGCCCGCGGCGGAGATGGAAAAGCACGCACGGCCGACCCTGCGCACCAGCCGCAGATCCGTCTCCATCCCGGTGAGCAACAGAAGCATCAACACGCCGAGCTGTGCGATGGCGCTGATCATGCTCTTTTGGGTGGCGTCGCCTGAAAAGATCACGCGTTCTGCTTCCGGCAATAGCCAGCCGAGCAGCGATGGCCCGAGCAGGATGCCGCCGATGAGCTGACCCATCACCGCCGGCTGGCCGAGACGCTCCAGCAATTCGCCGATGCCGCGGCCGACGAGAAGCAGAAGGAGGATTTCGAGAACGAAAATGCCCTCGCTGGACATGCCGGTCTTTTCGGCTGCCAACGATGCGGCCGGCATGAATGCGAAAGCTGCCGCGGCAAGCGCGACCGACCGGCGCCGGTTGACCACGAAGGACATGCACCCCCTCATCGTGCCCGGTATAACGTTTGCGGTCGAGATCGGTTGCACGCCACGCTCCCTTGGCGCGCCGCAGGTTCCTCCTTACCTGAATCGCATAACGGGCCTATCTGACTGCGGATAAACCGCCGAGACCCGGGCCGGCGACGGAACATTTTCAACCGATTGCGCGTTGCGCGGATGGGGATGACCGGCGTCGTTTCGGCCGGCCATGGCGTTGGGAGGCGCGTGGCAAGGGATGTCCCAGGTCAAGACCGTGAAAACCGACGAAGCGGCTGCAGCGCCGCGGGCCTCTGATGCGTTCGCGCTGAAGCTCACCTCATCGGAATTCGTGGCCACCATGTCGCATTTCCACCGCGCCGAAATCGCCCGCATGGCCGGCTGGCGCGACCGGCTGGACCGTACCAGCAACTGGGCGATTACTGTCGTCGCCGCCATGCTCTCAGTCTCACTCTCGACGCCCAGCGCCCATCATGGGGTGCTGCTCTTTGCCATGCTGCTGACCACGCTGCTGCTATGGATCGAGGCGCGGCGCTATCGTTTCTTCGACGTCTACCGGGCCAGGGTGCGCCAGTTCGAGCGCTATTATTTCGCGCAGATTTTCTCGCCGCAGCCCGACTACGCCTCCAACTGGCTGGCCATCGTCGGCGAAGGCCTGCGTTCGCCGCGCTTCCTGATCTCGCAACGCGCGGCGTTGGTGCGCCGGCTGCGCCGCAACTACATTTTCATGTACACGATCCTGATGCTGGCGTGGGTGCTGAAGATCACGACGCCCAGTCTGCAGCGCGAAGGGTCGCCGATAGGCTTGGGCGCGTCATTTCTCGACGCCGCGCGCGTGGCGCAGCTCGGCCCGGTTCCAGGCATCTATGTCGTGTGCATGGTCGGGCTGTTCTATGTCGGCCTACTCGCAGCCGCTTTCCTCATCTCAAGCGACGAGGGCGAGCTTTCGCATGGCACCGTGCATGTCTGAGAGCGGCCTCGAAAAGCGCAATCTGCCGCGGTGATCTTCAGCAGACATTGTCGACCATCAGAGCGGTCGCTTCCGACCGGCTTGCGGCTTCCTCAACCGGAAGCCGTGCGCGATGGCGCTTGTAGGCGGTGAGCGCGATGACCAGCACGCAGCATACGGCGTTCAGCCAGTTGATCGCCGCCAGAGCGGGATCGTTCAGATTGATGTGGGCGTAGAGTCCCGTCGTGGCGTTGGCGCCTGTCCACAACAGCCAGGTCGCGTAGGAAATCGCCGACGCCCCGTGCCTGTCCCGGGCCACCCGCACGATCTGCGGCAGCTAGGACACCACGCGCAAGCCATTGAAAATAGTGAAGAGATAAAAAGACAGATCAGCAAGTGTCATCCGAAACCCCTGTCATGGCCGGACGTCCCATAGCGTTCCTTGCAGTGGCGGCATGTGAGCCCGTTCACATGCCGGCTTCGATTTTCCTGTTGCGGCCCGGCACCCGGATTCTTTCGCCATGTGGGCGTTCGCCGTGAGCCAGCCCGACGAGGTCGACATGAACCAGATCCTGTTTCGGCCGACGGCGCGGGAGTACTAAACAGATCTCGTGCTTGGGCAAAGTTCGGGTTGACCGCTGCCAAGAGCGCGGCGACTATCCCTGCAACGTGCAGGAGGACATGAGAATGGACGAACCCGATCGCTGGCGGCACATGGCGAGCGCGCCCAAGGACGGCAGCCGCATCCTGGTCACGGTCAGGCCATCGGAACAGGGGCCGGCCGAGGTCGACCTCGCTTACTGGTCGCGCGCCGACCAGTTCGGCACCGAGGGCTGGCGCTCTTCCGATTCGTCGCCAGGACGGGTGATCGAATACCCCGAACCGGAGTTGAAATGCTGGATGCCGCTGCCGACGGCCAATCTGAGCCGGGCTTCAATGCCAAGTCCGTGGCAAGGCGAAGACGTCCCGCTGCTCGACGGCTCCGGGATATGATCTCGGCGGGATGACCGTAGGAAACACGCTGCCGGCCCAATACTTGACGGCCTTACTTCGGCCGACGCACTGATCGCACCATGCCGCCGGGGCCGCTGCCGCAGAAGAAGCGGTCGCCGCCGTCGGATTCGAGCCCGGAAACGCCCACCCCTGCCGGCATGTCGAGCCGTTCCAGCACCTTTCCGCTTTGCGGATCGACGCGCCGGACATCGCTCTGGTCGCCTTCCCAGGTGCCGTGCCAGAGCTCGCCATCGACCCAGGTCACTCCGGTGACGAAGCGGTTTGAGTCGATGGTCCGCAGGATTTTCCCGGTCTCGGGATCGATCTGGTGGATCTTGCGCTCCCGGTTCTGCCCCACCCAGAGCGTGCCCTCGGCCCAGGTCATGCCGGAATCGCGGCCGCCGCCGGGCGCCGGGATGGTGGAGAGCACCTTGCCGGTATCCGGGTCGATCTTCTGGATGCGGTCCCCGGCGAGCTGAAACAGATGCCGGCCGTCATAGGCGGTGCCGGCATGGGCGGCGACATCGATCGAGCGCAGCGTCTCACCGCTTGCCGGATCGAAGGCGGTCAGCCGCTCGCCCGTCGCAAACCAGACATTCTGTCCGTCGAAGCTCACGCCGTGCACGGTGTCGACATCAGGAAAGGGCCCGTATTCGCGCAGGATTTCCGCTGCTGAATGTTTCATGTCCTGGTCCTCGATCATGGTCACCTTTCCTAGCCGTTCGGCAGCGGCGACGGGAGTAACAAGGTGGTCGTGAAACCAGCGACCGGTGGCGTCATCCAGCGCCGCGCCCGGCCGTGGCCGAAGGACTGCACTTTGCCGGTCTCGGCCAACTGCTCGAGCGCCCGCTGTACGCTGCGCTGTCCGGCGCCCAGCGCCAGCGCCAACGCCGAGCTGGCCCAGGATTCACCATCAGCCAGGAAGGCCAGCACCGCGGCGTGCCGCTCCTCGATCGGCCGCGCCAGCACCGCCACGGAGCCTGCTTCGCGCGGCTTTAGCGCAAAGCCCTGGCTGGTCGCGCCTATGCCCGCCAGCGGCCGCAATTCGGCTCGCAGCCGGCCGATCTCGACCCGCAGCCTGGCGCGATGCGATTCATCGGCATGCCGGCCGCCAAAGGCGCGGGCAATCAGCGTCGCCCTCGGCACATCCGCCGGCCAGGCTTCGGCAAGCGCGCGCGCCAGCGCAAACAGCACCGGCCTCGTTGCCAGCGAGATCGTTGTTTCCTGCTTGTGCACGATATAGCGGAACGTATCGACGACCAGCGCGCGCGACGCCTGCAGCGCCTCGACCTCTTCGAGCAACAGCGGATGCTCCTCGCCGCCTGCGATCAGCCGCGCCGCCGGCGTCTCCAGCGCCAGGAAGGCGCTGTCGACCTCCGCTATAAGACCCGGAATGCCGGCCCGGCGGGCGGCATGGCGCGCCCACTCAAGGGCTGCGCGCGCGGCCTTCGTCTTCAGGCGCCGCATGGCGATGCCGGCAACCGCGAGTTCATGCGCGGCGCGTGAGGCCGGCGGAAGCGGCGACGGATCGAGCCCAGCCAGCGCGTCTTCAGCTTCGTCGAGGCGGCCGATCAGCAGCAGGCGGCGCACTTTGAGATGCCCGGCATGCGCCGCGTTCAGCCGGTCGCCATGCTTTTCCAATGTCGACCGCGCCGCGTCGAGCGCCTTGGACGGCCAGCCGAGATCACGCGAAACAAGCGCGATCTCGGCTTCGGCGACAACGCACCTGGCGCGCGCCACCGCCTCCTTTGGACCGAAGGCACGGCCGGCCCTACGCAACAGTACTTTGGCGCGATGGAAATCGCCGAGCTGCGCCATGGCAATGCCGCGCAACGCCAGCGCCGGGGCATCCTCGCGCAAGGCGACGCGGTCGAGTGCCGCCAGCGGGTTGCCCGCCGCCAGCGCCAGCCCTGCCGCGGTGATCAGCGAGTCCATGCAAATCCCGTCACATTTGTAACTCCCACCGCTCCCCTTACCGGCCCTAACTTAAGTCACCACCGCCAAGCAGCAAGCTGCGGACGGCGACCTAGCCATCTGGACTGGTTGAAGACGCCCAGGCTGCGTTGACGGCAATATTCGCATTCGCTAGCCTGAGCATCTCAGACAGTCGCGTTAAGCTTCTCAATAAGGAAAAACCGACCATGCCTGCTTCCGAGGACCTCGAGCCCACCGTGCGGCCTCGCCACCCCTGCTGCGGTGGCCCGCCTGCAAATGCCGTCACATTTGTAACTCCGCCCTCGCCGCCTCGCGGCCCTAGCCTGCCTCACGATCAACAGGCAACGACAAGCCACAACGGCTCAACAACTGGCAAAGGAAACAAGCAATGACCAAGCACGTGGCAATGAAGACCCCACCGGTCGTTTCAAGGCAGGAATGGGAAGCCGAGCGCGAAAAGATGCTGGTGAAGGAAAAGGCAACGATGCGCGCCAGGGACGCGCTGTCGGCCGAGCGCCGGCGCATGCCATGGATGGAAGTAGACAAGGCCTATGTGTTTGAGGGTCCCAACGGCAAAGCGAGCCTGCTCGATTTGTTCGAGGGCCGGCGGCAGTTGATCGTCTACCGCGCCTTCTACGAACCCGGCGTCCACGGCTGGCCCGAACATGCCTGCCGCGGCTGTTCGCTCGGCGCCGACCAGGTCGGCCATCTCGCCCATCTGAACGCCCGCAACACCACGCTTGCCTATGCCGCCCGCGCGCCGCAGGCCGACATTGCCAGCTTGAAGCAGCGGATGGGTTGGGAGATGCCCTGGTACACAATCACCGACAGTTTCGACAAGGATTTCGGCGTCGACGAATGGCACGGCCACAACGTGTTCATCCAGGACGGCAAGAAAGTGTATCGCACCTACTTCATCAACAACCGCGGCGACGAGCAGATGGGCACGGTCTGGAGCTACCTCGACGCAACGCCGCTCGGCCGCCAGGAAATCTGGGAGGATTCGCCCGAAGGCTATCCGCAGACCGAGCTCTACAGCTGGTGGAACTGGCACGACAATTACGACGCCGCACCCGACATGACGTGGGAGGAAGTGTCGGCGGCCGGCGAAGCCGCGTTCCGCAACAAGGACGGCAAGTAAGGACCTGGAGCGGCGCCCATCCAGCTTGGTTTCCTGTCCCTCACGGGACAGGAAACCCGGGCATTGATCATCAAGGGATTACGACCATGAGCGATATCGGCACAGGCACCGACAGTGAGGTCCCTCAACGCTCCGATGCAGTTTCTCTCCGCACCGCCGACTGGCTGTGCCTCGCCGCGGCCCCTGTTTTCGCCGTGATGGCGCTGTTTACCTGCATTCACGCTGGCGACGGCGTCATGTCGTGCCTGGGGGCCGATGCCTCCCCGCTCACCGGCATGCCGCTGATGTATCTCTTGATGAGCGCCGTCCATCTGGCGCCCTGGCTGCGCGTGATTTCCGGCCGGCCGGTCCGGCGATAGGCTGGACCGCCGCCGCCATGCTAACGCTCTTTACGTCGGAGAGAGACTATGAAGCTGGTCAGGCTGAGAGCGCCGGGCGGGTTGGACAAGCTCGACCTGGTCGAGGAGGATCAGCCCCGGCCTGGGCCGGGAGAAATGCTGGTCAGGATTCGCGCCTGCGCGCTAAACATGCGCGACGATTTCGCCGTACAAGGCAAGGTGCCGCTCGCTGACGGCCGCGTGCCGCTGTCGGATGGCGCCGGCGAGGTGATCGCGATCGGTGACGGCGTCGACACGTTCAAGCCGGGCGACAGCGTCGTCAGTGTTTTCTACCCCTGGTGGCTGGCCGGCGACATGAGATCCGATACAAGCCGCGACATTCCCGGAGACAGTTTCGACGGCTTCGCCAGCGAGTATGTGTGCATGCCGGCGCAGGCCTTCACCAAGGCGCCGGCGGGCTATACGCATCTCGAGGCGGCAACGCTGACCTGCACGGGCGTCACCGCCTGGCGCGGCCTGGTGACATGCGGCAAGGTAAAGCCCGGCGACACGGTGCTGATCCTTGGCACCGGCAGCGTGTCATTGTTTGCGCTGCAATTTGCCAAGGCCGCCGGCGCAAGGGTCATCGCCACGTCGTCCGATGAAGAGAAGCTGGAGAAGCTCAGACGACTCGGGGCCGACAGCGTCATCAACTACAAGGCGGTGCCGGAGTGGGGCGGCAGGGCCAAGGAACTGACGGACGGACGCGGCGTCGACCATGTGATCGAGGTCGGTGGACCGGCGACGCTGGCGCAGTCGATAGCGGCCTGCCGGACAGGTGGGCATATCGCACTCATCGGCGTCCTGACCGGCTTTGCAGCAGAAGTGTCAGTCCCGGCGCTGTTTTCAAACCAGATCCGCATCAGCGGGATTTCAATCGGCAGCAAAGCCGACCAGCAGGACATGATCCGTGCCATAGAGGTCAACCGCCTGAAGCCCGTCATCGACAGCAGCTTTCCACTGCAGGACATCGCCGCCGCCTTCAGGCATTACGAAGCGCAAAGGCATTTCGGCAAGATCTGCCTCGAGCTTTAGACCCTGCGATCGGCATTCCTACCCAGCGGCCGGCGCGAGCGTGCCGCTTGCCATCAGGCCCCAGAGCTGATCGGCCGTCAGCTGTCTGGCCGAGCCGTCGTAGGCCACCCGGCCGAGGCTGAGCACCACGATCCTGTCGGCCAGCGCCCGCACTGTGGACAGGTCGTGCGTGACCAGGATGACGCCGGTGCCGCTGACGGCGATCGAACGGATCAGCTTGACGACCTGCGCGGTCTGCTTGACGCCGAGCGCGGCGGTAGGCTCGTCGAGGCAGATCAGCTTGACGTGATCGGCAAGCGCGCGGGCAATGGCGATGGACTGCCGCTGGCCGCCCGACAGCGAGCGCACCAGAACGTTTTCGTCGCGAAGCGTGACGCCCAGCGCGGCAAGCCGGGCACGACACTGCTCGGCGGCCTTTCGGTCGTCGCGAACCGGGAAGACACCGAGCCAACGCCGCGTTTCCTCACGCCCGAGGATCATGTTGTGGGCGACGCTGAGGTTTGGGCAGAGCGCCAAATCCTGGTAGACCGTCTCCAGGCCGGCGCCGCGTGCATCCTGCGGGCTCCTGAAGGAAATCGGCTGGCTCTCAAGGGTCATCGCGCCGGCATCGGGCTGGATGGCGCCCGAAATAATTTTCACCAGCGTCGACTTGCCGGCGCCATTGTCGCCGAGCAGACAGACGATCTCGCCTTTGCCGACCGTGAAGCTCGCCTCTTCTAGGGCCGTCAGCGCGCCGTAGGATTTGCGGGCGCCGGCAATCGAGAATGCCGGACCTTGCGGGGCTTCTCCATTGCCCTCCGTCACGGCAGGGCCGGCCGAGGCGACGGCACCATTGTCCGCCACCGTGAAGTTGGTCGCGGCGGCCCGAGCGCGCCGGCCGCGAAAACCGATCGCAGCCTGGTCGGCCACCAGCGCCAGCAACAGCATGCTTCCCACCGAAATGGATTGCCACCATGATTGCAGGCCGACGAAGATCAGTCCTGCATTGAGGATGCCGATGGTGGCAACGCCGATGGCGATGCCGAGCGGCCGGCCGGAGCCGCCGGAAAACGCAACGCCGCCGAGGATCGCGGCGGTGAGCACGTCGAGCTCGAAGCGAACGCCGATGGTCGGCGTGATGCTGCCGAGACGACCGGCGATCAGAACCGAGACCAGGCCGATCAGCAAGCCATTGGCGGCGTAGAGGCCAACCACCGTGCGCCGCACCGGAATGCCGCAGAGTTCGGCCGCGCGCGGGTCGCCGCCTATGGCGTAGAGCCTCAAGCCGGTGACCGTGCTGGTCAAGACAAAGGCTCCGATCACAAAGACCAGCGCGGCGATGATCACGGTGTACTGGATGCCGAAGATCTTGCCCCGCCCCAATTCGAGCAGAGCCTCGGGAAAACCATAGACCGCGGTGCTGGAGACGACGAAGGCAAGGCCGCCATAGAGCGCCAGCATCGCCAGCGTGACGATCAACGGCGAGATGCTCAGCCTGCGCACCAGCAGACCGTTGAGCAGACCGAGCAAAAGGCCCAGACCCAGGCCGACGCAGATCGCCAGCAGCGCGCTCTGCGTCGCCACTGCAACCTTGGCAGTGATGATGCCGATCAAGGCGACCATGCTGCCGATGGAGAGGTCGACATAGCCGGCGATCAGCAGCGCGGAGGTGCCGAGCACGGCAATCAGGATCGAGGTCGAGTTGACGCCGATGACAACGAAATTGTCGAGGCTGAAGAACGATTTGTTCAACAGCGAGAAGGCGACGATCAAGCCCAGCGCAACCAGGGCAAGGCCGACGCGGCCAGACGCTTCGCCCGGCACCTTGACGCCCGGCAGCAAGGATGAAAACCGGCACGTTTGCGGCGGCGTCGTCCCCGTTCGAAGGCTGTCTGTGCTCATGCTTGCCTCTGACTGAAGCGGGCGGTTTCAGGTCAGGCTGAACCCGCCCGTATCGCGCGGGAAAAACAGGCGCTACTTTGCCTCGGATGACCAGGGGAAATTCACATACTGGTCGCGCGTATCGTAGCAGATGTTGCCGTACATCCTGAGATAGATGTCGCGGCGCTTCGGGTCCTTGTAGACCGCGGCCGGGTCGGCGACGTCGGCCTCGTACTGGGCCATGTAGTCGCTGGTCAGGGCCACGGGCAGGATATCCATCGCCTGCGGGATGCTCTTGCCCTCCAGCCAGTCGGCGGCATGCTGGCCCATGGCGTAGGCGAAGACCGGCGAAGCAAGGCTGATGCTTGCCTTGTAGGGACCGCCGCCTTTCTTGATCGCGGCGACCGCTTCCGGCTCGCCGTCGATGCCGCCAAGGAACTGGTCCGGCCGCGCCTTGCCCGCCGCTTCCAGGGCAGCCAGCGCGCCGAGCACGACCGTGTCGGCGCCGAGCACGACATCGACGTCGGGATGGGCCTGGAGAATGGTGCTCATCGTGGCAAAGCCGCCTTCCTTGTTGACGGGATTGGGCGAGATGTCGGCGACGATGGTGACATCAGGCATGGCCTTGAAGATGTCGCGCATGGCGGCAAAGCGCGGCGCCAGGAATTCCATGCTGTCATGGGACAGGATGACGACATTGGCCTTGCCGCCGAGCTTGTCCTTTATGTAGGCTGCGGCCGCTTCGGCCAGCACCTTGCCGGTCTCGTATTGCGGCGCATTGAGCAGCGACGTGGCTGGCGGCGGCACGATGGTGCCGACATAGGCGCCCGACCAGATAAGCTCCTGCAGGCTGCGGCTCATCGAGGCCGGGTCCACAGGCGCCGCCACCAGACCGCCGATCTTGGAGGCGAGAAACAATTGCACCTGCTCGACCCCCTTGGCGGCGTCATTGTTGGCAAGCGCGCGGCGATATTCCAGCCCGCGATCCTTGGCGGCGGCGGCCAGGCCGCGGTCGACGCCCTGCATGAATTCACGCTCGTTGTCCTGCGCGAAGGCCAGCACCTTGTTCAGGCCGGGCGGTGGGCTGCAGGCCGGCGCCTTCGGATCGAACGGCGCAAATACCGCCGGCTTGGTGAGCCCGGCCGGGCCGTCCTGCGCGCTTGCCAGAATGGTACCGCCCGCGAGCACACCGGCAACGCCGAGCAGCGTCGCCAGCATCATGTTCCTGTCAGATCGCATTTTACTTCCTCCCTGTCGTTGATTGTTGCCGCGCATCGCAAGCCTCGCGGTCGCTACTCTTCCCAGTCTCCCCAGATACCCACCTTCCCGCTCGCAAGTCAAAACTTTTTCCAGTGGAATTAATTAATCAGAGATAGTCGGGTGACTCGCCCACGCGATCACGCCTTGCCGATCAGCGACTGGACGACTTTGGCCAATTCCGTGCCGAGCACGCGATGCGCGTCGCTGTCGAGGTGAATGCCGTCTACCGCGCTCGATTCGACGACGTCGCCGGCGTTGAAGAAGGCGGCGCCGGCGCGCCGGGCCGCATCGCGGAACAGGCCGGCAAAGTGCATCGACTTTGAAGCGCCGCCCAGGAACATCTGGCCGAACCAGTCGACCTCCAGCATCGGCGGCGGCGCAACAATCAGGACCGCGGGCGCCACGCCTGCGGGGCCAGCTTCGCTGCGCAGCACAATTCTGGCCAAGATCTCAATAGAATCAGCGACATCATTCGGCGTTACCGAGAACCTATGCTTGAGATCGTTGGTGCCGAGCATCAGGATGACGAGGTCGAGCGGCATATGCGTTTCCAGGCACACCGGGAGCGATTTGAGCCCGTTCTTGTGGAGACCTTCGATCGGATCGTCGTGCACGGTGGTGCGCCCGCCCTGCCCTTCTTCGATCACATCCCATCCGCTGCCGAGCTGGCGGCGCATGATGCCCGGCCAGCGCCGGTCGGGCGTGAAGCGGTGCCGTCCGACCCGGGCCAGGGTGGGAATGGCGCCATAGGTATTGGAATCGCCAAAGCACATGATTGTCCGGGTCTGCGTCACGGCATTGCTCCTCCAGGCTTGCATACTTTGAACGACAGCAGGCCGGCCGGCGTCAACTACATTTTTCCATCGGGTGGATTTAAGTGTTGCCTTGCCGTGCCCGCATTGCTACGTCAGCGCTTTGATCGGCTCGTCTTGCGGCCAACCTCCTTGCGCAGGGGAAAGCGTGACCGGCACCAGCTTCTTCAGTCTCGAAAAGATCGCCGAGGGCCGCAGCGGCGGAACCACGCAGGCCGAGAGCCGCGTCTACAACGAACGCCTGATCGTCTCGCTGATCCGCCGGCACGGCCAGCTGGCCAAGACCGATTTGACGCGGCTGACCGGGCTGGCCGCGCAAACCATCACCACCATCGTCAACCGCGCCGCCGACAACAAGCTGTTGCTGCGCCTGGAGCCTTTGCGCGGACGGCTGGGGCAACCCTCGGTTCCCTATGCGTTGAACCCGAAAGCCGCCTATGCCTTCGGCCTCAAGGTCGACCATCGCAGCGCCGATGTCGCCCTGGTCAATTTCGTCGGCGACGTGATCGCGTTCGAACGCACGCTGTTCGACTATCCGACGCCCGTCGAGGTGATGAAATTCGCCAATGTCGCCATCGCGCGCATGTGCCGCAAGCACAAATCGATAGAGCAAGACCGCATCGCCGGTCTTGGCATCGCCTCGCCATTCCATCAGTGGAACCTGAGCGAAGAGAGCGCGGTGCCGGCGGGCAGGCTGGATGCCTGGAAGGAAATCGACATTCGCGCCGAACTGGACCGGGTGTTCGACTGGCCGGTGTTCCTCTACAACGACGCCACGGTGTCGGCCGCGGCCGAACTGATGTTTGGCGCCGGCGGATCCCGCGCCGATTTTCTCTATGCCTATGTCGGGCACTTCATCGGCGGCGGCCTGGTGCTCGATCATCACTTGTTCCCCGGCCGCAACAAGCTGGCCGGGGCGCTAGGCGACATGCCGGTGCCCGCGCCGGGGCGCAAGGGCGACCGGATGACGCCGCTGCTGCGCGTCGCTTCGCTGCATTCGCTCGCCGGCAAGTTCAACGACCAGGACAATGGGGACAAGGATGCCGGCCGCATCTGGTCGTCGCCCGACGATTGGGGCGACCTTGGAGAGCCGCTCACCGCGTGGATCGATGAGGTTTCGGACGGGCTTGCCTATGCCGCCCGCAGTGCCGTTGCCTTGCTCGACATCGACAATGTGGTGATCGATGGCGCCATACCGAATGGCGTGCGCAAGGAGATCGCCAAGTCCATGCGCAGAAAGCTGGCGCGGATCCTTGTCGATCGCCCCGAGCCGTTCTCCGTCATCGAGGGGACGTTTGGCCATCTCGGCCCCGTTATCGGCGGCGCCAGCATTCCGTTGCTGGTGAAATATTCGAACGACAAGGAATTGCTCTTCAAGGAATAGGCGCGCAGCCGCCGGCACCAGGCATTTCGAACTGTGAGACTTGTCACATACCTGCTCGTGAAGCGCGTGCTACTTGCACCCTGCGGTAGGTCGACGCCGAAAGAAATCGCCTGGCATGGTCTGGCGGTGACGGGCCTTTCACTTTATGCTGTGGCAGGTTGCATACTCTCAACGGACCTTGATGCCGCAAGCGGTGTTCTCGTCGGCGTCAGGCCGCGACCAGGAGTTTTGTCATGCTCCGACTTTGCGGATTCATCGCGGCCTTCATCCTTGCCGGCTTCACAAGCTTCGAGGCCTGCGCCGATCGAAGGGTCGCGCTCGTCATCGGCAATTCCGATTATCGCGACATCCCGGCGCTGAAGAACCCGGCCAAGGATGCCCAGGACGTATCGGCCACGTTCCGGCTGGCCGGCTTCGAGGTTTTCGTCGCCGAGAATCTCACCAAGCAGCAGTTCGAAGGCCAGTTCCGGGACTATCTGGCCGCCGCCGACGGCGCCGATCTCGCCGTCGTCTACTATTCCGGGCACGGCTTTCAGATCGGCGGCGAGAATTTCCTGATACCCGTCGACGCCTCGTTGAAGAAGGCGGCCGACATCGAGGTCCAGGCCATCAAGCTCAACGACGTGCTGGAGCAGCTGCGCTCGAAGTCGAAGATCCAGGTGATCATCCTCGATGCCTGCCGCAACAACCCCTTCCCGCGCAACAATTACTGGCTGCGCGACCAGCTTGTCACCGCCGGCAATACCGGGCTGGCGCAGGTGCGAAGCTCGCTCAACACGCTGATTGCCTTCGCCACCGAACCAGGCGCGGTCGCCTATGACGGCAGCGGCGACCTCAGCCCGTTTTCATCGGCCTTTTCGCGGCGCGCGCTGGCGCCGAACCAGGAGATCCGCACGGTCATGTCGGCGGTGCGCCGCGATGTCGTGCAGGCCACCAACGGCATGCAGGTGCCCTGGGAAAATTCCTCGCTGATCGATGACGTGGTGCTGGTGCGCCGCAACAACCGGCCTTCGCTGCCGCCAGTGCTGGAGAAGGTAGTGCTCTCGGGGGTCGGTCCTGTCGCTCTCGGCCTGCCGGAGCCGGTCGATGTCGATGGCGGCGCTATCAGCGTCAGCATCGAACGTCCGCCGGCAATGGGCCGTCTGGTGCTGGACGGCAAAGACGTCGCGGTGGGCGAACCGATCCAGGGCAAGGACCTGCCGCGCCTGCAAATGGATGTCCCCAAAGGCGCCGCCACGCAGGACGAGGTGGATATGCTGGCCTATGCCACGCATGACAATTGGGGCGGCGGGAGCCAGGGCATACTCGTGTTCCGCGTCAAGAGCGGCGAAGGTGCGGCGGGTCAGCAGATCATGGCTTCGCTCGAGGCCGAGCAGAAGCAGCAGGTGCTGGAGCGCGGCATCCACATCACCGGCGCTGCCGAAGCGATCGAGAACCGCAAGCTTGATATTCCCGTCGGCGTCGGCCCGGTCGCGCTCAATCTGGATTTCCCCACCGACGATCCGGCGGTCAGCCTGAAGGTCACCGGGTATCCGGCAACGGGAACGCTGTCATTGCCTGATCGAACCTTGTCGCCGCAATCCAGCCTTCTGGCCGGTGAAGTCGACCATCTCCGTTACGAGCCGCAGATCGGCGCCGGCGCGCCGGTCGAGGTCGGCTTCGAAATCCGGGCCGACAGCAGCTCGGCTAAGCCCGCGACAATGAAGCTGTCGCCGACGGTCGATGCCTGCGATACCGCCGCCGGCGAGCCTCTCGACCTGCAAGGGGTGGTGCCCGGCCTGCTGCCGAACGAGATCGGCGCCGGTGCGGTGGCAGCCTGCGAGGCGGCCGTGAAAACCTATCCAGACGTCGCCCGCTTCCACTACGAGCTCGGCCGCGCCCTGCTTGCGGCAGGCAGGGTCGGCGAGGCCAGGTCAGCCATCGAGGACGCCGCCAAGAAAGGCCATGTGCGCGCCGTCTTCGAACTCGGCTATCTCAACGCAACCGGAACCGGAACGACCATAGACCGCACCCAGGCCAACGCTCTCTACAAGGCTGCCGCCGACAAGGGTGATCCTTACGGTATGACCTCGTGGGGACGCGCGCTGTTCAATGGCTATGGCGTCAACCGCGATACGGCCAAGGGCCTCGACCTGCTGCTCAAGGCGGCGGCCATGGGGCACACCTATGCCATGAACGATCTTGCCGCCATCTTCACCGAGGGCCGCAATGGCGTGCCTGCCGATCCGGCCCGCGCCGTCGCCTTCCTGCAAGCGGGGGTGCAGCGCCAAGACATGTATTCGATGAACCTGCTCGGCCGCAATTACCTCGCCGGCCAGGGCATCGACAAGGATCCGAAGACGGCGCAGGCCCTGTTCCAGCAGGCCACCGATCTTGGCCAGCCCTACGCGCCCGGCAGCCTCGCCCGCATGTACAGGGATGGCGCCGGTGTGCGCCAGGACCCGGCGGAAGCGCAAAGGCTGTTCGAACTGGCGACCACGCGCGGCGATCCGTCGAGCGCCTATGATCGCGCGGCGCTTGAAATGGCGAAAGGCGACAAGGCCGATCAGGCTGTCGCGGTGCGCTTCCTGGCATTCGCCGTCGCGCTCGATCTGCGCAATGAGCTGCCGGACGCCAAAAAGGGCCTGGCGCAGTTCGGCACCAAGCCGAAAACGGCAGCTTTGGACGCCCTGCGTCGAGAGCTCAAGTCGAAGATTCCCGCGTCCGGTTCGCTGGACACGCAACTGGTCAATGCGGCCCGGGGGGTCTGGGAAGAAGCCAATCCGCGTCGGGATTTGTTCTGAACAATAAGGAGGCCATGGTGGGCAAGGCATTCAAGCAGACATTCGGGCAGGCATTCATCGGGATAATTCTATCCGGCGTTCTGGCCGGGCTCATGGGCTGCACCTCGGTGTCGCCGATGTTTGAGCCGGCGCCGCCGGTGAACCATCGCAAAGTGGTTCGCGTAGCACCTCAGCCAAAGGTGGTCAGATACAAGAAGGCGGCCACCGGCAAAGTGATCAAGCCGGCCGAGGAGATCCCGCAAAAGCCGCCCGTGATTCCTTCTCTCGGCGGCAGCGGAGGCGGCGGTGGGGCTGGCGGCGGCGGCGGCGGTTGGGGATGAGATCGTCGACCAAGGGCGCTGCACTCAGCGGCCCCAAAGGGTCTTGCTAAATTCCGCATGAGCCTTGGACAACGTCAAGCCGAAATCGTCCATCCCTGTCGCGGCATCGGTTGGCCAGCGGACAATTCGGCGCAGCGCTGCACGGAAAAGGCAGCGGACGAACGCTGCCAGTGCAGAGGCCACGACCGCCGCCGGATCGAGTCTGCGAGCCGCCAATGCCCGATGGGCCTGTTGTGTTTCGAGATAGCGGGCCAGCGCAATATCGTGACGCGATGGTGCGCCAAGCTCCTGCCGGTCGCGCCCGGGGTCGTCATGCCAGATGGGCCACTCGGTCGGGCCAGGGTGATGCACGGTATCCTCCTGCGAAAAGAGATCCAGTGCGAACAATCTCCTCAAGCGCCGTGAGCAACGCGTGGGAACCTGCGTGATGGAATCGTGAAAAGCGCCTCGGCGGCGGAATAAGTGTTGAAATGGACCGAGCTTGAGCGGATCGTCGTCGCGCTGTGACCGTGGCGGATCCGATGACCGGACCTTATCTTCACCTGCTGGGTGGTTTCGACTTTGGTGGCGTCGGGGCCACGGTTCCAGCCATCAGCCGCAAGGCGCGTGCGATGGTCGCCTATCTCGCGCTGCAGTCGGGGCATTCGCAGTCGCGCGAGAAGCTGGCGACCCTGCTCTGGGGCATCAACAGCGAGGCGCAGGCGCGAATGAGCCTGCGGCAAGCGGTATCGTCTGTCAGGAAGGCCATGCAGACGTGCGGCGGCGGCCGCTTCCTCACCGATGGCAACAGCGTCGCTCTGCATCTCGACGGCCTTGATTTCGACGTCGCGCGGTTCGAGGCGCTGGTCGCCAGCCCGGCACCCGAAGACCTCGAACTGGCGCTCAATGTCTACCGCGGCGACCTGCTCGACGGCTTCGGCCTGAAGGAGGAGCCATTCGAGGACTGGCTGAGGATCGAACGCGAGCGGCTGCGGGCACTGGCCGTCGCGGCGCTCGACAGGCTCGTCGCGCATTATGCCGCGACGAACGATCCTGCCGCATGCGTGCGCGCGGCGGCGCGCCTGCTGGCCATGGACCCGTTGAGGGAGGATGTCCACCGTGCCCTGATGCGCGCCTATGCGGCGCAAGGCAGGACCAATCTCGCGCTGAAGCAATATGAGCACTGCCGCACCGCGCTTCTACGCGATCTCAAGCTGCAGCCGGAGCCGGAGACGCGGCAATTGTTCGAGACGCTGCGCACACGCCGCACAATGGCGCCGGCACGGCCACCCACGACTGATGCGGATGACGCTACCGGCTTCAGCCACGAACTCGCAGCCCCCCCGACCCACTATGTCAAATCGGCCGGGATCAACATCGCGTATCAGGTGACCGGCGACGGTCCGGTCGACCTGATCCATGTGCCGGGATGGGTCTCCAACCTCGACCACGCCTGGGGCTCGCCGCGGCTTTCGCATGTGCACCGGCGGCTCGGCACTTTCTCGCGCCTAATCCGCATGGACAAGCGCGGCACCGGGCTCTCGGACCGCAATGTCGGTCTGCCGACCCTGGAAGAGCGGATGGAAGATGTGCGGGCAGTGCTGGATGCGGTTGGCTCGAAGCGCACGGTGCTTTTCGGCAGCTCCGAGGGCGGCCCGATGTGCATGCTGTTCGCGGCGACCTATCCCGAGCGCACAGCGGCACTCGTGCTCAATGGGGCCTACGCCCGCGGCAGGTGGTCACAAGACTATCCGTGGGCGAAGACAAGCGAGCAGGTGGAAGAGGATCTGGCGATCGTCGAGAAAGAATGGGGAGCGGCGGCGGATATGAGCAACGCGGCGCCCAGTCTGATGAGCGACACGTTCGAGACAGAATGGTTCGCCGCCTATCTCAGGAATTCTGCCTCGCCCGCCGACGCGATCGCCCTGTGGCGCTGGGGAGCCGAAATCGATGTTCGCGACATTCTGCCTGCTGTCCATGTTCCGACACTGATCATGCAGACGACTGGCGACGGCTGGGTGAAGCGGGAAGAAGGACGTTACCTGGCGACGCACATCGAGGGCGCCCGATACATTGAGTTCGCCGGCCGCGACCACGTCATCTGGGGCGAGAATTCCGATCGGATCGTCGACGAGATCCAGGCTTTCGTCACCGGCGCCTTGCCGGCGGCCCCAGGCGAACGGCTGCTTGTGTCGGTGCTGTCCCTCGATATGACGGGCTCGCCTTTCGGCATCGACCCGGCCGAGCGGCACGCCGAAGCGCTCCGTGGCGAACTCCTCGCGGCCGAAGGCAGAGAGATCAGCCGATCGGACGGCAAGGTGCTCGCGGTGTTCCAGCGGCCAACGCGGTCGATCCAGTGCGCGATCGCCATCCGCGATCGCTTGCGGCAATCCGGTGTCGAGGTCCGCTCGGCGGTGCATATCGGCGAGTGCGAGCAGCGGGGCCATCAATTTTCAGGCGCGGCGATCGAACTGTCATCGCGTCTGCTTGACCATGCGCGGCCGGGCGAAATCATCGCATCAAGGACGGTGCGCGATCTCGTGGTCGGCTCCGGCCTGCGGTTCGAGGAGCGTGGCGAAATGGCGGCAAGCGGGCTGCCCGGCGCGTTTCGGTTCTATGCGGTCGATGGTTCGGCTTGAGCCGCTAGGTCACCTCTTCCCTGCCCCGAACCGCAGCCCGTCCATCAGCAGCTTGACCAGCCGGCGCGAGCGGTCGCGCCAGTCCTTGGTGTCGGGGGCCGAGTAGATGCCGCCGAGTGCGTGCAGCACATCGGAGGCGTCGACGTCGCTGCGGATCGAGCCTTCGGCCACCGCCGCCTCGACCAGTTGCCGCAAGGCCAGCGACACCCGGCCCGACATGTCGGAGAACACGGCGGAATTGGTGTTGAACAGGATGCGCAGGCTGGCCGCCAGGCCGCGCTTGGTGGCGATGTAGTCGACGAAGCGCTGCATCCACTGTTCCAGCGCCATGTCGGCCGAATGGTGGCTGGCGAGGTCATCGGCCGCCGCACAGAGCGCCTCGACTTCACGCCGGTAGACCACTTCGACCAGATGCTCGCGGGTTGGGAAATGCCGGTAGAGCGTGCCGATGCCGACGCCGGCCTGGCGCGCGATCTCCTCCAGCGAGGCATCGACACCGTGCTCGGCAAAGGCCGCTGCCGCAACCTCGACCAGCCGGTCGCGGTTGCGCTGCGCATCGGCGCGCAGCGGCCTTGGCGCTGCGGCTTCGCGCTTCTCGTCGGCAATTGCTTGCGACTGCTCGGTCAATTTTTTCTCCACTGTCGATATATGGGGGCTTGAACCCAAAGGGGTAAGCCCCCAACTAGATAAACGGAGGCGCCTCCGTTTTAGTGGAGCAGTCTTATCATATAATCAGGGGAGCCGGTATGTCACGTGTTGAGATTGTGAAGACTGAAGCATCCCCTGCCCGCTGGAGAGTCGGGGCGGCAGAGCTGTCAATCTCCCCCCTCGTGGGGGAGATGTCCGGCAGGACAGAGGGGGGCCCTGTCCCGCCAGCCTATCGAGGCCTGACCAACACCCGCTTGGAAAAGGTCTATTTCGACGCATGTAAATCGGGAACGTCGCATTCCTTCGCGCCCCCTCTGCCCTGCCGGGCATCTCCCCCACAAGGGGGGAGATTAGGCGCGCCGTCGCCTCTTCCCTTGTCCTCTCCCACTCGAGCCATTTCAATCCCCTAGCGTCAAGCAACTGGAGCCAGACGCCTCATGACCGACCAAACCAAATCCACCACTATCCCAATCCGTCTCACCATCAACGGACACAGTCACGAACTGCAGGTCGAGCCGCGCGTCACGCTGCTCGATGCATTGCGTGATCGCCTCGACCTGACCGGCACCAAGAAGGGTTGCGACCAGGGCCAGTGCGGCGCCTGCACGGTGCATGTCGAGGGACAGCGCGTGCTGTCCTGCCTGACGCTTGCAGCACAGGTCGAAGGCCGCGAGATCACCACCATCGAAGGATTGGCCGGCGATGACGGCACGCTCAACGCGGTTCAGGCTGCTTTCCTCGACCAGGATGCTTTCCAGTGCGGCTACTGCACGCCGGGACAGATCATGTCGGCGGTCGCCTGCATCCGCGAGGGCCATGCCGGCTCGGATGACGAGATCCGCGAATACATGGCCGGCAATCTGTGCCGCTGCGGCGCCTATCCGCACATCGTTGCCGCCGTGCGCCAGGCGGCACTGGAGGTCGCGTCATGAGGGATTTTTCCTACGTTCGCGCCGATAGTATCGATGCGGCACGACAGGCAGCCGCCCTGCCTGGGGCCATGCTGCTTGCCGGTGGCACGACGCTGGTCGATCTCGCCAAATGCGGAGTGGCCGAACCCGACAGCCTGGTCGACATCACCCATCTCACAGGGCTCGACGCCATCAAGGTCGACGCTAACAGTGCTATGATCGGCGCGCTGGCCAAGATGAGCCACGTCGCCGACCATGCCGAGATCAAGAGCCGCTTTCCCGCGGTCTCCGAAGCGCTGTGGCAGGCGGCTTCCGCGCAACTGCGCAACATGGCGACCATCGGCGGCAATCTGATGCAGCGCACGCGCTGCCCCTATTTCCGCGATCCCGCGAATTTTTCCGCCTGCAACAAGCGCTCGCCCGGCAGCGGCTGCTCGGCGATCGGGGGCGTCACCCGCGGCCATGCCGTGCTCGGCACCAGCGACGCCTGCATCGCCATGTATCCCGGTGACCTCGCCACCGCGCTGGTCGCCTTCGACGCCGTGGTTCATCTTGGCGAACGCCAGGTTGCCGTCGACGACTTCTTTCTCCTGCCCGGCGCCACGCCCGACAGGGAACATGCCATCCAACCGGGCGAGATGATCACCGCCATCAGCATACCGGCTTCCGGCACGGCCCGGCGTTCGACCTATCTCAAGATCCGCGACCGGCAGTCGTATGAGTTCGCCGCTGCAAGTGCCGCAGTCGGCATCGACTTCGAAGCCGATGGCCGCACCATTCGCGACCTGCGCGTCGCGCTGGGCGGCGTCGCGACGAAGCCGTGGCGGGCGCACGCCGTGGAAGCGGCGTTGAAGGGCAAGGTGCTCAGCGAAGACAGGGTGCGGGCAGCCAGCTTGCTCGCCATGGAAGGGGCGATCGACCACGGCGCCAACCACTACAAGATCGAACTGGCGCCGCGCGTCGTTGCCCGCGCCATCCTCAAGACGGGAGCCATGTCATGACCATTCACGACCCGAGGACACGGCACGGCGACGCTTCGGACGGCACTGCCGATCAGGTTGGCGGGCGGCTGTCGCGCGTCGACGGCCCGGCCAAGATTACCGGTGCGGCAAAATATGCCGTCGAGCAGCAGCTCGACGGGCTAACCTACGGCGTCCTGGTCGAAAGCACGATCGCATCAGGCAAGGTGCGCTCGATCGACACGTCAGCCGCCGAGGCGGCACCTGGTGTGCTCAAGGTGCTGACGCCGGACACCATCATGCCGCTGAAGACTGCATCGGACTGGTTCGGCACACCGCCGCCGGACAAGCCCTACTGCCCGCTGGCGCGCGATATCACCTTTTCGGGCCAGCATGTCGCCGCGGTCATCGCGGAGACCTTCGAGCAGGCCGTTGCGGCCGCAGCCCTGGTCAAGGTCAGCTATGACGAGACGCCGGCCATCGTCGACCTCAGCGACGCCAAGGCGGGCGACGGCATTCCGATCGCCGCCATGACCAAGGAATGGGGCGATGCGCAGGCCGCTTTCGCCGCTGCCCCGGTGCGCGTCTGCGGCGCCTATAACACGCCGCGCGAATACCAGGCGCCGATGGAGCCGCATGGCCTCATCGCCCGCTGGGAGGGCGACAAGCTCACCGTGTGGGAACCAAGCCAGTGGCTCGACGGCATGGCCCGCACCTATGCCGAATGGTTCGGCGTGCCGTTCGAGAATGTGCGCCTGGTCTCGCCCTATATTGGCGGCGGCTTCGGCTCCAAGGCGCTGGCGCTCGGCCATGGCGCGGTGGCTGCTGCCGCAGCCAAGATGCTGGGACGTCCGGTGCGGGTCGTGATGACGCGGCCGCAGACTTTTACCGGCTATGGCGGCCGCGCCGCGACCCGCCAGACGGTGACGATCGGCGCCGACCGTGACGGAAAGATCCAGTCGATCGTGCATCGCGGCGTCAATGAAACGTCGATCGACGGCATGTGGGTCGAGCCTTTGGGCGTGGTCACCTCGATCATGTATGCGACGCCCAACTTCTCCTCGAAGCAGAATGTCGTGCGGGTGAATTCGGTGGTGCCTGGCGCCATGCGCGCGCCGGGCGAAAACCCTAGCGCCTTCGGCATCGAAAGCGCCATTGACGAGCTCGCCTACGAGGTCGGCATCGATCCGCTGGAGATCCGGCTGAGGAATTACGCCGAGCAGGATCCGCACGCAAAAAAGGCTTGGTCGACGCGGCAGTTGCGCGAGGCTTTCGCGGCTGGCGCCGAACGCTTCGGCTGGGCCCAGCGCACGTCCAAACCGCGTTCGATGCGCGACGGCAACCAGCTGATCGGCTGGGGCGTCGCCGCCGGCACCTACCCGGTGCGGCGCGCTTATGGCGAGGCCATCGTGCGTATCCTTGCCAACGGCTCGGTCGAGGTCGAAAGCTCCTCGATCGACATGGGCCAAGGCACGTACACGATCCTGGCGCAGACGGCGGCCGAAACGGTCGGCGTGGCGGCCGACCATGTCGTCGTGAAGCTCGGCGATTCCCGGTATCCCCGCGCCGGCGTGGCCGGCGGGTCGCGGCTGGCCGGCGTGATGACGGGCGCGGTCTACAAGGCGGCGACATCGGCGCTCGATCAGCTTGTCGGACTGGCGATCAGCGATCCGCGCTCGCCCTTCCACGCGCTGCAGGCCAACACGCTGGTCGTCGCCAATGGCCGCATCAGGTCGCCGCGCGGCGATGGTCCCGATGTCTCGATCGCCGACCTGCTGGCCAGCGTCGGCCGCGACCGCATCGAGGCCACCGGCGACACCATGCCGGCGAACTCGACCGCCGAGGATCGCTACAAGAACTACACCACCATCGCGGCGGCACTGCCGCACACCGAGGGCGACTATTCGCGCCACTCCTGGTGCGCGCATTTCATCGAGGTGCGCGTCGACGAGGATTTCGGCACCGTGCGCGTGTCGCGCGTGGTGTCGGCGCTGGATTCCGGCCGGCTCTACAACCCGAAACTCGCGGAGAGCCAGTGGAAGGGCGGCATCATCATGGGCATCGGCCAGGCGCTGCTGGAAGAAGGCATTGTCGACCGCAGGCATGGCCGCATCGTCAACAACAATCTCGGCGACTATCTGGTGCCGACCAATGCCGACATCCCCGATATCGAGGTCATCTCGGTCGGCATTCCCGACCTGCACTCCTCTGTGCTCGGCGGCAAGGGTGTGGGCGAACTCGCCATCGTCGGCGTAGCGCCGGCGATCGCCAACGCGGTGTTCCACGCAACTGGAAAAAGGATACGCGACCTCCCGATCACGCTGGAGAAGTTGATCTAGGAAGCGGCGTGTGTCCAGCCGATAGATGGGTAACACTTTGAACCGGATACATAGGTGACACTTCTCTCCCCCTATGCGTCCGCCGCAGCGCCAAGCGGATTGGTTGGCGCGGCGCTGCGGCGGACAAGCTTCATGTGCCGTGTGTCGATGATGCCGAGCGGGTGGGCATGGAATGAGAGTGTCCATTGTCCGTCTTCGGTCTCCAACGCAGCGACCGGTTCGCCCGCCAG
>NZ_JAMYOJ010000015.1:0-156057 GCF_040319795.1 Mesorhizobium sp. M0862
CCCACACACTATCTCACACCCCCCCCCCCCCACCCCCCCCCCCCCCCCGCCCGCGGGCGGCCCCCCCTCACCCCCACCCCCCCCCCCCCCCCCCCCCCCCCCCCCCCCCCCCCCCCCCCCCGACCCTCCCCACAAGGGGGAGGGTGAAGACCCCACCATCTGCCTCGCCTTGTCGATCGCGATGTACTCGAGCTGACCGCCGCCGATCGTGCCAAAAGTCGCCGCCTGCGAGACGAGCATGAAGGCGCCCTTCTCGCGGGGGGTCGAGCCCTTGGTACTGGCCACTTCGACCAAGGCAAACCGGTCGGCGCTGGCGAGAAAAGCTCTGAGGCTTTGCACTTTCGACTTCATATTTCGCATTCCCGTACGGGAAATATAGGGTTTTTCAGTCTGAATTGCACGTTTTGCCAGAATCCAGGTCAGAGTCAGGCGCTATTCTTGGCTTCACCCTTCAGCCGTTCGATCGCCATCAGCACCCGTTCTGGTGTTGCAGGAGCGTCGAGACGCGGACAGACCTTATGATCGGCCACACTTGCCACCGCGTCCGACAGCGCATGCAGCACAGACATGCCGAGCGGGAAGGGCGGTTCGCCGACCGCCTTGGAACGGTGCACCGTCGGCTCGTTGGCCTCCGGCCAGTCGGCCAGCGTGACGTTGAATATCTTCGGCCGGTCGGACGCGAGCGGGATCTTATAGGTCGACGGCGCGTGCGTGCGCAGCCGGCCCTTGTCGTCCCACCACAGTTCCTCCGTCGTCAGCCAGCCCATACCCTGGATGAAGCCGCCCTCGATCTGGCCGAGATCGATGGCGCGGTTCAGCGAGCGGCCGGTGTCATGCAATATGTCGGTGCGCTCGACGACATATTCGCCGGTCAACGTGTCGACCGAGACTTCCGAGCACGAGGCGCCATAGGCGAAATAATAGAACGGACGGCCCTCGCCCTTGTCACGGTTCCAGTGGATTTTCGGCGTCTTGTGAAAACCCGCCGCCGACAGTTGGATGCGGGCCATATAGGCCTGCTTGACGAGGTCGGTGAAGGCGATCTCCTGATTGCCGATGCGCACCCGGTTGGGCAGGAAAAGCACCTGCTCGCGCGGCACCTGGTATTTTTCGGCGGCGAAGTCGGTCAGCCGTTCCTTGATCTGGCGGGCGCCGTTCTGCGCCGCCATGCCGTTGAGGTCGGTGCCGGACGACGCCGCGGTGGCCGAAGTGTTCGGCACCTTGCCGGTGGTCGTCGCGGTGATCTTGACCTGGTCGAGGTCGATCTGGAACTCTTCCGCCACCACCTGCGCCACCTTGACGTAGAGGCCTTGCCCCATCTCGGTGCCGCCGTGATTCAGATGCACCGAACCGTCGGTGTAGACATGCACCAGCGCGCCGGCCTGGTTGTAGTGGGTGGCCGTGAAAGAGATGCCGAATTTGACCGGCGTCAGCGCCAGGCCGCGCTTGATGAAGCGGCTGTTGGCGTTGAAGGCCTGGATGATGCGGCGGCGCCCCGCATAGTCGGCGCTCGCCTCCAGCTCGGCGACGATGCGGTGGATGATGTTGTCCTCGACCGTCTGGTGATACGGGGTGACGTTGCGGCCCCCGTCTTTATCACCACTGGTGCCATAAAAATTCTGCTTGCGGATTTCGAGCGGGTCCTTGCCGACGGCAAAGGCAACCTCGTCGATGACGCGTTCGGCGCCGACCATCCCTTGCGGGCCGCCGAAGCCGCGAAACGCCGTGTTCGACACGGTGTTGGTGTAAAGCGGCGCCGATTGCGCATGCACCGCCGGCCAGAAATAGGTGTTATCGCAATGGAACAGCGCGCGGTCGGTGACCGGGCCGGACAGGTCCGATGAAAAGCCGCAACGCGCCGCGAACATGAAGTCGACGCCAAGAATGTTGCCGGCGTCGTCGAAACCTACTTCGTAGTCGACGAGGAAGTCATGGCGCTTGCCGGTGGCAATCATGTCGTCGTCACGGTCGGGCCGAATCTTGACCGCGCGATGGTGTTTCTTGGCGGCGATCGCCGCCAATGCCGCAAACTGGTTGCCTTGCGTCTCCTTCCCGCCGAAGCCACCGCCCATACGGCGGATTTCCACCGTGATGGCATTGCTCGGCACGCCCAGCGCATGGCTGACCATATGCTGGACTTCGCTCGGATGCTGGGTCGAGGAATAGATGGTGACGTCCTGGTCCTCGCCGGGAATGGCCACTGCGATATGGCCTTCGAGATAGAAATGCTCTTGGCCGCCGATGCGCATCTTGCCCTTCAGCCGGCGGGGCGCCGCCTTGATCGCGGCAGCGGCATCGCCACGCTTCAGCGTGAGCGGCGGCGTGACCAGCTTGTCCTTGCGGGGGTCGAGATCGCCAATGTCGGTGACGAAAGGCAATGGACTGTATTCGACCTTGGCCAGCCGGGTGGCGCGGCGCGCCTGTTCGCGCGTCTTGGCAATAACGCAGAAGATCGGCTGACCATAAAACTGCACCTTGTCGTCGGCCAGCACCGGCTCGTCGTGTCGACCGGTCGGCGAAATGTCATTTTCGCCCGGAACGTCCTTGGCCGTCAGCACATCGACGACGCCCGGCGCCGCGCGCACCGCCGACAGATCCATTTTGCTGATCGTCGCATGCGTCGCCGTGGACAGGCCGAGGCAGCCATGCAGCATGCCCGCCGGTTCCGGCATATCGTCGATATAGACCGCGCTGCCGCTGACATGCTTGTGCGCGGAATCGTGGCGCTGGTCGGCGGCGACGCCACCGGAAATCTTCTGCGCCTTGAGATCTGGAGAGGCGTGCTTGTTCATCAGGCCGCCTCGTTGCGTGACACCTGGAACGGCGCCTTGCTGCCGCTGGTTTCGGCAAAAAAGCGCAGCAGCAGGTTCCTGGCCGCCAGCGCCCGGTACTCGGCCGATGCCCGCATATCGGTCAGCGGGGTGAAATCGCCGGCATATTCAGCCATGGCCGCTTCCACCGTTGTCTCCGTCCACGGCTTGCCGAGCAGCGCTTTTTCGACACCGAAAGCCCGCTTCGGGGTGGCCGCCATGCCGCCATAGGCGATGCATATATCGGCCACGGTTCCGTCCTTGGCCAAGTCGAGGAAAAAGGCGCCAAGGGCTGCGGTGATGTCCTCGTCGCGGCGCTTGGTGATCTTGTAGACGGCAAACTTCGTGCCCTTGGCCGGCACGGGAACGTGCACGGCCTCGACGAATTCGCCTGGCTGCCGGTCCTGCTTGCCATAGGCGATGAAGAAATCCTCGAGCGCGATGGTGCGCCGCTTCTTGCCGCGGCGCAGCGTCAGTTGCGCACCAAGCGCGATCAGGGGCGGCGGCGTGTCGCCGATCGGCGAGCCATTGGCGATGTTGCCGCCGATGGTGCCCATGTTTCGTACCTGTTCGCCGCCGATGCGGTCGAACAATGGCCCGAGCGCGGGGATGCGCTTGGCCAGTGTCGCGAAGGCGTCGGTGTAGGTAACGCCGGCGCCGATGGTGATGACGTCATTGTCTTCGGAGATCGCGCACAGCCCCTCGAGATTGCCGATGAAGACTACCGGTGAGATGTCGCGCATGTGCTTGGTGACCCACAGGCCGACGTCGGTCGAGCCGGCGACAACAGTGGCGTCGGGTTCCTTATCCAGTACAGCGGCGAAATCATCGGCGTTGGCCGGGACGACCAACCTCAGCTTGCCGGCGCCGATTTCGACGCGGGCACCGTCATGCATAGCCTCGAGCCTGGCGGTGATCGCCTTGCGCTCGGCCGCCAGCGGATCCTTCGCCGCCTTGCCGTAGCTGGAGATGGCACGCGCGGCGCGCATGATTGCCTCATAGCCGGTGCAGCGGCAAAGATTGCCTTGCAAGGCCTTCTCGATCGCCGCATTCGACGGGTCCGGCGACTTCATCCACAAGCCGTAGAGCGACATGACGAAGCCCGGCGTGCAGAAGCCGCATTGCGAAGCGTGGAAATCGACCATCGCCTGCTGCACCGGATGCAATTGGCCAGGCGCGCCGCGCAGATGCTCGACGGTGACGACATGGGTGCCGTCGAGCGAACCGAGGAAACGGATGCAGGCGTTGACGCTTTCATAAACCAGCTTGCCGGCGGACAATTTTCCGACCAGGACCGTGCAGGCGCCGCAATCGCCCTCGGCGCAGCCTTCCTTGGTGCCGCGCAGCGAGCGGTCGAGCCGCAGCCAGTCGAGCAAGGTCGCGTCGGGCGCCACCGACGACAGCGCGACATCCCTGCCATTGAGGATGAAGCGGATCTCGTTGCGTATTGTGATCTTGGCCATGCGTCAGCTCCCCCTGTAGGTCGAGTAGCCATAAGGAGAGATAAGCAACGGCACATGATAATGCACGGATTCCGCCATGCCGAAGCGGATCGGCACACTGTCGAGGAAGGCCGGTTCCGGCAGTTTGGTGCCCTGGCCGCGTAGATAGTCACCGGCGGCGAACACCAGTTCGTATTCGCCGAGGCGGAATTCCGCTCCTGCCAGCAGCGGCGCATCGCAGCGGCCGTCGGCATTTGTGACGACGGTCTTCAAATGTATCCGCGCGTCGCTCTCAAGATGATAAAGCGCGATCGACAGGCCCGCCGCCGGCTTGCCGGTCGCGGTGTCGAGCACATGCGTCGTCAGACGTCCGCCATCGGCTTTCGACGTTTCTGCCACTGGCGCCTCCCATTTCCGATACAGCCGAACAAAGCAGTGAATTGTGCGCCAATTAAAGGCGATGCATAAGTCCCGGTCGAGCGGAGTGGCACAAAAACACTTTCAAAAATTTCGGGGGAATGCGCGAGCAACCCTTTCGACTATCCTGATCACAACTTCCGGCAGCGTCCGGCGGGGAGGGGCAATGCGTTACTCTAGAGACATGCGCGGCTACGGAGCCAATCCGCCGGATCCGAAATGGCCGGGCGGTGCGCATGTGGCCGTCCAATTCGTCGTCAACTACGAGGAAGGCGGCGAGAACTGCGTGCTGCACGGCGACAAGGCCTCGGAAGCCTTCCTGTCGGAAATCGTCGGCGCCGCGCCCTGGGTCGGCCTGCGCCACTGGAACATGGAATCGATCTACGAATATGGCGCGCGGGCAGGCTTCTGGCGGCTGCTGCGCCTGTTCAGCGAGGCGCAAGTGCCGGTGACCTGCTATGGGGTCGCCTCAGCATTAGCCCGGTCGCCCGACCAGGTGGCGGCGATGCAGGAGGCCGGCTGGGAAATGGCCTCGCACGGCCTGAAATGGATCGACTACCGCGACCACAGCGCCGAGGACGAGCGCCGCGACCTCGAAGCGGCGATCAAGCTGCACTACGAGGTGACGGGCCAACGGCCGACCGGCTGGTACACCGGCCGCACCTCGGTCAATACGGTGCGGTTGGTGGCCGAAGAGGGCGGCTTCGACTATGTGTCGGACACTTATGACGACGAACTGCCCTACTGGTTCGAGCACAGCGGCGGCGCGCAACTCGTCATCCCCTACACGCTCGATGCCAACGACATGCGTTTCGCCACGCCGCAGGGATTCAATTCCGGCGACCAGTTCTTCGCCTATTTGAAGGACAGTTTCGACACGCTCTTTGCCGAGGGCAAAGCGGGCCGGCCGCGGATGATGAACATCGGCCTGCATTGCCGCCTCGTCGGACGTCCTGGTCGGGTGGCGGCGCTGAAGCGCTTCGTCGACTATGTGAAATCGCACGACAAGGTCTGGCTGGCGCGGCGGATCGATATCGCCAGGCACTGGCAGAAGAACCACCCCTACCAGCCGGCGGCGCTCAAGCCGTCGAAGATGGAGTTCGAAACCTTCGTCGACACTTTCGGCGGCGTGTTCGAACATTCGCCCTGGATCGCCGAACGTGCCTATGAGCTGGAGCTTGGGCCGGCGCATGACAGCGCCGGCGGCCTGCACAATGCGCTCTGCCGCGTCTTCCGCGCCGCCAGCGAAACCGAGCGGATCGGCGTCCTCAACGCCCATCCCGATCTCGCTGGCAAACTGGCCGAAGCGAGACGCCTCACTGCGGAATCCACACGCGAGCAGGCCTCCGCCGGCCTCGACGCGCTGACCGACAAGGAGCGCGAGCTGTTTTCCAAGCTCAACGCCGCTTACGTCACCACCTTCGGCTTTCCCTTCATCATCGCGGTGCGGGGCAAGACCAAGGAGGAGATCCTCGCCGAGTTCGAGGCGCGCATCGGCAACAGCCGTGGCGTAGAACTCGATACCTCCTGCAAACAGGTCGAGCGCATCGCGCTGCTCCGCCTGAAAGACATGCTCCCGCTCTAATGAAATGACTGAGGGGTCAGGACCCAATGGATATGATCAAGACTGACCAGAAAACCTATTATGCACCGCATGGCGGCCATCCCGGCCAAACTGAGCTTTTGACCGGCCGCGCCGTCTTCACCGAGGCCTATGCCGTCATACCGAAGGGAGTGATGCAGGACATCGTCACCAGCCCACTGCCGTTCTGGGACGAGACCAGGGCCTGGATCATCGCCAGGCCGCTTTCGGGTTTCGCCGAGACATTTTCGCAGTACATCGTCGAGATCCTGCCTGGCGGCGGCAGCGACCGGCCCGAGCCGGACGCCGGCGCCGAGGGCGTGCTGTTCGTGGTCGAGGGCGAGTTGACCGTTTCGCTGGCCGGCAAGAAGCACGTGCTTCAAGCCGGCGGTTTTGCCTTCCTGCCGCCGGCCAGCGGCTGGACGGTGCGCAACGAAGGTCGCGACGCCGTACGCTTCCACTGGATCAGGAAGGCCTATGAGGCCGTCGACGGCATCGACGCGCCGGAAGCCCTGTTCAGCAGTGACCAGCAAGTGGCGCCGACGCCGATGCCCGGCACCGAGGGCCGCTGGGCGACGACCCGTTTCGTCGATCCGGCCGACATGCGCCACGACATGCATGTCACCATCGTCACGCTCGAGCCCGGCGCCGTCATCCCGTTTGCCGAGACGCATGTCATGGAGCACGGGCTCTATGTCTTGGAAGGCAAGGCGGTCTACCGCCTCAACCAGGACTGGGTCGAGGTCGAGGCCGGCGACTTCATGTGGCTGCGCGCCTTCTGCCCGCAGGCCTGCTACGCGGGCGGCCCAGGCAAATTCCGCTATCTCCTTTACAAGGACGTCAACCGGCACGCCAAGCTCGGCGGGGCGGGCATTGGCGGTCGCGCGCGGTGACCCGCATCACAGCGCGGCCGCTGACCCGCGAAAGCTTTGCCGGCTTCGGCGATGTCATCGACATGGGCGGCGGCAATCACTACCCGATCAATGGCGGCAAGACCGAGCGCTACCACAATCTCGCCACCGCTGAAGCCGCGGGACCGAATGCCTGCGTGCTGATCTCGATGGCGCGCGGCACGCCTTACGACCTGCCGCTGAAGCTGACCATGGTCGAGCGCCATCCCTTAGGCAGCCAGGCGTTCATCCCGCTGTCACCGCGCCCTTTCCTGGTCGTCGTCTGCCATGACGGCAAGGACGGTCCGGGCGAGCCGCACGCCTTCATCACCGCACCCGGGCAAGGCGTCAACTATCCGCGCAATCTCTGGCACGGCGTGCTGACGCCGCTCGGCGAAGCGCAGGATTTCGTCATCGTCGACCGCGGCGGTGACGGCTCCAACCTCGAAGAGTTCCATTTCTCGCACACCTACGAAATCCATCTCCCCAACGAGACCTGAGAAATGACCGACATATCGCTGATCGACCGCCTGCTCGATGTCATCGAGCACGACATCGTGCCGAAAACGGCAGAGGGCGTGGCCCATGGGAACAAGCTGTTCGGCGCCGCCATCCTGCGGAAGGGCGACCGCTCGCTGGTGCTGGCCGAAACCAACAACGAGATGGAAAATCCGCTCTGGCATGGCGAGGTGCACTGCCTGAAGCGTTTCTATGAAATGCCGAAAGCCGAGCGCGTCGACACCAAGGACGCCATCTTCATCGCCACGCATGAGCCCTGCTCGCTCTGCCTGTCGGCGATCACCTGGACCGGCTTCGACAATTTCTACTACCTCTTCAGCCACGAGGATTCACGCGACAGCTTTGCGATCCCGCACGATCTGAAAATCCTGAAAGAGGTCTTCACTCTTGATCCCGGCGGCTACAATGCCGAGAACGCTTATTGGAAGAGTTTTTCCATTCGCAGGCTGGTGCGGACGCTGCCCGAGGCCGAGCGCGGCCGGCTTGAGGCAAGGATCGGCAATATTTCCGCCCGCTACGACGAACTGTCCGGCGCTTATCAGGCGCGCAAGGCCGAAAACGACATTCCGCTGAACTGACGCGGATTGCCTAGCCTACCTTCGCGTTTTTCAGCACCTCGTTGATCCTGGCCTGCCAGCCCTTGCCGGTCGCCTTGAATTTACTGATGACATCCTGATCCAGACGGATGGACACGACTTGCTTAGGCTTCTCCACGGCTGGCCGGCCACGAGCACGCCTTATGCTCTCGAAAAGTTCTGGAAACACTTCCGCGAAAGGCCTGGCTTGCGCCAACTGTTCGTCTGTCGTCTCCGCATCGTCGGGATCATCAACAATTTGTCTTTGAATTTCCACTTCCTCCGCATCGGTAAGCGGTCGAACACGCGATTTAGGATTGTTCATATACTGACCTTTCCTTTCGGCTGGCACGGCGCATCGAGATCACCTCCGAACCAAGCGGCTTGAAAATCACGGCCAGGATGATCTCTCCGAATTCGCCAATCGCCTTGAACCGGTCGGCCTTGGCTGGAAGGACGGTTGAAGTCGCAAAAAAACTCAATATCGAGTTCGGCAAAATCGAGACCCCGGCTGTCCAGGTTCGTCACGCGCTTTGGCTCATCCCAAACGATTTTCAGGCGAAATCCTCATCACGTTGGGTTCAGTTAATAAATGTAATACATTAATTATAATCCTGCAACATCAGGGCAAAACAATCGGGCTACATATCGTGGCGTCGTCGCGGCGACACCGGCCGTCGCCCGTTTGACTTCATGACATGCCCGCTCCATGCGTCACTGACATCCTGGAGCATCGCATGAAAACCATCACCGAATTTCCCCGCAAGGTCGTCGAATTCCCCGATATGGGCATCGTCATGCCGGATGGTTGCCGGCTGTCGGCGCGGGTTTGGATGCCGGAGGACGCCAGCAGCGATCCGGTGCCGGCGATCCTCGAGCACCTGCCCTACCGCAAGCGCGACGGCACCATCTTTCGCGATCAGCTGACGCATCCCTATTTTGCCGGCCACGGCTACGCCTCGATCCGCCTCGACATGCGCGGCAATGGCGATTCCGAAGGTCTGATGGACGACGAATATTCCGAGCAGGAATTGCAGGACGCCTGCGATGTGATTGCCTGGGCGGCAGCACAGCCCTGGTGCAACGGCAGTGTCGGCATGATGGGCATTTCCTGGGGTGGCTTCAACTGCCTGCAGGTGGCGGCCAAGCAGCCGCCGGCGCTGAAGTCGGTGATCAGCCTGTGCTCGACCGTCGACCGCTACGCCGATGACATCCACTACAAGGGCGGCTGCCTTTTGACGGAAAATTTCGGCTGGGCCTCGACCATGTTGTCCTATTCGTCGCGACCGCCGGATCCGCTGATTGCGGGCAACCGCTGGCGCGACCTCTGGCTGACGCGGCTGGAGAACCAGTCTTTCCTTCTGCCGCTCTGGCTCAGCCATCAGCATCGCGACGCCTATTGGAAACGCGGTTCGATCTGCGAGGATTTCTCCGCGGTCAAAGCCGCCGTGCTGTCGATCGGCGGCTGGCATGACGGCTACCGCAACACGATTTCGCATCTGGTCACCAACATCCAGGCGCCGGTGAAGGGCATTGTCGGGCCATGGATCCACAAATACCCGCATTATGCCGAACCCAAACCCGCCATCGGCTTCCTGCAGGAGGCTTTGCGCTGGTGGGACAGCTGGTTGAAGGGCGTCGACACCGGCGTCGAGGCCGACCCGGACTACCGCGCCTATGTCATGGACAGTGTGCGGCCGGCGCGCTGGCACCCGGAGCGGCCGGGCCGTTGGGTGGCCGAACAGGAATGGCCGTCTCCCAACATCAAGGTCGGGGCGATCGAACTCATTGCTGACGGCGTCAGGCCGGCGATCGTGGCGACCCCGCAAAGCTGCGGGCTCGCCGGCGGCGAATATTTTCCCTTCACCTTTGGCCCGGAACTGCCCGGCGACCAGCGCCCGGACGATGCGCTGTCCGTCTGCTTCGATCAGCCTGTGCTTGCCGAGGCACTCGACATCGTCGGCGCGCCGGAGCTTCTCATCCGGGTGTCGTCCGATCGCCCGCAGGCGAACATCGCGGTGCGGCTGTGCGACGTGCACCCCGACGGCGCCTCGGAACTGATCTCCTACGGCGTGCTCAACCTGACGCATCGCGCTTCGCACGAACAGCCGCAAGCGCTGGTGCCGGGCGAAACGGTTTCGGCGCGCGTTATTCTCGACCAGTGCGCCTACCGCGTGCCGGCCGGACACCGCCTGCGCATCGCTGTTTCCAACGCTTACTGGCCGATGATCTGGCCGTCGCCGGAGCCGGTGCGGCTCGACCTTTCAGCGGCGACGCTGAGGCTGCCGCTGCGCCCGCTCGCAACAAGCGACGAGACTTCATTCCAGTCTCCCGAAGGCGCAACACCCTGGGCAACCGCGACAGTTCGTGCAGCGAATTCCGAGCGTCACGTCGATCGCGATGAGAAGACCGGCATCGTCACGCTCTCGATCACGGATGATTTCGGCGAAGTGCGCGATCTCGCGCATGGACTGGCCAATGGCAGCATTGCCCGCGAGAGCTGGACGATCCATCCCTACGACCCGCTGTCTGCCTCGGGCCGGACGCACTGGACGCAGACCTTGTCGCGAAACGGATGGTCGGTGCGCACCGAGACATCGGCTGAAATGCGCAGCGACGCGCAAAACTTCGTCGTCAGCGCCAGAATCGAAGCCTATGAGGGCGAAACGCTGGTTTTCGAACGCGATTTCGAAGAGACGATCCCGCGCGACCTGCTCTGAGCGTCCACGCGACTGGTCCAGTTGCGACGCACGATTTACGCCACGGCATGTCGCATTCCGTCTTGCTTACCGCTTTGCCTTCCGGTCAATATCCCTTTGGTAACAACAAGCAAAAAACGACCATAAGGTCGAACCAACAGAGTGAGGAACTCAAATGTCCAACGAACTCGAATATCTGAGCCGGCGCGTTGCGTCCGGCAAGCTGAGCCGTCGTGATTTCCTCGGCCGCGCCGCAGCACTCGGCGTCACAGCGCCCTTCGCCAATATGCTGCTTTCCAGTGCGGCTCGCGCGGAAGGCCCGGTCAAGGGCGGCACGCTGAAGGCCGGCCTCGTAGGCGGCGAATCCACGAACAGCCTGGACCCGGCTTTGTTCATGACGCAAGTGCCGTTCGCCTTTGGCAAGATGTGGGGCGAGCTGATCGTCGAGCTGTCCCCGGAAGGCAAACTCGAGAACCGCATCGCCGAAGAGATCGGCTCGTCGGACGACGCCAAGGTGTGGACGCTGAAAATCCGCGACGGCGTCGAATTCCACAACGGCAAGACGGTGACCGCTGAGGATGTGGCGGCAACCCTCGAGCGCCATTCCGATGAAAAATCGAAGTCCGGCGCGCTGGGCTACATGAAAGGCATCGATAGCATCAAGGCCAGTGGCAAGGAAGTCGTCCTGACGCTGAAGGAGGCCAACGCCGACCTTCCCTATCTCCTCAGCGACTACCACCTCATCGTCCAGCCCAACGGCGGCAAGGACAAGGCGGATGCCGGCATCTCGGCAGGACCCTACAAGGTCACCACCAACGAGCCCGGCGTGCGCCATGGCGGCGAGCGCTTCGCCAATTACTGGCAGGCCGACAAGATGGGCCATGCCGACCAGATCGAGATCATCGTCATCAACGACGCGACCGCGCGCACGGCGGCCCTGCAGGGCGGCCAGGTCAACATGATCAACCGCGTCGAGCCGAAGATCGTCGACCTCATCAAGCGCGTACCGGGCGTCACCATCCGCAACCATGCCGGCCCCGGCCACTATGTCTTCATCATGCATTGCAACACCGCGCCCTTCGACAACAGCGACCTGCGCATGGCGCTGAAGCTCGCGATCGACCGCGAAGAGATGCTGAACAAGGTGCTGCGCGGCTACGGCTCGCTCGGCAACGACTTCCCGATCAATTCGTCCTATCCGCTGTTTTCCGAGATCGAGCAGCGCAAATATGATCCCGACAAGGCCAAGTTCCACTACAAGAAGTCGGGCCATGACGGCACCGTGCTGCTGCGCACCTCCGACGTCGCCTTCCCGGGCGCGGTCGACGCCTCGCAGCTCTTCCAGCAGAGCGCGGCCAAGGCCGGCATCAAGATCGAGCTCAAGCGCGAGCCCGGCGACGGCTACTGGAACGAGGTCTGGAACAAGCAGCCCTTCTGCGCCTCCTATTGGGGCGGCCGCTCGACCCAGGACCAGATGTACTCGACCGCCTATCTGTCGACCGCCGACTGGAACGACACCCGTTTCAAGCGTCCGGACTTCGACAAGCTGGTGCTGGCCGCACGCGCCGAACTCGACGAGACCAAGCGCAAGCAGATGTACCACGACATGGCCGTGCTGGTGCGCGACGAGGGCGGCCTGATCCTGCCGATGTTCAATCAGTTCATCGATGCGACAGGCGCCAAGGTCGGCGGCTGGGTAGACGATCCGCATCAGGAGCTGATGAACGGCTACGCGCTGGCGAAGTGCTGGCTCGAAGCCTGAGCCCGGCTTTGCGGATATGTCCTCACCCGTCGTGAAACTTGTGGCCCAGCGCGTTGCGCTGGGCATCGTCCTCTTGCTGGCCGTTTCGGTCCTGATCTTCGCCGGCACCCAGATCCTGCCCGGCGACGTCGCGCAAGCCATTCTCGGACAGTCGGCGACGCCGGAATCGCTCGCCAATCTGCGCGAGCAGCTCGGCCTGAATCAGCCGGCTTACATCAGGTATTTCCATTGGCTAGGCGGTGTGCTCACCGGCGATCTTGGCACGGCGATGTCGAGCGGCCAGGATATTGCCACGTCGATCAAGGGGCGGCTGTGGAACACGCTGTTCCTCGCCTTCTGGGCTGCGATCGTGGCCGTGCCGCTGGCCATCATCCTCGGCCTGATCGCCGTGCGTTACCGCAATGGCTGGGTCGACAAGCTGATCTCCGGCCTGGCGCTCGCCTCGACATCTTTCCCGGAATTCTTCATCGGCTATGTGCTCGTCTATTTCTTTGCCGTGAAGTATCAATGGTTCCCGGCCATTTCCACGGTCTATGACGGCATGCCGTTCGGTGAGCGCATGCAGGCGATCGCGTTGCCAGCCACCGCGCTGACGCTGGTTGTGCTGGCGCATATGATGCGTATGACCCGCGCGGCCATCCTCAACGTCATGCAGTCGGCCTATGTCGAGACGGCAGAACTGAAAGGCCTGTCGGCCTTCAACGTCATCCGCAAGCATGCGTTCCCCAATGCCATAGCGCCGATCATCAACGTCGTCATGCTCAACCTCGCCTACCTCATCGTCGGCGTCGTCGTGGTCGAGGTGATCTTTGTCTATCCCGGCATGGGACAATATCTGGTCGACCACGTCACCAAGCGCGACGTGCCGGTGGTGCAGGCGGTCGGCCTGGTCTTCGCCGCCGTTTATATCAGCCTGAACATCATTGCGGACATCGGGGCGATCGTCGCCAATCCGCGCCTCAGACATCCGAAATAGGCGGCGGGCATGCTCGACATCAAACGCATCCCCATCCCCGCGCTGATCGGCATCGTGCTGACGGCTATGTTCGTGTTGGCGGCAGTTTTCGCACCGTTGATCGCACCGTACGGCAATGCCGAAATCGTCGGCGATGTCTGGGAACCGATGACGGCGGCACATTTGCTGGGCACCGACAATCTCGGTCGCGATCTTCTGTCGCGCATGATCTACGGCGCTCGCATCACGCTGTTCATCGCGGTGCTGGCCACCGCGCTGTCATTCTCGCTCGGCGCCATCCTCGGCTTTTCGGCGGCGGTGTTCGGCGGCTGGTTCGACACGCTTCTGTCGCGCCTTGTCGATCTGCTGATGTCGATCCCGACCCTGATCATGGCGCTCGTCGTGCTTTCGGTGCTGCCGACCAATCTGGTGACGCTGATCCTGGTGATGGGCGTCCTCGACTCGACCCGCGTCTACCGGCTGTCGCGCGCGGTGGCCGTCGACATCAACGTCATGGACTATGTCGAGGCCGCCAAGCTGCGGGGCGAAGGCAGCGGCTGGATCATCTTCCGCGAGATCCTGCCCAACGCGCTTTCGCCGCTGGTCTCGGAACTTGGCCTGCGCTTCATCTACGCGGTGCTGTTCTTGTCGACGCTCTCCTTTCTCGGGCTTGGCGTGCAACCGCCGGATGCCGACTGGGGCGGCATGGTCAAGGAGAACAAGGACGGCATCGTCTTCGGTATCGGGGCGGCACTCATTCCCGCCGCGGCGATCGCAGCACTGGCGATTTCGGTCAATCTGGTCGCCGACTGGGTGCTCAACCGCACGACAAGCCTGAAGGGAGGACGCGGGTGATGGCTGACACAAAAGCAAAGCCCGGCCTGCTGCTCGATATCCGCAATCTGCGCATCGAAGCGACAGTGTTTCCGCCCGGCGAGGCGCCGAAGAACATCGTTTTGGTCCACGATGTCTCGCTGACGCTGGAAAAGGGCAAGGTGCTCGGCCTGATCGGCGAGTCCGGCGCCGGCAAGTCGACCATCGGCCTGTCGTCGATGGGCTATGGCCGTGGCGGCGTGCGCATCACCGGCGGAGAGGTGCTGCTCAACGGCCGCGATATTCTCAAGGGCGGCAAGGAAGGTTTCCGCAAATTGCGCGGCCGCGAGGTCTGCTATGTCGCGCAGTCGGCGGCCGCGGCCTTCAATCCGGCGCACAAGCTGATGGACCAGGTGGTGGAAGCAACGCTGCTGCACGGCACGGCGACACGCGCCGAGGCCGAGAAACGTGCCGTGGCGTTGTTCAAGAAGCTCAGCCTGCCAAACCCCGAAATCATCGGCGAACGCTTCCCGCACCAGGTCTCAGGCGGCCAGTTGCAGCGCGTGATGACGGCTATGGCGCTGTGTTCGGAACCTGACCTGATCGTCTTCGACGAGCCGACCACGGCGCTCGACGTGACGACGCAGATCGACGTGCTGGCGGCGATCAAGGACGCCATCCGCGACACCCATGTCGCGGCGCTCTACATTACCCACGATCTTGCCGTCGTCGCCCAGGTCTCGGACGAGATCATGGTGCTGCGCCATGGCAGGCTGGTCGAATGGGGCGGCACTCGCCAGATCATCAAGGAGCCGCGCCAGGAATACACCAATGCGCTGGTCTCGGTGCATGAGATCGAGCATGCCGAGCAGAAGCCCGGCGCCGCGCCGTTCCTGTCGGTCAAGAACGTCACCGCCGCTTACGGCGGCAGCCACGTCAAGGTGCTGAAGAACGTCTCGGTCGAGATCTATCCGGGACAGACGCTGGCGGTCGTCGGTGAATCCGGCTCTGGCAAGTCGACGCTGGCGCGCGCTATCACCGGGCTGTTGCCGCCCGAGGAAGGCACCGTCACCTTCGATGGCAGGCCGCTCGCCAACCGGCTTGCCGACCGGCCGAAGGAGGATCTGCGCCAGTTGCAGATGATCTATCAGATGGCCGACGTGGCGATGAACCCGCGCCAGACCGTCGGCACCATCATTGGCCGGCCGCTGGAATTCTACTTCGGCATACGCGGCCGCGAGCGCGACAAGCGCGTCGCCGAACTGCTCGACGAGATCGAGATGGGCAAGGGCTTTCTCGATCGTTATCCGGCCGAACTCTCCGGAGGCCAGAAACAGCGCGTCTGTATCGCCCGCTCGCTCGCCGCCAAGCCCAAGCTGATCATCTGCGACGAGGTGACATCGGCGCTCGACCCGCTGGTGGCCAACGGCATTCTCAAGCTGCTGCTCAACCTGCAGCAGCACGAGAAGGTCGCCTACCTCTTTATCACCCACGATCTGGCGACGGTGAAGTCGATCGCCGATTCGATCGCGGTGATGTACCGCGGCGAGGTGGTGCGCTATGGCGCCAAGAGCAAGGTGCTGACGCCGCCCTTCGACGCCTATACCGACCTGCTGCTGTCGTCCGTTCCCGAGATGGAGATCGGCTGGCTGGAAAAGGCGATCAAGGGACGGCGCATGGCGAGCGCGGGGAATTAGTAGGGAATTCGCGGCCTTTGTCGCGAAAACTTCCTTCAACGGCAAAAGCTTTCCGGAGCCGCCCATGGCGCTCAAGACCAAACTGCTGCTCATCATTCTCGACGGCGTGCCCTACCGGAACTGGCGCCGGCTGATGGGCAATCTCGAGGGCTGGGTGCAGTCGGGCGAGGCGCAGGTGTGGAAGATGCGCTCGGTGCTGCCGTCGACCTCGGCCTGCTGCTATGCCTCGATCCACACCGGGGTTTCGCCGCAGGAGCACGGCATCCTATCCAACGAGAACCGTTTTCTCGTCAACAAGCCGGATATTTTCTCCGAGGTCAGCAAGGCCGGCGGCAAGACCGGCGCGGTGACGCATTCCTACTGGTCGGAATTCTTTCGTTCCTATCCGTTCGATCTGGTCGAGGACATGGAGTATGACGAGCCCAACGGACCGATCGCGCATGGCCGCTTCCACACCATGACCGGCTACAATTTGCGCAACCAGATGACGCCGAGCGATGTCGATTTGTTTGCGACACTGACCCAGCTGACCCGGCGCCACGCCATCGACTACGGGATCCTGCACACCTGCACGCTGGATTCGATGGGCCATCGCTTCGGCCATGACTGCCACGAAATGGACCATGCCTGCTATGCGATGGACGGCATGCTGGCAGCCTTCCTGCCGGGCTGGCGGCAGGCCGGTTACGAGGTGATCGTCACCGCCGACCACGGCCAGACAGACCGCGGCCATCATGGCGGCCGTGACGATGAAATGCAGGATTTCGCGCTGTATTATTTCGGAGCCGGCAAAGGGCCGGATCCGGACACGCTGCTTGATCAGCTGCAACTGGCGCCGACGGTGCTGAAGCGGCTGGGTGTGCCGGTGCCGGAGACCATGAAGGCTAAGCCGTTTTTGGGGTGACGGAGGTCCCGCCGTTCGCTACCCCCTCTCCCCGTCGCTATACGGGGAGAGGGTAAGGGTGAGGGGCAGCGCTAACATCAAAATAAATACCCCAACGCCGGCGCCGCCCCTCATCCGCCTGCCGGCACCTTCTCCCCGTATAGTGACGGGGAGAAGGGAGACGCTCTGGCAACACTCCCTCTCTTCGGTTAGCTTCGCCAAAATTCCTTGGCGGAAGGATGAACCTTTTTGAACCTATCGGCGACAGAGCAGACAGGAGCCAGGCGGCTCGACCGGCCATGACGGCAGCGACCGAGACTGATCGCGCGCTTGTCGACCGGGTCGCGAAGGGCGACCGTGCCGCTGTTCGGCTGCTGTTCATGCGTCACCACGCGCGGGTCTACCGCTTCGTGGTGCGCCAGACGGGATCGGAAATGATGGCCGACGATATCGCAAACGAGGTCTTTCTCGAGCTGTGGCGCCAGGCGCCCGGTTTCGAAGGGCGCTCGGAAGTCTCGACATGGCTGCTCGGCATCGCCCGGTTCAAGGCGCTGTCGATGCTGCGCAAGAAAAAAGAAGACTGGATCGATGACGATGATGCGGCGCAGGTTCCCGATGGCGCCGACACGCCGGAAGTCGCCACCATGAAGGAAGACAAGGGCGCCGCCTTGCGGCGCTTCGTCGATGCCTTGCCGGAGGAACACCGCTCGGTGATCGACCTTGCCTATTACCATGGACAGTCGGTGACGGAGATCGGCGAGGTACTCGGCATCCCGGTCGCCACTGTCAAGACCCGAATGTTCTACGCCCGCAAGAAACTCGGCGAAGCCCTCAAGGCCGCCGGTTACGACAGGGGGTGGCCATGAGCAATCCTGAAGACATGAGCGCCGCTGAAAAAATGTCGCGCCGTGACGAAATGGAAACGCTGCTGCCGTTCTACCTGAACGGCTCGCTGGAAGGCTCGGACCTCGAAGCCGTCGAGGAATGGCTGGCGTCCGATCCGGCGGCGATGGCGGCGCTTGGCGAGGCTGAGGCGGAATTCTCCGGCGCCACCGCCGCCAACGAGGCGATCCGGCCACCGGCCGATGCGCTCAGCCGCTTTGCCAGGGCGCTCGACGCCGAAGCCGGACCGGTCCGCGCTCCCGCGGGCCGTTCCTGGCTGGCGCAGGCACTCGGCCGTTTCATGGCGGTGCCGGTCGGTGTCGCCTGGGCGGCAGCGGCGGTGCTGCTGGCGTTGGTCGTGGTGCAGTCCTACGTGCAGACCGGCGGCAAGAGCCATGATTTCGAGATTGCCGGCGCCGAGGATGATCTGGCCAAACTGCCGTTCGCGCTGGTCAAGTTCAAGCCGGATGCGAAGATGTCCGACATCGCTGTTTTCCTCGACCAGAACGCGCTGAAGATCGCCGGCGGGCCGGCCGCCTCGGGCGTCTTCCGCATTGCCATCCCGGTCAAGACCGGAGCAGACTACACCAGGCTCGTCGGCCTTATTGCCGCCCAGCCGTTCGCGGAGACTGTGATCGAGGGAAGGAAACCGGTTGATGGCAGCTAGGGCGGTCATTCGATTTGCGGCGATCCTGGTGGCGGCGACGACAATCGTCGCCGTGCCGGCGTCGGCGCAGACCAATGATCCCAATGCCGGCCGGGCCGACTGCACCGACGCGGCCGGAGCGGCGGCTGCCGACTGCCCGAAAGACGGCAATGAGGCCAACGTCGGCGGCGAACCAGGCGCAGTTACCCTTCCGGCCCTGATCGTCGACCTGTTTCCCAACCCACCGGCTCCCGTAGCGCCCGTGCCGACGCCGCGGCCGTCAGCGCCGCCTGCCGACACGCAGGCCGGGCCACCCGCCGGCGGGGCGATCGTTTCGCCGACCGATCTTGTCGCGACCGCGCCGCGCCGTGCCATCGCCGGCGAGTTCGTGCCCGACGAGGTGCTGGTGACCGTCGACGGCGATGCCGGCGCCGTCCAGCAGATCGCCGCCTCCTTCGGCCTTGAAGTGCGCTCGCAGCGCCAGTCGCGGCTGCTCGGCACCACGCTGGTGCGCTTCGGCATTCCCGACGGCCGCCCGGTCGGCGCCGTGCTGGCGCAGCTGGCCGCCGATGGCCGCACCCTGCGGCGCGAGCCAAACCATATCTATTCGCTGCAGCAGGCGGCCGGCATCGTCAACTATGCCTTCGAGCGCATTCAGCTCGACAACAAGCAAGCCAGTGGCGAAAACGTGCGCATCGCCGTCATCGACACCGGCATAGACGACACCAATCCGGCGCTGACCGGCGTCATTGCCGACCAGTTCGACGCCATGCCCAACGTGCCGGTCGAAAAGCGTGACCACGGTACCTCGGTCGACGGGCTGATCGCCGGCGTCGGCGCGCTCGAAGGCATGGCGCCCGGCGCCAGGATCTATCACGCCCGCGCCTTCGAGGACGGCAGGTCGACCATGGATGTCATCCTGTCGGCGCTCGACTGGGCGGCGGACCAGAATGTCAGCATCATCAATATGAGTTTCGTCGGCCCCAAGAACGATCTGCTCGCCACCGCCTGCCGCAATGCGCGCGGGCTCGGCATCATCCTGGTCGCTGCTGCCGGCAACAACGGGCCGAAAGCGCCCTATGGCTACCCCGCCGCCTATGACGGCGTGATCGCGGTCACCGCCACCGACGCCAAGGACGGGCTGATGCAGCAGGCCAATCGCGGCGCTTATGTCTTCATCTCGGCGCCCGGCGTCGAGATGGTGGCGCCGAGCGGCGCCGGCTCTGACGTCGTCACCGGCACCTCGTTTGCCGCCGCGATCGTGTCCGGCGCTATCGCCAATTTGATCCACGCTTCACCCGAGCGCTCCGCCGACGACATCGAAAAGGCGCTGGCCGCCACCGCCAGGGATCTCGGTCCGAAGGGACGGGACAATGATTTCGGTTATGGGCTGCTGGATACGAAGGCGGCGGCGAACAAGTAAACCGGGCGAAATTCGCGCCACCAATTCAGAGCGCCGGGCCCAGCCGGACAGGGCTGCCATCATGGAAGCGTGACAGGCGGAAGCGGCTGAGGTCGTGTCCGGTCTCGTTTCCCTGAATCATGTCCGCAACGACCCGGCCTATGCCAGGCCCGATACCGAAGCCGTGACCGCTCATTCCCGTCGCGACGAAAAGACCGCCGACGGCCTGCACATGATCCACGATGGGGACGACGTCCGGCATGGCGTCGATCATGCCGCCCCAGCCTGCCTTCAGGCGAACCGTCTCGAACTGCGGAAAGAGGTGCTTGAACTTGCGTTCTATCGAACGCAGACGGGCCGGTTCCGGGGCCGGGTCGAGCACCCGCATTCTCTCGAAAGGGCTGTGCGAATCCGGCGCCCAATCGCGCGGCGTCGACCAGGCATCGGGGTAACCTGACGGCGCGAACGGAAAGTAGCGTGTCCCCAGCGGATTGTCCCTCAGCGCAGGAAGGTATTTGGAGGCGTGCCGGAATGCATCAGGTCCCAGGTAATGCAGATGGCTGCCGCCCGCGGCGAGCGTGTAGCCGCCATCCTGCCGGCGCCGGAAAGCGATGTGTTCGTCAGTCGCCGCGCCTGCATAGATTTCAGCCAGGGGCTCGGTTGCGGCGACGGTTACCCTGACACTGAGCTGGGGGATGGAGACGCCGTGTCTTCTCAGGAACAGGGATGACCAGGCGCCTCCGGCGACCAATACGCTGGAGGCCTCGATATACCCCGCCTCGGTCCACACGCCCTTGACCTTGCCGGCCGAGATTTCGAGGGTTCGCGCCGCGCAGTTCTCCACGATTTTGACGCCTTTTCGCACGGCGAGCCGGGCAAGTGCAGGCACCGCCAGCCAAGGCTCCGCACGCATGTCGGAGGGCGTCGTCATCGCGCCCTTGAATTTGCGCGACATGCCTTTGATGAGTGTCGCGGTTTCGTCTGCATCCAGGAGACGGGTGTCGAGCGCATGCATCGCGGCGATCTTCATGAACGCTTCGAAGCCGGCCATGTCCTTGTCGGTGTTCGCCAGGTAGGTCACACCTGTTTGGGTCAGGCCGATGTCCTCGCCGCATTCCTCAGCCAGTTGCCGCCACAGGCGAATAGCCTCGATGACGATGGGCAACTCGTCGGCGTCGCGTCCTTGCTTTCGAATCCAGCCCCAATTCCGGGACGACTGTTCAGCCGCAATGCGTCCTTTTTCCAGCAGCGTCACCGGGATGTTCCGCTGTGCCAGGAAAAGCGCCGTCGTCACACCGATGATGCCGCCACCGACAATGACCACCTCCGACGTTTTCGGCGGTGGGCCAGGATGCCGGATTGGATCCGTTTCGGAGAACGGGAATATGGGCAAGTGGCGCACCCTGAGGACTGGTTGATGGCTCTGGCTTACTGGTTGCCACCCACTCGAAGCCAAATCAAGGACAGGTCCAGGCAGACCGTTGTCCCAACGAAGTCAATCTATCTGCGGGCAACATCCACATGGGTGAACTTGCCCAGCGGAGCAATTGGATTAATCCCTAAACCGGCGCGCCGGCGACCGAGCCTCTCACCACCAGGTCGACAGGCCAGACCTCGCCTCGCGCCCCTTCTTCCAAGCCGGAAATGCGCGCTGCCAGGCGTTCGGCGATGCGGGCGCCGGCGAGGCGGATCGACGAGCGCGTCGTCGACAGCGGCACGGAAAAATTCTCCGGCTTCAGCCATGGAAAGACGTCGTCATGGGCAATCAACGACAGGTCGCCGGGAATGGTCAGGCCAAGGTCGCGCACCGCGCGCACGACGCCGAGCGACATGATCAGGCTGGAGCAGGCGATCGCCGTCGGCCGCTCGCTCTGTTCGAGCAGGCGCCTGGCGGCGCGGTAGCCGTTCTCCTCGGTCATGGTGAGTGAACAGACATGGCGCTCGCCGAGCGTCAGGCCGCTCGCGGCCAGCGCCCTGCGCATGCCGCGCTCGCGGTGGATGGCGAAGGTCTCGCGGTCGTCGCCATTGATCAGCGCCAGCCGGCGGTGGCCGAGCTGAACCAGCAGCCGGGCGGCGTCGTGGAAGCCGCCCTCATTGTCGATGTCGGTGAAGGGGTAGTCGAAATCGAAGCCTTCGCTGCGGCCATGGACGATGAAGGGAATGCCGAGCGTGTTGACCAGCGCCACCCGCCGGTCGGCCGGGCGCGGCGAGGAGATGTAGACGGCGTCGACCTGGCGGTTGGCGACGATGCGGCGATAGGTGGTTTCCTGGTCGTCGGCATCGGCCGGCGACAGCACCAGGTCGAGCTCGTGCGAGCGGGCATAGTCGCCGAGACCCGACAGGAACTCGACGAAATGCGGGTCGATGTCGACGGAGGCGCCCGTCGGCAGCACATACCCGATCATGCCCGTCTTGCCGGTCGCCAGCCGGCGCGCGCTCGGGTTGGGCCGGTAGCCGTGGCGCTTGGCGGCATCCAACACACGCCGGCGGGTTTCCTCGTTGACCTCGGGATAGCCGTTGAGCGCACGGCTTACCGTTGTCTGCGACAGGGCCAGCATATGAGAGAGCTGCTTCAGGTTCACTGGGAGGCCTCCAAGCCTCAAAGCGCTTTTAATTTTGAAGCCACGCGGCGCCACAATGGGCGCGGCCGAACTGGTCGACCATACGCACTGGTCCGGCCAGTTTGAAGCTTAATACGGTGCTGCACCGCCGTAAAACTGTGCTGCAGTGCACTTTACCAAGTCTTGCGGCCCGCAATTAAATCGATTAGCCCACCGCCCTCTTGACTTCCAGCCGATTCAATGGCGAGATCAAAAAGACCAAAGCGCTTTGGAAGACTCTTTCGAAAGGTTGCGGTTCCTTTCTGAACGAGTCACAGTCCTGCAGCGTCGGCGGGCGGAATGGAGGTTCCGCCCGGGTGTATGTGTCCACACTGGGAGGAATACCGATGAAGAAGATGCTTCTGCTTGGCGCAGCGTTTGCCACACTCGCCTTGTCCCTGCCGGCGCAAGCCGAACTGAAGTTCAAGCCCGGGGAAGACAAGCGCTTCAACTGGGCCAATTACGAAGAGCTGAAGAAGGTCGATCTCAAGGGCGAGACGCTGACCATCTTCGGGCCCTGGCGCGGCGAGGACGAAGGCCTCATTCGCACTGTTCTCGAATATTTTCAGGAAGCCACCGGCGCCGAGATCAAATACTCCTCGTCGGAAAATTACGAACAGCAGATCGTCATCGATACCCAGGCCGGCAGCCCGCCCAATATCGCCGTACTGCCGCAGCCGGGCCTGATCCAGGATCTGGCGTCCAAGGGCCTTTTGACGCCGCTGGGCGACGACACCGCCAAATGGATCAAGGACAATTACGGCGCCGGCCAGTCATGGGTCGATCTCGGCACCTTCAAGGACAAGGACGGCAAGCCGGGCTTCTTCGCCTTCCCCTACAAGGCCGACGTGAAATCGCTGGTCTGGTATTCGCCCGACAATTTCGAGGAAGCCGGCTACAAGGTTCCCAAGACCCAGGAAGAGCTCGCCGACCTCGAGAAGAAGATCATCGCCGACGGCGGCACGCCGTGGTGCATCGGCCTCGGCTCAGGCGGCGCTACCGGCTGGCCGGCGACCGACTGGGTCGAAGACATCATGCTGCGCACCCAGACGCCCGACGTGTATGACAAGTGGGTAAAGAACGAGATCCCGTTCAGCGATCCGGCGGTGGTCAACGCCATCGACATTTTCGGCAAGATCGCGACCGACGACAAGATGGTCGACGGTGGGGCCAAGGCGGTTGCCGCGACCGACTTCCGCGACAGCCCGAAGGGCCTCTTCTCGGTGCCGCCGAAATGCTACCTGCACCATCAGGCATCGTTCATCCCGACCTTCTTCCCGGAAGGCACAAAGGTTGGACAGGACGCCGACTTCTTCTACTTCCCGCCCTATGCATCCAAGCCCGAGCTGGGCACGCCTGTGCTCGGCGCCGGCACGCTGGCCATGATCACCAAGGATTCGAAGGGTGCACGCGCGTTCATCGAATTTCTGAAAATGCCGCTGGCACATGAAATCTGGATGGCCCAGGGCGGCTTCGTCACCCCGCTCAAGTCGGTCAACAAGGATGCCTATGCCAGCGACGCGCTGAAGAAGCAGGGCGATATCCTTGCCAATGCCTCGACCTTCCGCTTCGACGGTTCGGACCTGATGCCGGGCAAGATCGGCGCCGGCGCCTTCTGGACCGGCATGATCGATCTGGTCGGCGGCAAGTCGGCGCAGGATGTCGCCACCGACATCCAGAAGAGCTGGGACGCTATCAAGTAGTCAGCTGGCAAGCAGTCAGCTGGCAAGTAACCACTGCCAAGTAATCAGCCGCTTTGGCGGCAAATTCAGGACTTCCTCCACAGACTGGGTCCGGGCCGCTATGGCCCGGATCCGACCGGCGCCTTACGCCGGACCGATTTGCGTTCGTTCGTTTCAGAATAACTTAAATCGGCGCAGAGCCACATCGCCAGGGCTGTTCAAGGCCCGGCCGATCATGCGCAGGGAAGAGGGACCCATGGCTGCTCAGATCTTATCGGCCATTTTTGTCATCATCATCGGCGTCGGCGGCTGCGTCGCCTATTTCTGGGGCGCCAACAAGCTGGTCGACCTGATATTCCCGTCGCGCGGCGTGGCCGGGGCTGCGGCCATCGACAATCTGCGCCGGCAAGGACTGGTCCGTCCGTGGCTGTTCGTCGGCCCGGCGATGATCATCCTCACCGTCTACCTGATCTATCCGGTGGTGGCGACGCTCTGGCTGTCCTTCCTCGACCGCGGCGGCCAGCATTTTGTCGGCTTCGCCAACTATGAATGGGCGTTCGGCGACCGCGAGTTCCGCAACTCGATCCTGAATAACATCATCTGGCTGGCGGTGGTGCCCGCCGCCTGCACCTTTCTAGGGTTGATAATCGCCGTGCTCACGGACAAGATCTGGTGGGGCACAATCGCCAAGAGCCTGATCTTCCTGCCGCTGGCGATCTCCTTCGTCGGCGCCAGCGTGATCTGGAAATTCATCTACGAATATCGCGGCGAGGGCCAGACGCAGATCGGCCTGCTCAACGCCATCATCCAGTATTTCGGCGGCCAGCCGCAGGTCTGGATATCGCTGCCGTTCTGGAACAATTTCTTCCTGATGATCATCCTGATCTGGATCCAGACCGGCTTTGCCATGGTCATCCTGTCTTCGGCGTTGCGCGGCATCCCCGAAGAGACGCTTGAAGCCGCGGTCATCGACGGCGCCAATCCGTTCCAGATCTTCTGGAAGATCATGGTGCCGCAGATCTGGGGCACCATCGCCGTGGTCTGGACGACGATCACCATCCTGGTGCTGAAAGTGTTCGACATCGTGCTGACCATGACCAACGGCCAATGGAACAGCCAGGTGCTGGCCAATCTGATGTTCGATTGGATGTTCCGCGGCGGCGGCGATTTCGGCCGCGGCGCCACCATCGCCATCATCATCATGATCGCGGTCATCCCGATCATGGTCTGGAACATCCGCCAGGCGAACAAAGAGACGGGAGGACATTGAGATGGCCGTCGCGACCGGAAAGTCCTTTGCCAGCCGCTTCGGCGTCCACATCGCCGTGCTTGTCTTCGTCGCCGTCTGGACCGTGCCGACGCTCGGCATCCTGGTCTCGTCGCTGCGCGACAAGGACCAGATCATCGCCTCGGGCTGGTGGAACTCGTTCTCCAGCTCCAGCCAGACTGAAGCCGGCCGCCTGCCGCCGGCCTCGGCGCAGGTCGAGAAGGACGGCAAGTTCGTGCTTGCCGGCAATATCTTCGGCGACGGTGCTGCGCGCAACATCAGCGCCTTCGGCGTCAAGTCGGCGGCACCGACGCAATATCCGGCCGGCACCACTGCCGATCTCGGCGACGGCGTGACCTTGCAGCTCAATGCCGACGGAACGTTCGTCATGAGTTCGCCCAAGGCTTTCGAAGGCGACCGTGGCCAGCGCGTCTATTACGCCTCGTCGGCGCCACCGAAATTCACCACCGACAATTACAAGACCGTGCTGTTTTCGGAGGGCATCGGCCGCTCGTTCATAAACTCGCTGACCGTCACCATCCCGGCGACGGTCATCCCGATCCTGATCGCCGCCTTCGCCGCCTATGCATTGGCGTGGATGCGTTTTCCCGGCCGCGCCTTGCTGATCGCCACAATCATCGGCCTGCTGGTCGTGCCGCTGCAGATGTCCTTGATCCCGCTTTTGAAGATCTACAACGGCGTCGGCATCTTCTTCGGTGTGCCGTCGAAAACCTATCTCGGCATCTGGCTGGCGCATACCGGCTTCGGCCTGCCCTTCGCCATCTATCTCCTGCGCAGCTATATTGCCGGCCTGCCGCGCGAGATCATGGAATCGGCGCGCATAGATGGCGCCAGCGATTTCGAAATCTTCGTCAAGATCGTGCTGCCGCTGTCCTTCCCGGTGCTGGCGTCCTTTGCAATCTTCCAGTTCCTGTGGGTGTGGAACGATTTGTTGGTGGCAATGGTTTTCCTCGGTACCGAAGGGGACCAGATCGTGCTGACCGCGAAGCTCAACGCGTTGCTCGGCTCGCGCGGCGGCGACTGGGAAATCCTGACGACATCGGCCTTCGTCACCATTATCGTGCCGCTGATCGTGTTCTTCTCGCTGCAGCGCTATTTCGTCCGCGGGCTGCTGGCCGGCTCGGTCAAAGGAGGTTGAGACTTATGCAAGCCGCTTTGAAGGCGACCTCGAAGCCCGATCTCGCCGTCGATCGCGACTGGTGGCGGGGCGCGGTGATCTACCAGATCTATCCGCGCTCCTATCAGGACTCCAATGGCGACGGCATCGGCGACCTCAAGGGCATCATCCGCAGGCTGCCCTACATCGCCTCGCTCGGCGTCGACGCCATCTGGATTTCGCCCTTCTTCAAGTCGCCGATGAAGGATTTCGGCTACGACGTCTCGGACTATTGCGACGTCGACCCGATGTTCGGGACGCTCGCCGATTTCGACGCGCTGGTTGCGGAAGCCCATCACCTCGGCCTCAAGGTGATGATCGACGAGGTGCTGTCGCACACCGCCGACAACCATCCATGGTTCAAGGAGAGCCGCGCCAGCCGTAGCAATCCCAAGGCCGATTGGTATGTCTGGGCCGACGCCAGGCCGGACGGCACGCCGCCCAACAACTGGCTGTCGATCTTCGGCGGCTCGGCCTGGCAGTGGGACACCAGCCGCCAGCAATATTATCTGCATAATTTCCTGTCCGAGCAGCCGGACCTCAACTTCCACAATCGGGAAGTCCAGGACGCGCTGCTCGACGTCACCCGCTTCTGGCTGGAGCGCGGCGTCGACGGCTTCCGCCTCGACACCATCAATTTCTACTTCCACAGCCAGGGGCTGGAGAACAATCCGCCGCTGCCGCCCGAAGAGCGCAACGACCAGACAGCACCTGCGGTCAATCCCTACAACTACCAGGACCATATCTACGACAAGAGCCGGCCGGAAAACCTTGCCTTCCTCGAACGGTTCCGGGCGCTGCTCGACGAATATCCGGCGGCCGCCGCGGTCGGCGAAGTCGGCGATTCGCAGCGTGGGCTGGAAGTGGTCGCCGCCTACACCGCCGGCGGCAAACGCGTCCACATGTGCTATTCCTTCGATTTCCTGGCGCCGGAAAAGATCAGCGCCGCCAAGGTGCGCCAGGTGCTGGAAGCCTTCGGCAAGGTCGCCAGCGACGGCTGGTCGTGCTGGGCCTTTTCCAACCACGACGTGATGCGTCCGGCCTCGCGCTGGGCCGCCGACGAGGCCGACCCGGCCGCCTATCTGAAGGTTATCTCGGCGCTGCTGATGTCGCTGCGCGGTTCGGTCTGCCTCTATCAGGGAGAGGAGCTTGGGCTGGGCGAAGCCGAGTTGCAGTTCGAGGATCTGCAGGACCCCTACGGCATTCGCTTCTGGCCCGAATTCAAGGGCCGCGACGGCTGCCGCACGCCGATGGTGTGGGATGCAACCGCCAGCAATGCCGGCTTTTCGACGGCCAAGCCCTGGCTGCCGGTGCCGGGCAAGCACTTGTCGCAAGCGGTCAATGTTCAGCAGGGCGACGCGGCCTCGCTGCTCGAGCACTACCGGCGCTTTCTCGGTTTCCGCCGCCAGCATCCGGCCCTGGCCAAAGGCGACATCGAGTTCATCGAAAGCGAGGGCGACACCGTCGCCTTCACCCGCCGTGAGGGCAATGAGCAGATCGTCTGCGTCTTCAATCTGGCCAGCAAGCCGGCCGAGGTCGATCTCGGTGGTCAGGCGCTGCTGCCATTGGCCGGGCACGGTTTTTCGGGACAATCCGGCACAGGTTCCATCCGCCTCGGCGGCTACGGCGCCTGGTTCGGGCGCATCGACTGAGTTTTTGACGAAACTGGATTTTTTGAGGAAATCCAGGTTCTCTAGGGAAATCACTGGGAGGAAATTATGGCCGATGTCACGCTGAGACAGGTGAAGAAATCATACGGCAATCTGCACATTCTCCACGGCATCGACCTCGACATAAAGTCGGGCGAGTTCATCGTCTTCGTCGGCCCGTCGGGTTGCGGCAAGTCGACCTTGCTGCGGTCCATCGCCGGGCTTGAGGAGATCACCTCCGGCGAGCTGAAGATCGCCGGCGAGGTGGTGAACGACGTGCCGCCTTCCAAGCGCGGCATTGCCATGGTGTTCCAGTCCTATGCGCTCTATCCGCACATGACCGTCTACGACAACATGGCCTTCTCGATGAAGATCGGCAAGGAAAGCAAGGCCGAGATCGACAAGCGGGTGCGGCAGGCCGCCGAAATCCTGCAGCTGACCAAATATCTCGACCGCCTGCCCAAGGCGATGTCGGGCGGCCAGCGCCAGCGTGTCGCCATCGGTCGCGCCATCGTGCGCAATCCGAAAGTGTTCCTGTTCGACGAGCCGCTGTCGAATCTCGACGCGGCGCTGCGCGTCGCGACCCGCATCGAGATCGCCAAGCTCAAGGAATCGATGCCTGCCACGACCATGATCTACGTCACCCACGATCAGGTCGAAGCGATGACGCTCGCCGACCGCATCGTCGTGCTGAAGGACGGCCATATCGAGCAGGTCGGCACGCCGATGGACCTCTACAAGAAGCCCGGCAATCTGTTCGTTGCCCAGTTCATCGGCTCGCCGGCCATGAACATCCTGCCGGCGACAATCGACAGGACGGGCAACCCGACAATCGTCAGCCATGTCGGCGGCCGCAAGGCAACGGTGCCGATCGCAACGCCGGCGTCAGCAAAGGGTGCGGCAGTCAGCTTCGGCGTGCGGCCGGAGGATCTGTCGGCCGCCACCGGCGCGGAATATCTTTTCGAGGGCGTGGTGGACTATGTCGAGCAACTCGGCGAGGTGCAGCTTGTCTATGTCGATATCGGCCGCGCCGACCTGCCGTTGGTGACCAAGCTGCCCGGCAATGTCGAGGTCAAGCGCGGGGCAAAGCTGCGACTGACCGCGGATGCCGGGGACCTGCACATCTTCGACGCCGATGGGCACTCCTTCTCGCTCAAGCCGGTGGAAGTGAAGGCGGCTTGAGATAGCTGCGTCGTACAGGCATGAAAAAAGAGCGGCGGGCCAGGCCCGCCGCTCTTTTTTTAAGCTTCGGCTGTTAGTTGTTGCCGAACCGATCCCTGTCGCTGCTCTGAGGAACGAACTTCTGTTGGTCGTTCGACGAGTTCAGCAGCTTGTAGACCGCCGAGTTGGTGCCGGTCGACGAAGTGCGGGTGGTGTCGACGGCAGCGGCCGGCTGGTTGGCGCCATTGGAGCCATAATTGTCGCTGCCGGCAAAGGCAGCGCTCGAAACAGCCAGAACGGCTGCGGTGGCAAGAACGATCTTCTTCATTTTAGTCTCCTGAATTTTTCTGATGCCGCCAGCTGCAGCGGATAAGCCCGCCACGTGCTGGAAACCGGCTTTTAGCGGCCGAAAAGGTTACGGTCGGCACCGTGGGCAGGCGCCTGCTCGGCTGGAGCCGACTTCTCAACCGAAGCCGTATGGCCACTATCGGTCGACGTAATCGCAGGCTGGTTGGCGCCGTTCGAACCGTAGTTGTCGCTACCGGCGAAAGCGCTGCCGGAGATGGCCAAAACGGCGGCGGCAGCAAGGATGATCTTTTTCATTTCAAATACTCCTGAATTTTTTGGGATCCCGAGAGCGACGGGTTAGCCGCCCTTCTTTGGTCGGGATCAGCGATTGCCGTAGAGGTCGCGGTCGGCGCCCTGAACGACAGGCTGCTTGTCAGCGTGCGCCGGCTTCTGAATGGAAGCCGTATACGAGCTGTCGACCGAGACGGCTGGCTGGTTCGCACCATTGGAACCGTAATTGTCGCTACCGGCGAAGGCGCTGCCGGTGATCGCCAAAACGGCTGCGGCAGTGAGGATGATCTTTTTCATTTTTAGGACTCCAGTTTGTCTGTCCGTCTAGCGGCGTGTCTTGGGAGGAATTCGCGTCGTTCGGACAGCCCCGATGTGGGAAAGCCATAGGCTGGTTTCCAATCACGAAGTTGTTCCGTGTGGACCACGGTCCTGCACCTTGAAATTGTGCCAGGAAGTTCTTCTATGGTCATTTATCGTATTGTTTTCAGTTGCTTATGTCGAACCGAGTGGTTCGCTCCGGTGTCGGTTTCCGGGCCGTCGTTCACACCGTCCTGCACGCATTGTCAACAGAAACGAACCGTTCGGTTCGATTAGAGATTGCTAATAGTAACTTTTCGATACCGTTGAGCCCTTTTTGCCCCCGATCGGAACTGGATCCGCAGCGATTCGAAACGGCGATGATAGCGCCGCAAGACAGGATCTCAGCCCTTCGGTGGTCGGCGGGGCGTATGCCGCGCGTGTCGCGCCGCATGGATATGATGTCGCTTTCATGCCGACGTCGCGATCGCTGCCGTGATTAGATGATCGCATCTCAGGTGCCGCTTCGTGACGACGCAGCGGAGAATTGGGAAGCCGGTCAGAATCCGGCGCTGCCCCCGCAACGGTGGTGGAGTTGAAGTCGCAACGGGAGACCACTGGGCAAGAGCCTGGGAAGGTGTCGCGATGGTCCGCAAGGACAACTCCAGAGCCCGGAAACCAGCCCGAGATGCATAGACTCGACTGATCGCGGTGGGCGGTCAAGAGGTGGATAGTGCATGTCCGGCGCCGCGCCGGCCTGAGTCCGATCCTTCCTCCATCACCACCAAGTTCAGTCCTTAAACCACGAGGACAGAACTATGGATACGCGCAACGACATGCTGAGGCTCCTGAACGGCCGCAAGCAAGGCTTTTCGCTGGAACAGCCCTTCTACACCGACCCGGACTATTTCAAGCTCGACATGGAGCACATCTGGTATCGCGACTGGCTGTTCATCGGCCATGATTGCGAACTGCCGAAGCCCGGCAGCTATATCACCGTGCAGATCGGCGATTATCCGGTGGTGCTGGTCCGCGACCAGAAGGGCAACATCAACGCCTTTCACAATTCCTGCCGCCATCGCGGCAGCCGTGTCTGCAACACTGAGAAGGGCATGGCGGCAAAGCTTGTCTGCCCCTATCACCAGTGGACCTACGAGCTTGACGGCCGGCTGCTGTTTGCCCGCCAGATGGCCGACGGTTTCGACAAGAGCCAGTTCGGCCTGAAGCCCGTCGCCTGCGAGAGCGTCGGCGGCTACATCTTCATCTGCCTGGCGAAAGAACCTGCCGACTTTGCGCCGATGCGCGCCATGATAGAGCCCTACCTCAAGCCGCACCGGCTGAATGAAGCCAAGGTCGCCTTCGAGAGCACCATCATCGAGAAGGGCAACTGGAAGCTGGTCTGGGAAAACAACCGCGAATGCTATCACTGCGCCGGCAATCATCCGGAGCTGTGCAAGACATTCCCCGAAGCGCCGACGGTGACCGGCGTGCAGGGCGCCGACAGCGATCCGGAGATGCTGGCGCACTGGGCGAAATGCGAGGCGGCGGGCCTGCCGAGCAAGTTCCGCATCGATCCGGCCGGGCAATACCGCGCCACCCGCGCGCCGCTGCTGCGCGATGCCGTCAGCTACACGATGTCCGGAAAGCGCGCGGTGACGAAGAACCTGTCCGACACTGTTGCCGCCGACCGCATCGGCACCTTGATGCATTACCACTATCCGACGACCTGGAACCACATACTGATCGACCATGCGGTCACCTTCCGGGTGCTGCCGATCAGCGCCACCGAAACCGCGGTGACGACCAAGTGGCTGGTGCACAAGGATGCGGTCGAGGGGGTCGACTACAACCTTGAGGAGCTCACCCATGTCTGGACGGAGACCAACGACCAGGACCGCCGCATCGTCGAGGAAAACGCCTTTGGCATCCTGTCTCCGGCCTATGAGCCCGGCCCCTATTCGGAGCTGCACGAGGGCGGCGTGATCCAGTTCGTCGAATGGTACGCGGCCTTCATCGGCCCGCGCCTTGCCGAAGGCGGCCGGCCGGCGCTGCGCAGCGTCGCGTGAGCTGGAGCAGGCGAAGAGGGACCAGAGGATGAATGCGATGACGGATCTTGGGCTCTATCGCCATCTCGACCAGATGGCGCCGTGGAACGATAGGCTGCAGGTGCTGGAAGTGATCGGCGTCAGCGACGAGGCGCCCGACGTCAAGACCTTCACCTTCCGCTCCGACAACCAGACCTGGTTCCGCTACAAGCCGGGCCAGTTCCTGACGCTGGAACTGCCGACACCGGACGGGCCGCTGATGCGCACCTACACGCTGTCGTCGTCGCCATCGCGGCCGTTTTCGATCGCGGTGACGATCAAGGCGCAGGCCGGCAGCATCGGCACGCGCTGGATGTTCGACCATCTGGCACCCGGCTCGCACGTCAAGGCCTATGGACCGGCGGGCGACTTCTCGTTGCACAGCCACCCGGCGGCCAAATACCTGTTCATTTCGGCCGGCTCCGGCGTGACGCCGATGATGTCGATGCTGCGCTGGCTGAACGACTGCGCGCCATGGACCGATGTCGGTTTCGTCAACTGCGCGCGGCGTGCCGAAGAGATCATCTTCCGCAAGGAACTCGAACTGCTCGGCGGCCATATGCCCGGCCTGTCGCTCGGCTTCATGATCGAGGAACGTTCCAGCCGCGAGGGCTGGTACGGTCATATGGGGCGCATCGACGCGATCCGGCTGCCCCTGCTGGCTCCGGATTTCCGCGAGCGCGAAATCTTCTGCTGCGGCCCCGATCCGTTCATGCGCGCCGTGCGCGGCATGCTGGATGCCGCCGGCTTCGACATGACGAAATACCATCAGGAGAGCTTTGCCGCGCCTGTGGTGGAGGAAATTCCGGCGCCGTTTGCCTCCCCGGTCGAGGACGGCATCGCTGCACCTGTCGAAGCCGTGACGCCGATCCGCTTCTCGCTTTCGGAGGTCGATGCCGGCTGCGTCGCCGGCCAGACCGTGCTGCAGACCGCGCGCAGCTCGGGCGTGCGGATTCCCGCCGCCTGCGAGTTCGGCCTGTGCGGCACCTGCAAGGTGAAGAAGGTCTCCGGCGAAGTCGAGATGAGCCACAATGGCGGCATCCTCGACCACGAGATCGATGACGGTTTCATCCTTGCCTGCTGCTCGAAACCGTTGTCGGCGCTCGAAATCGAGGCTTGAGCCGGTCGACTTCGCCGCAACGGTCGCCGACGCAGGCGTTGTGTTCGCGGGTCTTTGTCTTGCCAAGCATAGGCCGAGTGATTTAGACGCACTTAGGAAGGGCTGGGCAGACCGTGAAACCGGCGCATCCCTTCATGGGCGCATGGAACGGGGGACAGAGCGATGCAACAGCGGGTCTACGCGGTCGCAAGCAAGGACATCGTTTTCGAATCATTCGATGGCGAAGCCGTCGTTCTCGATCTTTCGAACGGTAAGTATTTTGGCTTTTCCGATTCCGGCAGCCGGGTCTGGCAGGCTTTGTCGTCCGGCGTCGCCACTGAAGCGCTGGTCGGAGCTGCCGCGGGCGCCGCAAAAATAAGCCTAGCCGACCTCGAAAGCTTCGTTGCCCGACTGCTCGATTTCGGGTTGCTTGCGCCAGCCGAAACACCGGCACAACCGCTTTCGGGCGAGCTGTCGGCTGCGCTTGCTGCCAGCAATGAGCCGCTCAAGGTCGATGTCCATGACGACCTTGCCGATCTCATCATTGTCGACCCGATCCATGAGGTCGAGGAACCTCTCGGCTGGCCGGCGGTGAAACAGGCATAATCGTTTCCCTAAAGCGCGTCGCGTTTGAACGGACTCAGGCGACGCGCTTAGATCTTTGATTTTATGCATGTCGTCGTCTCAAAACCGGGGCCACCCCGAGCGACATGCATCAGGCGACCCGGCGCAATTCTGGACGCTGAACAACCAACACATGCCTTTGATCACGCTGCAAACCCTGCCGGATTATGCCCGCCATGTGCTGGCGGCCGCGGAAAGCGCCGCCGCATTCTATCCCGTTACCGCCAGCGTGCGGTTGCCGGGGCTGGACCTGAGTGTCCATCTCGACCATGGCACGCTGGCAGATACCATCGGCCATGCCTTCATACCGGCTCCGGGCAATCCGTCTGCATCTGACGGCTGCCGCATTTTCGTCGCCCACCGGGGCATCGATGGCGTCCCCGCCCCGGCCACCTGGGGCCGAGGCGATTACAACCATCATGCCTTTGCCAACCGGCTGGAAGAGGCCGGATTGCGCGGCAGCTACTATCATGACCTCGACTTCTGGCAGTTCCATGATCCGCAACGCCATGTCGGGGCGCAGCTGATGATGTCGGCCGACGCCTTTCCGCCATGGGAACAAGGGGCGCCGCTGCGCGCCTTCCTGCATTGGGAATATGCGGCGCGCGGCATGCGGCTCACCCATGCCGGCACGCTGGGCATCGATGGCAAGGGCGTCCTGCTGGCGGGCTCCGGCGGTGCCGGCAAATCGGGAACGGTCGTCGCCGGCCTGCTCAATGGGCTCGATAGCGTCGGCGACGACTATGTGCTGATCGACCGGACCGAGGGGGTGACGGCCTATCCGCTGTTTGCCACGCTCAAGCAGGATCCGGAGGGCTTCAGGCGGCTGAAGCTGGAGGGTCGGCTAAAGTCGTACCAACCGCTGAACTGGCAAGGCAAGCATGCCTTTCACATCGACGAGATCGCGCCTCGACCAACTCCTGCAAGTCTGGACATTATTGCTTTGATAGTGCCCCATATCAGGGGAGGTGCGAGAAGCTCGGTCATGCCCATATCGCGCAAGGATGCCATGATCGCCTTGGCCCCGTCAGGAATCGTGCAGATGCCGGGGGAGCGGGAAGCGGGCTTTCGCTTTTTCAGCGAGCTTACCCGCGACCTGCCATGCTACCGGCTGTCGCTGGGGACCGAGCCGCGCGAGATCGCCGGCACGATTGCGGATTTTGTCCTTCGGGGCGCTGCATGAAGTTGAGCATCATTGTGCCGGTCTACAATCGGGAGATCTATGTCGTTTCGACGTTGCGGTCCCTGCTCAGGCAACGCGACGATGCCGATCTCGATATCATCCTTGTCGACGACGGCTCGACCGACAGCTCCGTTGAAGCCGTCCGCGCCATCATGCGAGAAGCGTCGTGCATCCGCCTGTTCCAGCAGGCCAACCAGGGCGTGGCCAACGCCCGCAACACAGGGCTGAAGCAGTTGCTGCCGCAAACCGAACTGGTGTCGTTCCTGGATTCGGACGACATCTCGCCGGCTGGACGATTCAAGACTGACCTACCCCTGTTCGCGGCCGACCCTGCGCTCGAGCTGACCTACTCGCTGATGACGCGCGTCGATCTCATGGATGACGAAAGCCTGCAGCCGGCACCGGGCGGCGCAGGTCCCACCGTGCGCGGCGTCAGCCTTAGCGCCGGGATATTCCGCAGGGCACTCATCGACCGTGCTGGTGCTTTCGACGAGGAGTTCCGGCAGGGGGAAGACGCCGACTATCTTCTGCGCATTTTCGAAACCAGCCCGAAGCACATTTTTCCCGACACCGTCGCGGTATACTACCGGCGCCACCCCGGCAATTTGACCAAGCAAAGGGATGTGGCGGTGCGCGAATATCTGCGTGTAATTCAGAAATCCTTGCGGCGGCGCAAGGCCGATCCGTCGCGGCGCCCGGTCGAGGGGCTTTTCGAGATCAGGCGCCCGGCAGAGTGGTGAAAGAATGAACAGATCACAGCCTGGAATGCGTGCGTGAAGCTGAGCGTGATCATGCCGGTCTACAACCGCGAACGCCATGTCGGCTCGGCGCTGCGCTCGCTGCTGAGGCAGCGCGATGCCGCCGATCTCGACATCATCGTTATCGATGACGGTTCGACCGACAGTTCGGTGGCGGTCGTGCGCTCGCTGATCGCGGAGGCGCCGTGCATTCGCCTTTTCCAGCAGCAGAATGCCGGGGTGACGCGGGCACGCAACGCGGGCTTGCGGCAATTGCTGCCGCAGACCAGGCTGGTATCGTTTCTCGATTCGGACGACATTTCCCCGCCGGGCCGCTTCAAGGCGGATCTGGCCTGTTTCGACGCAGACCCCACCCTCGAGCTGACCTATTCGCGCATGACGCTGGTCGACGACATAGATGACGATACGCTGGAGCCGACAGCCGACAGCCACTCGGTGACGGTTCGCGGCATTCACCTGTCTCCCGCTATCTTCGTCCGGCGGTTGGTCGAACGCATCGGCAGCTTCGACGAGGATTTCCACCAGGCCGAGGACACCGACTATTTGCTGCGCACTTTCGAAAGCGGGCCGAAATTCACGATGCCCGACACTGTTGCGCTCTATTACCGGCGCCATCCCGGCAACATGACCAGGCAGGCCGATGTTCCTTTTCGCGAATTCATGCGCGCCGTCTACAAGTCGATGAAACGGCGCGAGGCCGACCGCTCCTTGCACCCTGTCGACGGCATCTTCGATTTCAAGGAACTTGCGAATTGGCGTTTCCTGTGATGGCCAGCTACGGCGTCGTCATTCCGGCCTTCAACGCGACCGCCACCATCGCCGAGACGCTGCGATCGGTCGCGGCCCAGACGGTCCAGCCCGACGCCATAATCGTCGTCGATGACGGCTCGACCGACGATACGGTCGCGGTGGTCAATGCGCTGGGCATGCCGGTGCAGGTGTTGCGCCAGGACAATGCCGGACCAGGCAGCGCCACCACCAGGGGCATCGCCGCGCTGGCGACGCCCTTCGTCGCCACGCTCGATGCGGACGATCTGTGGCTGCCGACCAAGATCGAAAGGCAGCTGGAGCATTTCGAGCGGTTTCCCGCGACGGCAGGAGTCTTTGCCCACTGGCGGACGTTTCGCGATGACAAGCCCGATGTGCAACAGGACGTGGCGGTGGCGGGCTGGTCGCGCACGACGATGATGATCCGCCGGGAGGTAGCCGAGGCCGTCGGTCCGATCATCGACCCGCAAGGCGGTCGCGGCGACATGGTCGACTGGATCGCCCGTGCCCGCGAGGCGGGCTTTGCGCTTGCCATGCTCGACGATGTCCTGACCTTGCGCCGCATCCGGCCCGACAGCATGTCCTATGGACGCGACCCCGTGCGCGACCGCGGTTATGTCGAAGTCGTAAGGCTGGCCATGCAAAGGCGAGCAGCGAAAAAGGCGAGCGCCGACTGATGGCCAATGCCATGCGCCGTATCGGCCGTCGGTTTCCGGACTACGGTTGGTCATGGCCAACTGGCGGACTCGACCAGCTGCTGAAGGCCGCATTGCTGCCCGATGAAGAAGCGGCAGGGCGTTACGCGGCGCGCTGGCTCGACGAGAACGATATCGACCATGTTGCCTTCCGAGAGCATCGGCTGCTGGCCGCGATCTCCGACAGGTTCGGCCGCAAGCTCGCTGGGCATCCGGCCTATCCACGTCTTGTCGGCCTGCAAAAGATGCTGTGGACCAAATCGCGGCTGGCTGCGCGCGAGGCCGAGCCGGCGCTACAGGCCATGATCGACGCCGGCTGCGCGGTGATGCTAATCAAAGGCGCCAGCCGGATCGCCGTTAACGCGTCGGCGCAGCGCGGCCGGGTGGCGCATGACATCGACATACTGGTGCGCCCGCAGGCCATGATTGCCGCCTTCGATGTGCTTAGCGAACGCGACTGGCAGATCGCCACCGGCGTCAGTCCGCAATATCTGCGCACCAGGCTGGCGTCCTTGCGTTCGATGAATTTTTTCAAGGGCAGTTTCGGCGACATCGACCTGCACCAGTTGGCCTATGACGGATCGCAGCAGAGCACCGAAGACGATCTGGCGGTCTGGCAGCGGGCCCTGTCGGCCGAATTCAATGGCGTCCGCGTGCTTGTGCCCTCGCCTGCCGACCGCATGACGCTTGCCATCGCGCATGGCGGCCTCGATGCCCACACCCACAGCGACTGGCTGGTCGACTGCGCCGTCGCCATCGAGGGCGACGAGGTCGACTGGGACGTGTTCGCCGACATCGTCGCCAAGCGGGGCCTCGCCGTAGCCGCGGCGGTGGCGCTGTCCTACCTCAGCCTGGAAATCGGCATTGCAGTGCCGCCGGCTGAACTGGCACGGACGGTTGCGAACGCCGATCACGCCGGCCTGTCGCGCTGGTCCTCGGTGCTGCAGGCCAAGCCGCGCACCGATTTCGGCGGTCTCGTCTGGCTGTCGCGCGGCTTTGCCAAGCAGTTGCGCCTGAAACGCAAGAAGGGCCGACTGCAGCATCCGACGCCTGCTGCCGTCTGGCGCGGCAGGCCGACATTGCGCAAGGTAAGAGCGACGCCGGAACCGTTCGCGCTTTCTCAGGCCCTGCCGCGTCCGGACAGGACTGGAGAGATGATGCTGGACGTCACCGTCAGGATCGTCGTTCCGCCAGTCCGCCGCCGCATCGAGATGGAAATCAATGCCGGCAGCGGTCACGTCGCCCGCTTGCGTTCCATGGTGATCAGCCGCGCCGGCGGCGGACGTGTGCTGCGCTTTCGCGGCAAGGTAACGGTGGACGACACCGGCCGGCCTCTGGTGATCGAGGCACGGCCATCGCGCCAGTTCCGCAACTGGGACAATGAGGCCGAAGTCGCCGCCTATGGCGCGCTGCCGTTCCAATTGCTGTCGGCAAGGTTTTCACCCGCCTGAGAGCGGGTCGCTGTCTCCATGAAACGGTGAACCACTGTGGCCCTCTCAGACGCCATAGCGCTCGGTGCGGATGATTTCCGCTGGTATGCCGGCGTCGATCAGCGCCCGGGCAGCCGCCGAGACGAAGGTGTTCGACCCGCAGACGAAGGCGAGCGCCGGCGGCCGCGGCAGCCGCGTGAGCGCCTGCATGACCATTGCCGTGTCGATGCGCCTCGAATAGTCGGACGGGCGCCGTGGCGCCTCGCGTGTCAGCGTCAGCACCAGCTCGAACCCGTCGCGGCCGTCGCCGAGGCCGATCAGCTCGTCGCGGAAGATCACCTCGTCCCAGACCCGCACCGAAAACATCAGCGCCACCGGCACCGCCGATTTGCGCAAGGTTCTATGCCGCACCATCGCCATCAGCGGCACCACGCCGGAGCCGCCGCCGACCAGAAGCAGCGGCCCGCCATCCCCATCGGACCAGACGAAATGGCCGCCGAGCGGCCCGCGCAGTTCGATCTCGTCACCGACCGCGGCGATGTCGTGGAAGAAGGGCGAGACTTCACCGTCGTCGAGCTTCTCGATCGCCAGCTCGATCGTGGCGCCGCTCTCCGGCGCCGAGGCGATGGAATAGGAGCGGCGCGCTTGGTAGCCGTCAGGCGCAGTCAGCCTGACATCGACATGCTGTCCGGCGCGATAGGCGAATGGCCGTGACAGCGCGAAAAAGAAACTGGTGACGCGTGGCGTCCGCTTTTCGATCCGGGTGATTTTCGCCGTCTGCCAGGGAGATTGCGGCGCTTCGCTCATGGATCGCCGCTATAGCGCTGCTCGCGCCACGGGTCGCCATAGATGTGATAACCGCGCAATTCCCAGAAGCCCGGCTCGTCGCGCTCGGTGAACTGCAGCCCGTTCAGCCATTTGGCCGATTTCCAGAAATAGAGATGCGGCACCAGGAGCCGCGCCGGGCCGCCATGGTCGGCAGTGATTGGCTTGCCTTCATAAAGCAGCGCCACCATCGCCTTCCCCGCGGTGAGATCCTTGGCCGGCACGTTGGTGGTATAGCCGTCATAGCCATGCGCCAGCAGGAAGCCGGTCGGCGCTTCGATGCCTGCATCGGCAAGGATGTCGTCGACCAGCACGCCTTGCCAGGCGGTATCGAACTTGGTCCAGGCGGTAACGCAATGGATGTCGCGCGTCATCTTGGTCAAGGGCAGCGCGTTGAACTCGGCCCAGTTCCATTTCTTGATCGGGCGCGGCCCGTGCTTGAGCGTGAACGACCAGTCCTCGGTGCGCACGCGCGGCGTCGGCCCCGCCGACAGCACCGGAAAGCCCTGTTCGAGATACTGACCGGGCGGAATGCGCGCATCGGTCTCCGTCGGAGGCTTTCGACCGGAGGAAAAACCGCGAGTGACCATCGGACTGTCCGTTTTTAGCAGGCCATTGCCGGCCTGCCGTAATGTTCTCGAAGATGTCGCGGCGGGCAACAGGAATTTTGGCGGCCGTGCGGCAGGCCTGTCGGTGGTCCGGCGAGCCTGCCATGATGTCTCAACCGGCGGCGAAGGGTACGGCGACGAAGATTTGCGCGTCGCCCCGGTCGACCAAAAGCAGCACCGACTTCCGGCCCGATCTGCCGGCCTCGGCGATCGCCTGGTTGGCTTGCCGCGCATCCCGCACGGGCGACCGGTCGACGGCGACGATGACGTCGCCCGGCTGCAGGCCGGCATTGGCAGCTGCCTTGTCCGGATTGACGCGCTCGACCACGGCGCCACGCTGGTTCCAATCCCAATGTCGTCAGAGGCCTCCGGTGCGCCTGAGATAGGCTGTGGCGATCTCGCGCATCCGGTTGCCGTCGAAGCTCGGCCCATGGCCGCCATGGCCGAGGCGAACAGGCAGGTCAAGGAGCCGCTGCATGGTACGGCGATAATCAGGCCGGGAGGAATCCGGCAGGTCGTCGATCAGCGTGGAATCGTAGATGGCGTCGCCGGCAAAGAACAGGCCGTCTGCCTCGTCGAACAAAGCGATCGAATCCGGCGAATGTCCGGGCAGATGCAGGACGCGGAACTGCCGGTCGCCGAGGTCGACGATGTCGCCCTCGTCCAGCGTGCGCGTCAGCGGCGCCGGCGGAATCTTGTAGTCGGCCGCCGTCCAGCCCGGCGCCGGCAATTTCGAAACGGCGCCGTCGAGATTACAAAACATGTAGGCGTAGGTCACCTGATCGTTCATGGTCTCGAAATGCTCGGCACTGTGCCGCGGCCCGGCGCGCAGCGGAAACTCGTGCAGCGAGCCGACATGGTCGAGATGGATGTGGGTGGCGACAACGATGAGCGGCTTGCCCTCGGGCGTGTCGATCTCAGGCGCCAGCGGGCAGATGCCCATGCCGGTGTCGACCAGCAGGTCGGCGTCGCGTCCCCTGAAATGCCAGATGTTGGCGCGCACGAAATCATGCACGAACGGCTCGGTCAGCATCGTCGTGCGGTCGTCGATGATCGTCTTGCCGAACCAGTCGCCGACAACGCGCTCGCCACCAAAACGGGTGCCGCCAAAACGGCCGCCCATCAGACGAAGGGCTTTCCCACCTTGTATTTTTCCGGCACCAGCCGCTTCAGGTAAGCCATGCCCGCTTCCGACAGCTGGTTGACATCGGGCTTCATGAAATCGTCGGGCATATGGCGCGTCTTGCCGGCGACGTTCTTCAGCGGCACCTTCTTCAGCAAGGTTTTCGTGCCGTCATATTGCAGCGCCACCGAGCCACCGCCTTCGCCGGCAACGGCAACCGCGAAGGCGCCGGCGTCGAAAGCCTCCTGCGCGTCGACGGCACTGATCGAGCCGACATAGCCGCGCGGCATGTAGCCAAGCGCATCGACGCGGGCGCGCTTGCCCGGCAGGCCTTCGGCGAGCGCACGTTCCAGAGCTGACGGCAGGTCGCTGCCCGACAGTTTGACGTTGCCATGCGCGTCGCGCTCGAGCTTGTCCGGCGGCACCAGGCTTTCGACCAGCGCCTTGCCGTCGGCGGTGCTGACACCTTCGGAGACGGCGACGATGCAGCGCTTGTGGCGGTCGAGCGTGGCGCGCACGTCGTCGATGAAACCGGCGGCGGAGAATGGCCGTTCCGGCACGTAGACCAGATGCGGGCCGCTGTCGGGATCGAGCTGCCAGGCTGCAGCCGCCGCGGTGAGGAAGCCGGCATGCCGGCCCATGACGATGCCGACATAGATGCCGGGCAATGCGCGGAAATCGAGATCGACGGACAGGAAGGCGCCGGCGACGAATTCGGCCGCCGAGATGAAGCCCGGCGTGTGGTCGTTTTCCTCGAGGTCGTTGTCGATGGTTTTTGGCGCATGGACGAAAGCGATGCTGCCGCCGGCGGCGTCGGTCAGGATCTGCTGCGTGCCCGACGTGTCGTTGCCACCGATGTAGATGAAAGCGTCGGCGCCGGCCTTCTTCAACCCGTTGAGGATGACTTCGCAATAGGCAGCGTCGGGCTTGTCGCGTGTCGAGCCGAGCGCGGCACTCGGCGTGCCGGCGATCAGCCGCAGCCGGTCCTCGGGGATGGCGGAGAGGTCGACATAGTTGCCGTCACGAATGCCGCGCACGCCGTGGAGCGAGCCCAGCACCTTGGCGCCGGGATGGCGCTTGCGGACTTCCAGCGTGGCCCCGACAACCGTCTGGTTGATGACGGCGGTCGGGCCGCCGCCCTGTGCGATGACAAACGTTCCAGCCATGCTCGATCTCTCCCGGCGCTGTGGTTTTCAAGGCACCTTGGCCTAGCTTGCCGCATCGCGCAACGGGAGTTTCCAGCGGCGCCAAACCGCCGCACAGGATCAGACGACCACGACCGGGTTCTTCTTGGAAACGCGGCTGTAGAGGTCGATGATATCCTGGTTGATCAGGCGCACGCAGCCCGACGACATCGCCTGGCCGATGCTCGCCCATTCCGGCGAACCGTGTATGCGGTAGCCGGTGTCCTTGCCGTCCTGGTAGATGTAAAGAGCGCGTGCGCCGAGCGGGTTGGTGAGGCCACCGGGCTGGCCGTTTTGCCACTTCACCAGTTCCGGCTTGCGCTGGATCATCTCCGGCGGCGGCGTCCAGGTCGGCCATTCCTTGCCGTACTGGATGTTGGCGCGGCCGGACCAGCGGAAGCCGTCCTTGCCGATGCCGACGCCGTAGCGGATGGCGTCGCCGCCCTCCTGCACCAGATAGAGCTTTCGCTCCTGCAGATGGACGACAATGGTGCCGGGCGCCTCGCCGGTCTCGTTGACGACGATCTGGCGGCGGAACTCCGGCTTGACCTTCTGATAGGGCACCGCCGGCACTTCGAAGCCGCCATCGTTGAGCGAAGCGTACATGACATCGGGGCCGGTGACGTTCTTGTCGACGCTGATCGCCGGACGGATCGGCCGCACCGAGCCGGTGACCGTGTCATCCAGCTGGAATTGCGGCAGCTCGAGCGTCGAAGTGCTGCAGCCGGCCATGCCGAGCAGCGTCATGGCGCCGGCCCCTGACAGGACGAAGCGGCGGGAATAGAGATGTTCGGTCTCGTTTGCGTCGCCATTTGCTGGCGGCGTCACATTCTGCGGCAACTCACGCATGCACCCAAACCCTACGCTGTCGGCGGGAAACACGGTCCGGCCGGATAGCAGGCAGTTTCGCCAAACATGGTTGAAAAAGGGTGAAGGCCCAACGACCGGTCTTAAGCCTGTGCCGCCAATAGCCGCAGCGATCTGGCGAAATGGTCCGCCGTGCATTTTTGGGAGAGGGCTCTTTACATTCCTCCGCACACGAGGATTTATCCTTTTCTTTGCGCTCAAGGAGACAAAGATGTCGTTCGAAAACTGGGCCGCCTTCGCCGCCGCCTCCACCGTCCTGCTCATCATTCCGGGCCCGACCATTCTTCTGGTCGTGTCCTATGCGCTGGGCCAGGGCTGGCGCACTGCCTTGCCGATGGCCGTCGGCGTGGCGCTGGGCGACTTCACCGCCATGACCCTGTCGATGCTGGGCATCGGCGCGCTGCTGGCCGCGTCGGCGACCGTGTTCACCATTCTGAAGCTGATCGGCGCCTGCTATCTGATCTATCTCGGGGTAAAACTGTTTCGCGCCGGCGGCGCGCTCAAAGCCGAACCACGCACAGATGCCGTCTCGGCCGCCAAGATGATGGCGCACGCCTGGCTGGTCACCGCACTCAACCCGAAGAGCATCACCTTCTTCGTCGCCTTCCTGCCGCAGTTCCTCAACCGGGAAGCCGATTTCTGGACACAGATGCTGATCTTCGAAGCGACCTTCCTGGCGCTCGCCTTCGCCAATGCCTTCGGCTACGCGCTGATCGCGGCGCGCGCCCGCAACGTAGTACGCAACCCCAAGGCGATCCGCATCTTCAACCGCACCGGCGGCACGCTGCTGGTCGGCGCCGGCATCGCCACGGTGGCGATGCGCTCGGGCAATTAGGAACTGCGGAGCATCAGGGCCGATATGGCAGTAAGAGATCCATTCGGCCTAATGTTTTCGGGCGCGACCGAGGCCGGGTTTTCACCCTACAGCCAGGCCGTGCATGAATTGCAATGCTTCGTCGGCGACCCGGTCGGCTCCGTTGACCGCGCCATATCGGCGGATCCCGGTTTCGTCATGGCGCATGTCTTCAAGGGGTATCTGTTCGGCCTCGCCACCGAACGCGAGGCAACGGCGGTCGCCCAGGCATGCCATGCTGCGGCACTGCCGCTTGCCGCGACGCCGCGCGAACAGGCGCATGTGGCGGCCCTTGGCCACCTTGCCGCGGGACGCTGGCATGACGCCGCGCGCCTGCTCGAAGATATCGCCATCGACAACCCGCTCGACGCGGTGGCGTTGCAGGTCGGCCACCAGATCGACTTCTTCACCGGCAATGCCCGCATGCTGCGCGACCGTATCGGCCGCGCGCTGCCGTCCTGGCAGAGCGGCATGCCAGGTTACCACGCCATTCTCGGTATGCAGGCCTTCGGTCTGGAGGAGATGGGCGACTATATCAGAGCCGAAAGTTTCGGCCGACAGGCGATCGAGATCGAGCCGCGAGACGGCTGGGCGCAGCATGCGGTCGCCCATGTCATGGAGATGCAGAGCCGGCAACGGGACGGCATCGCCTGGATGCGCGCCAACCCCGAGGCGTGGACCAAAGAAAGCTTCCTGCAGGTGCATAATTGGTGGCATCTCGCGCTGTTCCACTACGATCTCGGCGAGACCGATGAGGTGCTCAAACTCTATGACGGGCCGATCTATGGCGAGCGTTCGACGCTGGCGCTGAACATGGTCGACGCCTCCGCGATCCTGTGGCGGCTTTATCTCGGCGGTGCCGATGTCGGCGACCGCTGGGCAGCGCTCGCTGCCAACTGGGCGCCGAAGGCTGGAGCCGGCAATTACGCCTTCAACGATGCGCATGCGATGATGGCATTTGTCGGCACCGGGCTGGAAGGGCCGGCCAAGATCTTGCTCGAAGCCCAGCACGAGGCGATGCGCGGCAGCGACGACAACGCCGCCTTTACCCGGGATGTCGGCCAGCCACTGACGGAAGGCATCAAGGCATTCGGCGAGGGCAATTACAGCGAAGCGGTGCGCCTGATTCGACCGATCCGCGCCATTGCCCATCGCTTTGGCGGCAGCCACGCCCAGCGCGATGTGATTGATCTCACGCTGATCGAGGCGGCGTTGCGCGCCGGTGACCCAGCGCTTGCCCGGGCGTTGACGGCCGAGCGCGCACTGGCCCGGCCGGACAGTCCGCTTTCGGCGCTGTTTTCGCAACGCGCCGCCAATTTGTCAGAGAATTGACCCGCGGCGGATCTTGTTTTAAAAAATGGCAAGCCAGATTTTTTCGAGACCCGAAAAAATTAATGGCAATGGGAGGAATGCATGTATCTCGGCCTCGATCTCGGCACGTCGGGCGTCAAGGCGCTGTTGATCGATGCCGGGCAGAAGATCATCGGCTCCGGCCATGCTTCGCTTGACGTATCGCGGCCGCATCCCGGCTGGTCCGAACAAAACCTCACGGACTGGATCCGCGCCTGCGAGACGGCCATTGCCGAGCTGAAAGCCTCGCACCCGAAAGAGCTTGCCGCGGTCAAGGGCATCGGCCTTTCCGGCCATATGCATGGCGCCACCTTGCTCGATGCCGGCGACCAGGTGCTGCGCCCCTGCATTCTGTGGAATGATACGCGCAGCCACGCTGAGGCCGCGGCGCTCGATGCCGACCCGCGCTTTCGCCAACTCACCGGGAATATCGTCTTCCCCGGCTTCACGGCGCCGAAACTCGCCTGGGTGAAGAACAATGAGCCCTCCGTCTTCGCCAAAGTGGCGAAGGTGCTTTTGCCGAAGGATTTCCTGCGGCTGTGGCTGACCGGCGAGCATATCTCAGAAATGTCCGACTCGGCCGGCACCTCCTGGCTCGATGTCGGCAAACGGCGCTGGTCCCCCGAGTTGCTTGCGGCGACATCGCTCGACGAAAGGCAGATGCCGTCGCTGGTCGAAGGCACGGAGAAGGCCGGAGCCTTGCGCGCCGAACTGGCCGCCAGCTGGGGCATAGCATCGGGCACCCCGGTTGCCGGCGGCGCCGGCGACAATGCTGCTTCGGCCTGCGGCATGGGCACGGTCGGCGCCGGCCACGCTTTTGTGTCGCTGGGCACATCTGGCGTGCTGTTTGCCGCCAACGCTTCCTACCTGCCCAATCCGGCAAGTGCGGTCCACACCTTCTGCCATGCCCTGCCCAACACTTGGCACCAGATGGGGGTCATCCTGTCTGCGACCGACTCGCTGAACTGGCTGTCGGAGATTTCAGGCAAGAAGGCCGGCGAATTGACCGCCGAACTTGGCGATGTGCTGAAAGCGCCGAGCGGGGTGTCGTTCCTGCCCTATCTCTCGGGCGAGCGCACGCCGCACAATGATTCCGCCATTCGTGGGTCCTTCACCGGACTGGCGCATGAATCCGGCCGCGCAGTGCTGACGCAGGCCGTGCTAGAAGGCGTCGCCTTCGCCTTCCGAGACAGTCTCGAAGCCTTGAAGACGGCGGGCACGATCTTGACGCGGGTGACGGCGATCGGCGGCGGCTCGCGCTCGCGCTACTGGCTGAAGGCGATCGCCACGGCGCTGCAGGTGCCGGTGGACATTCCGGCCGACGGCGATTTCGGCGCGGCGTTTGGGGCGGCAAGGCTTGGGCTGATCGCTGCAATCGGAGCCGATCCGCTGGCGGTGTGTACGGCGCCGAGGACGGATGCGACGATCGAACCGGATGTCCCGCTTGGCGGGGCGTATGCCGATGCCTATCAGCGCTACCGGGCGCTGTATCCGGCGATCAAGGGCGCCATGGCGTGAGTGAGCGCGAGGCACCCCCCTCTGCCCTGCCGGGCATCTCCCCCGCAAGGGGGGAGATCGGCAGCGTCGGCGGGTATGCCAGTCTTGTAAGGTGGGTGATTAGCGAAGGCGTGGATGCCAGCCAATCTCCCCCCTTGCGGGGGAGATGCCCGGCAGGGCAGAGGGGGGTGTCTCGCGCCACCCTTAATCGATCACTGCGCCGACACCTTGTCGAGAAACCCGGTGACGCTCTTCAGACGGCCGTTCTCGATAACACCGATATCGGTGCCTTCGATAACCGACGGCACGCCTTCCGGCCCAAGATTCCACGAGAAGCGGATGCGGTCGCCAAACCCGTCCGGCTGGCCGTTCAGCGAGAACCGGAAGCCGGCGAAGCGCTGCTGTACACCGTCGATCAGCTTGGCTACGCCGGCATGGCCGTCGCCTTGCATCAGCGGATCGCGGTAGCTGACGTCTTCCGTGAAGGTGGCCTTGAGCAGTTCGGCGCGGCGATCCGCATCGGCCTCGTTCCAGGCGGTGATGTAGTTCTGGGCGATCGTGTTGAGGTCGGTCATGGTCTGTCTCCTTCGTTGAGTGGCTTTGACACGAGCCTTTTCACCCCAAGCGAGAGCGAAACCAATTACGCCTGAGGTAATCAGGGCGAACTATTCGAGAGAGGACAGAAATCATGAGCAGCGGATTTTTCGGCGACATCAAAGCGATCAAGTATGAGGGGCCGGATTCGATCAACCCGCTGGCCTACCGCTTCTACAATCCCGACGAGGTGGTGGCCGGCAAACGGCTGGAAGACCATCTGCGCTTCGCCGTCGCCTACTGGCATTCTTTCGCCTGGCCGGGCGGCGATCCCTTTGGCGGCCAGACCTTCGACCGGCCCTGGTTTCCCAAGGCTGGCGGCGTCGACACGATGGAACTGGCCAAACTGAAAGCCGACGTCGCCTTCGAGATGTTCTCGCTGCTCGGCGCGCCCTATTTCTGCTTCCACGACGCCGACGTGCGGCCGGAAGGCAAGGATTTCTCCGAAAGTGCCGCGCGGCTCGACGAGATCGCCGACTATTTTGCCGCCAAGATGAAGAAGACCGGCGTCAAACTGCTCTGGGGCACGGCCAACCTGTTCTCCAACCGCCGCTTCATGTCGGGCGCCGCCACCAATCCCGATCCGGATGTCTTCGCCTATGCGGCGGCGACGGTGAAAAGCTGCATCGACGTCACGAAGCGGCTGAAGGGCGAGAATTATGTACTGTGGGGCGGGCGCGAGGGCTATGAAACGCTGCTCAACACCGATCTTGCCCGCGAGCAGGAGCAGGCTGGGCGCTTCCTCAGTCTCGTCGTCGACTACAAGCACAAGATTGGCTTCAAAGGCACGATCCTGATCGAGCCGAAGCCGCAGGAGCCGACCAAGCATCAGTACGACTACGACGTTGCCACGGTCTACGGCTTCCTCAAGCGCTTCGGGCTGGAGAAGGAAGTGAAGCTGAACATCGAGCAGGGCCACGCGATTCTTGCCGGCCATTCCTTCGAGCACGAGCTGGCGCTGGCCAATGCGCTCGGCGTCTTCGGCTCGATCGACATGAACCGCAACGACTACCAGTCGGGCTGGGACACCGACCAGTTCCCCAACAATGTGCCCGAGATGGCGCTGGCCTATTACCAGGTGTTGCAGGCCGGCGGCTTCAAGACCGGCGGCACCAATTTCGACGCCAAGCTGCGCCGCCAGTCGCTCGACCCGCAGGACCTGCTGATCGGCCATATCGGCGGCATGGATTCCTGCGCACGAGGCCTCAAGGCAGCCGCCAAGATGGTCGAGGACAAGGCGCTGTCGGGTCCGCTGGCCGAGCGCTATGCCGGTTGGAACACGGCCGAGGGCAAGGCGATGCTGTCGGGCAAGCGCTCGCTGGAAGACATCGCCGAGCGCGTGGTGAAGAAGAAGATCGAGCCGCAGCCACGCTCCGGCCGCCAGGAGTTGCTGGAAAACATCGTCAACCGCTACGTCTGAGGGCGGAAAGCCGATTCGTTGTGCTCAAGGGTGGCTGGATAACATTCCGGCCGCCCCGGAATGGGGTTTGCGCAAGACCCTATCCGACGACAAGGGTTTGCCCTTTGGCGCCCCTCAATGACCTCGCTCTTGCCTTCAAACTGCCGTCACGTATCTCGTATAAGGATGCGGTTGTGGCGGGTGAAAAGGAAGGAGGCGAACCGATATGCAGCATGAACGCGAAATCGACGCCCTGCTCTCATCCGGCGAGACCGGATCGATCATCGACCGGCTGATGGCGCTGCCGCGGCCGACCGACAGCGTGAAAAACGAATGGGATCGCGCTGTCAGCAGCCGATTTGAACTCCGTCTGGCGAGGCAGATCCGCTCGCAGATTGACGCCGGCGGCGAACGACAGAACGCAGCCTGATCTCCCTTTGTCTGTGCATGTCGTTATCCCAAAACCGCGACACACTTTTGGGCGACATGCATCAACCTCGGCGCAGCCTGACCGGGGCTTCGCCGAACGCTCTTGAAAACGCTCTGGAAAATGCCGCGGCGGACGAGAACCCCGTCCGCCCGGCAATATCCGCCATGGCGATGCGCGTGTCGACCACCAGCCGTCGCGCCGCGCCCAACCGCAGTCTGAGATAATAGGCGCCCGGCGTCTCGCCGATTGACTTGCGAAAAATGCTCTCCAATGTCCGCGCCGTCACCCCGGCGCGTTTTGCCACCGCGTCGATGGTCAGCGGCTGGTCGACATGCGATTCCATCAGCCGGATGGCCTGCGCCAGACGCGGGTCGTAGCCGTCGAGCCGGCCGAGCGAGACCAGCGGCTGCGCGTCGGTCGCGGCGCGCGCCTGATCATAGATGAAGACGCTGGCGACATCGAGCGCCACGGCCATGCCCAGCCGCGTGCGGATCAGATGCAGCATCAGGTCAAAGGTCGGCGACGCCCCGCCGGAGGTGAACACCGGTCCGTCGATGACGTAGCGGTCCGGACGCACGTCGACGCCGGGAAAGGCGGAGGAAAAATCCTCCATGTCTTCCCAATGGGTGGTGGCGCTGCGGCCTTCGAGGAGGCCGGCGCGCGCCACCAGCCATGTGCCGGCCTCGACGCCGCCGCAGGCGCGAGCCGCGCGGGCCGCTCGCCGTAATCCGGAAAGCAGAGCCGATGTCGCGTAATTCTGGGTGCCGAAGCCGGCGACGACGACAAGCACGTCGGTCGGCTCGGCCGCATCGAAGCGGCCCCTGACCGCCACCGCCAGGCCGCATGTGGTGACCGGCGCCTCGCCGGTGACCGAGACCAGTTTGAAATCGAACAGCGTCTCGCCTGAGATGCGGTTGGCGGCGCGCAGCGGGTCGACGGCCGACGCCACGCACATGATGGACGAGCCTGAAAACACCAGCAGCGTCACCTTGAGCGGCGATCGCTCAGCGCGAAAGATGGTAGGTTTTTCGCTTTTGATCACGAGAGCTTCGTAAATTGCAAAACAGTTTCCGGCAAGTCGGTCATTGTTAGGGTCTGTTTCTATGGGGAGGAGATGTCCATGCCGCTCGCGATGAACCGTGAGGTTTTCATTACCTGTGCCGTGACCGGGTCCGGCGGCTCGCAGGACCGCTCCCCGCATGTTCCACGCTCGCCCAAGCAGATCGCCGATTCTGCCATCGACGCGGCCAAGGCCGGTGCCGCCATCGTCCACTGCCATGTCCGCGACCCCGAGACCGGCAAGCCGCGCCGCGATGTCCATCTCTACCGCGAAGTGACGGACCGCATCCGCGCGGCAGAAGTCGATGTGATCCTGAACCTGACCGCCGGGATGGGCGGCGACATGGTGTTCGGCTCACCGGAAGCGCCGCTGCCGCTCAATGAAAAAGGCACCGACATGGGCGGCGCCACCAACCGCATGGAACATGTGCGCCAGTGCCTGCCGGAGATCTGCACGCTGGATTGCGGCACCATGAACTTCGCCGAGGCCGATTATGTCATGACCAACACGCCCGGCATGCTGCGCGCCATGGGCGGCATGATGACGGCGCTCGGCGTCAAGCCGGAGATCGAAGCTTTTGATACCGGCCACCTCTGGTTCGCCAAGCAGCTGGTCGAAGAAAAGGTCTTGAATCCCGACGCGCTGGTGCAGCTCTGCATGGGTGTGCCGTGGGGGGCGCCGGACGACCTCAACACCTTCATGGCCATGGTTAACAACGTGCCGTCGACCTGGAACTGGTCGGCCTTCGCCATCGGCCGCAACCAGATGGCCTATGCAGCCGCTGCAGTGCTCGCCGGCGGCAATGTCCGCGTCGGTCTCGAAGACAATCTCTGGCTCGACAAGGGCGTGCTGGCCACCAATGCGCAGCTGGTCGAGCGCGCCGCCAGCATCGTCACCAATCTCGGCGCCAGGATTTTGGGGCCGGAGGAAGTGCGCAGGAAGCTCAACCTCACCAAGCGGGCGCCGATCGCAGCGGCTGCTTAAGACGGGAGCGGATCATGGCTACCGTCAAATTCACCGCGATGAAGGATGGCGACAGGCAAGACTACGAGTTCCTAACCGCCCATGAGATCGACTATGCCGCCAAGACCGGCGAGCGGCTGCTCGACGCTTTGGTGCAGCTCGACGAAGGCCTGTCCGGCTACAAGATCACCCGGCTCGGCCATTCGCTGCAGGCGGCGACTCGTGCCTGGCGCGACGGCGCCGACACCGACTGGATCGCCTGCGCGCTGCTGCACGACATCGGCGACATCTACGCTCCCTACAATCACGACGAATACGCCGCCTCGATCCTGAAACCTTTCGTGCGCGAGCAATGCACCTGGGTGGTGGAAAAGCATGGCGACTTCCAGCGGCTCTATTACGCGCATCATCTCGGCGGCAACCGCCATGCTCGCGACCGCTTCGCCGGCCATGCCTATTTCGACGATTGCGACCAGTTTTGCGAACGCTGGGACCAGTCGAGCTTCGACCCGGACTACGACACGCTGCCGATCGCATTCTTCCGCCAGTTCGTGCTCGAAGTCTTCGCCCGCAAGGCCTACGACCCCTCCGTGATCCGCATCGGCGAGCGCGTGCCTCTCATCGACCCCGAAACCGCCACGACAAGAACCGGAGCCTGACCATGAGCATCATCAACAAGGCAGCCGCCATTGGCGGCGGTGTCATCGGCGCCGGTTGGGTGGCGCGGTTGCTGCTCAACGGCATCGATGTGTCGATCTTCGATCCGGACCCGGAAGCGTCGCGCAAGGTCTCGGAAGTGATGAAGGGCGCGCGCCGCGCCTACAGGCAGATGGTTCCCGGCGGCCTGCCCAGGGAAGGCAGACTGACCTTTGCCAAGACCATCGCCGAGGCGGTGGCCGATGCCGATTTCATCCAGGAGAGCGTGCCGGAGCGGCTCGACCTCAAACACCGCGTGCTGGCCGAGATCGATCTCTACGCGCCGGCGAACGCCATAGTCGGCTCGTCTACCTCCGGCATCAAGCCGACCGACATGCAGGTCGCGATGAAGAAGCATCCGGAGCGTCTGGTTGTCGGACATCCCTTCAACCCGGTCTACCTGCTGCCGCTGGTCGAGATCGTCGGCGGCGAGCAGACGTTCCCCGAAGCGATCGAGGTTGCCAAGGAAATCTATGCCTCGATCGGCATGAAGCCGGTGGTGATCCGCAAGGAAATCGAGGCCTTTGTCGGCGACCGCCTGCTGGAGGCGGCCTGGCGCGAGGCGCTGTGGCTGATCAAGGACGGCATCTGCACGGTCGAGGAACTCGACGACATCATGCGCTATGGCTTCGGCCTGCGCTGGGCGCAGATGGGCATGTTCCAGGTCTACCGCGTCGCCGGCGGCGAGGCCGGCATGCGCCACTTCATGGCGCAGTTCGGGCCGTGCCTGAAATGGCCGTGGACCAAGCTGATGGACGTGCCGGAGTTCAACGACGAGCTGGTCGATCTTATCGCCTCCCAGTCGGACGACCAGGCGCACGGCCTGTCGATCCGCGAGCTGGAAAAGATCCGCGACGACAATCTGGTCGCGATCATGGATGCTCTGTCGAAACAGAACAAAGGCAAGGGCTGGGGCGCCGGCGCCTTGCACAAGGACTATACCAGGCAGCTGGCCAAGCTGGCAGCGAAGAAGCCGGCCGCATCCAGGGCCGCCGAAAAGGCCAAGGCATCCAAGCCGGTGAAGAAGGCGGAAAAGCCGAAGAAAAAGAAGAAGGGCTGAGGACCATGGATTTCGGTCTTTCGGAGGAACAGAAGCTCATCGTCGAGACGACGCGCGCGTTCGTCGAGAATGAGCTTTACCCGCATGAACGCGAGGTCGAGCGCACCGGCGTGCTGCGCCGCGAGTTGATCGAGGAGATCAAGGTCAAGGCAATCGAAGCCGGACTGTATGCGGCCAACATGCCGGCCGATGTCGGTGGCGCTGGCCTCGATACGGTGACTTGGCTGCTCTACGAGAAGGAACTCGGCCGCGCCAACTATGCGCTGCACTGGACCTGCGTCGCGCGCCCCTCCAACATCCTGCTCGCCGGCACGCCGGAGCAGCGCGAAAAATACCTGTTCCCGTGTATTCGTGGCGAGAAGTGGGACTGCCTGGCGATGACCGAGCCCGGCGCCGGCTCCGACCTGCGAGGCATGAAGGCGACCGCGGTGCAGGACGGCCACGACTGGGTCCTTAACGGCACCAAGCATTTCATCTCCCATGCCGATCTTGCCGATTTCGCGATTTGTTTCATGGCTTCGGGCGAGGAAGAAACGCCGCGCGGCAAGCGCAAGAAGATCACCGCCTTCTTCGTCGACAAGGGCACCAAGGGGTTCACGGTGCGCGACGGCTACCGCAACGTCTCGCATCGCGGCTACACCAACGCCATCCTCGAATTCGATGATTGCCGCCTGCCGGCAAGCCAGGTGCTGGGTGAGGTCCACAAGGGCTTCGACGTCGCCAATTCCTGGCTCGGCGCCACGCGCCTGCAGGTCGGCGCCACCTGTCTCGGCCGCGCCGAGCGGGCGCTCGGTCATGCCATCGAGTATTCCGCGCAGCGCCAGCAGTTCGGCCAGCAGATTGGCAAGTTCCAGGGCGTGTCGTTCAAGCTCGCCGACATGGCGACGGAATTGAAGGCGGCGGACCTGATGGTGTTCGAAGCCGGCTGGAAGTACGATCAGGGCACCGTCACCGATCAGGACATGGCCATGGCGAAGCTGAAGGCTACCGAAATGCTCGCCTTTGTTGCCGACGAAGCAATCCAGATCCATGGCGGCATGGGGCTGATGGATGACCTGCCGCTGGAGCGCATCTGGCGCGACGCCCGTGTCGAGCGCATCTGGGAAGGGACGTCGGAAATCCAGCGCCACATCATTTCGCGGGCGCTGCTGCGCCCGTTCGGGGCTTAAAAAGAAGAGACGGGGAATATGCACAAGCTTGAACGCCTCTTGCGCCCAAAATCCATCGCGGTGTTCGGCGGGGCCCAGGCCGCTGCCGTCGTCGCCCAATCGATCAAGATGGGCTTTGCCGGCGAAATCTGGCCGGTGCATCCGAACAAGGACGAGGTCGCCGGCCGCAAGGCCTATCGCTCGGTCGCCGACCTTCCCGGCGCGCCGGACGCTGCCTTTGTCGGCGTCAACCGGCATCTCACCATCGAGGTGATCAAGGCGCTGGCTGAGCGCGGCGCCGGCGGCGCCGTCTGTTTTGCCGCGGGCTTTCTCGAGACCGAGGCCTATGACGACGATGGCGAGCGGCTGCAGGCCGAACTGGTGGCCGCGGCCGGCCAGATGCCGATCATCGGCCCGAACTGTTATGGCCTGATCAACTACGCCGACGGCGCGCTGTTGTGGCCCGACCAGCATGGCGGCATCCGGCTGCCCGAAGGCGCCAAGGGCGTCGCCATCATCACCCAGTCCTCCAACATCGCCATCAACATGACGATGCAGAAGCGCGGCCTGCCGATCGCCTTCCTGATGACCGCCGGCAACCAGGCGCAGACCGGCCTCTCCGAAATGGCGCTCGGCCTGATCGAGGACGAGCGCGTCACCTCGCTCGGCCTGCACATCGAAGCCTTCGATTCGGTAGCAGGCTTCGAGAAGCTGGCGGCGCGGGCGCGCGAACTGAAGAAGCCGATCATCGCCATGAAGGTCGGCCGCTCCGAGCAGGCGCGGCAGGCGACGGTCTCGCACACGGCATCGCTGGCTGGCTCGGACGCTGCCTCGGGCGCATTCCTGCGGCGGCTCGGCATTGCGCGCGTCGATTCCATCCCCGCCTTCATCGAGGCGCTGAAGCTGCTGCATGTCACCGGGCCGCTGCCCGGCTATCGTCTGTCGTCGATGAGCTGCTCCGGCGGCGAGGCCTCGGTGATGGCCGACAGCGCCGAAGGCCGCTGGGTCAACTTCCCGGAGCTCACCAGCAAGCACCGCGCCCATGTCAAATCGACGCTCGGGCCGCTGGTCGCGGTCGCCAATCCGTTGGACTACCACACCTTCATCTGGAACAACGAACCGGCGATGACCGCCACCTTCACCGCCATGGTGTCGGGCGGTTTCGACCTCAACATGCTGGTGCTCGATTTCCCGCGCCCCGACCGTTGCTCGGTCACCGACTGGTGGGCGACGCTGCGCGCCTTCGAATCGGCGCTGAAGACCAACAATGCGCATGGCGCGATTGTCTCGTCGCTGCCGGAGAACCTGCCGGAGGAATACACCGCCGAACTGATGGCGCGCGGCATGGTGCCGTTGTTCGGCATTTCCGAGGCCATGGATGCCGCAGGCGCGGCGGCCTTCATCGGCTGGGCCTGGGCCGAGCCGCAGGCGCAGCCGATCGACACATCGGCTGCCGGTGCTGCCGGCGGCGACCATGTCACGCCTGATGAGGCCGAGGCCAAGGCGCGGCTGATCGAGGCCGGCTTGCCGGTGCCGAAGGCCGAACGCGCCGCCAATGCCGTCGAAGCGGTGATTTCGTCGATGGCGCTCGGCTTCCCGGTGGCGTTGAAGGCGCTTGGCGTCACCCACAAGTCGGAAGTCGGCGCTGTCAGGCTTAACCTCAAGGACGCCGAATCCGTCAGCACCGCGGCGCACGATCTCTTGCCGCTCGGCACCGGGCTCTATGTCGAGCGCATGGTGCGCGACGGCGTCGCCGAGCTGATTGTCGGCTTTACCCGCGACCCGATGTTCGGCGCCGTCATGACGCTGGGAACTGGCGGCGTGCTGGTCGAGCTGTTGCGCGACAGCGTGACCTTGATGCTGCCGGCAACGCGCGACGATATCGAGGCGGCGCTACGCGGCCTGAAACTGTTCCCTCTGCTTGAGGGCTATCGCGGCCGGCCGAAGGCCGATGTCGCCGCGGCCATCGACGCCATCGCAGGCATTGCCGGCTTCGTGCAGAAGAATGCCGGCGAGATCGAGGAACTCGACATCAACCCGCTGATCGTCTGCGCCGAAGGCAAGGGCGCCTGGATTGCCGACGCGCTGCTGGTGCTGGGAGAGAAGAAGAATGTCTGACGTCATTTCAACTCGCCGCGAAGGCACCATCCTCGAGGTCACGCTCGACCGGCCCAAGGCCAACGCCATCGACCTGAAAACGTCGCGGCTGATGGGCGAGACCTTCAAGGCGTTCCGCGACGATCCGGAACTGCGCGTCGCCATCGTCAAGACCGCCGGCGACAAGTTCTTCTGCGCCGGCTGGGATTTGAAGGCAGCAGCCGGTGGCGATGCGGTCGACGGCGACTATGGCGTCGGCGGCTTTGCCGGCCTGCAGGAGCTGCGCGACATGAACAAGCCGGTGATCGCCTGCGTCAACGGCATGGCGGTGGGCGGCGGCTTCGAATTGGCGCTGTCCTGCGACCTCATCTTCGCCTCGGATCATTCCTCCTTCGCGCTGCCCGAAATCCGCGCCGGCACGCTGGCGGATGCCGCGACGATCAAGTTGCCGAAGCGCATTCCCTATCACGTCGCCATGGACCTCTTGCTCACCGGCCGCTGGATGGATGTAGCGGAAGCGCATCGCTGGGGCCTGGTCAACGAAGTGTTGCCCAAGGAAAAGCTTGAAGACCGCGTCTGGGAGGTCGCAAGGCTACTGGCCAGCGGCCCGCCGCTGGTGTTTGCCGCGATCAAGGAGACGGCGCGGGTGGCCGAGGCGCTGACCTTCCAGGATGCCATGAACCGCGTCACGCGCCGGCAACTGGCGACGGTCGATGCGCTTTATGGCTCCGAGGACGGTATGGAAGGGTTCCGGGCGTTTGCGGAGAAGCGCGACCCGGTGTGGAAGGGGAAGTAGCCTCTTTACCCTCCCCTCGATGGGGAGGGTCGGACCGAAGGTCCGGGGTGGGGTGATGCGCCACCCCCCCCACCCGCCGCTTCGCGGCGACCTCCCCCATCAAGGGGGAGGTAAAGGAGCTGCATGACCGACTACAAACCCCTCATCGATGCCGAGACCTGGGCCTTCATCGAGCGGACCAATTCCTATTACCCGCCCGATACGATCGACTACACCATCGCCCAGCAACGTGCGATTTATGACCGGATGTGCCGCGAGTTCTTTGCCGGCTATCCCAATGGTGTGACGGCGGAAACGACTTTCATTGCCAACCGATCACACGACATCCCGATCCGCATCTATCGCAGCGCTACCCCGAACACGGCGGCGATGGTGCTCTACATCCATGGCGGGGGTTTCATCCTCGGCGGCCTGGACAGCCATGACGATGTCTGCGCCGAGCTGTGCGCCCGCACCGGTTACGAGGTGGGTTCCATCGATTACCGGCTGGCGCCGGAGCATTTGCACCCGGCCGCTTTCGACGATGCTTTACGTGCCTTCGAATGGGCAGCCAAAACCTACGACCGCCCTATTCTGCTGTGCGGCGACAGCGCCGGCGGCAATCTCTGCGCGGCTGTTGCTCACGCAACGCGTGGCCATGCCAAAAAGCCGATCGGCCAGGTGCTGATCTATCCGGGCCTCGGCGGCGACCGTTCGAAGGGCTCGTATGTCACGCACGCCGAAGCACCGATGTTGACCATGCGCGATCTCGAATTCTACAAGCACATCCGCACCGGCGGCGCTGACGGTACTGGTGACATCACCTTGTCGCCGCTCGCCGACACCGATTTCACCAAACTGCCGCCAACCGTTCTGATCACCGCGCAATGCGACCCGCTGTCGTCCGACGGCGAGGCCTACCGCGACCGCATCCTTACCGCAGGCGGCCATGCCGCCTGGTTCGAGGAGCCGGGACTGGTGCACGGCTATCTCCGGGCCAGGCACACGGTCGGCCGGGCCCGCGCCAGCTTCAACCGTATCGTCGAAGCGGTGTCGGTGCTGGGCAAGGGCGACTGGATCTGGTGATCCGGCTCAACCGCGGACAAAGGCGATCAGTTCCTCAGCCATGCGATCGTTGAATTCCCGACGAAAGCGGTTTTTCTTCAGCCATTCAGGGTTTGAGCCGACGGTCTTGTTGGCATCCACGACAACGCCTTTGCCATCGACAATGAAATAGTCGATGGCGCCGAAGTCCAGGTTGAGCCGCTGCCGCACCGCCAGCACTTCCGGTGGCACGGCGCCGCCCACCTCATTGCTCAGGATTTTTGAGCCGGCGCACAACACATCGTCGTAGACCTGCCGCATGTTGACCTCGGCACCGAGCAGGAACATGTAGCGGTGCTTGACGATGGGCAGGTCGAGCGTATCGAAAGCGAACTTTTCCACCATCAGGCGATTGTTGCGCCATACATCCCGCGGAACCTCGCCGATCGTCTGGTAGACCTTATAGGGCGGGCACAGGCGGTCCTTGTAGCCGGGTTCGAAGAGCTTGCGGATGGCATGCGCGCTCCTGGTCAGGCCGTTGCGATGCTGCCACCAGCGCTGCTCTGGTCGGCCCCTGGAGTTGAGGACCGTCTTGACGACAACCGGCCCCTCGTGGCTGTCCCCTGCCTCCAGCTTCAGTGTCGAATAAAGGTGCCGGTGGATGGACAGCGCGCGGCCATTGATGGTGCGGTCGTAGAGGTGGCCGAGCCCGCGGTACGTTGGCGGCACGACTGTCAGGTCGACATGCAGAAAGGCCACCGGCGCCCGATCTCGGCCGGCTGGCCGGTCGAGCAGGCGCACTTTCAATCCAGCCTGTTCCAGGTAAGGCAGCAACTGCGCGATGCTATAGCTCCGCACCAGTCGGAAATTGCGCAGGCTCTCTACATAGACATCGAGATCGGCGGCAGACACCGAACGCTATTCCTTGATATCGACGCCCGAGAAATCATGGTGATCAAAGGGGTCCATGACATAGCCCGTCACCTGTTCGCGCATCGGCATCGAGACCACGGAGTGGGCGATAGCGACCCACGGCATCTGCTCCCTGAAGATCGTTTGCGCCTGCGAATAGAGTTTTGCGCGGGCAGCGGGATCGACGATCCCGGCTGCCTGCTTGAGCAGATCGTCGAAGGCCGGAAAACACCAGTTGGCACGATTGGTGGTGCCGACGCCGGCACAGCCAAGCGGCACCGACAGGAAGTTGTCGGGGTCGCCATTGTCGCCGGTGAAGCCGAACAGCATGGCGCCGTCGCGGTCGCGTGACTTCGAGCGCGCAAGGTATTCTGTCCACTCATACGTCACGACTTCCACGTTGACACCGATCTTTGCCAGGTCGGACTGGATCATTTCGGCCATACGCTGCGCATTCGGGTTGTAGGGACGCTGCACCGGCATCGCCCAGATCTTCATGTGCAGGTCTTTTACGCCGGCATCGGCGAGCCCCCGCCTGGCGGCAGCGGGGTCGAAGACATGATCGGGGCTCGTCTTGTCATAGGCCCAGGAGGTCGGCGGCAGCGGATTGCGTGCGACTTCACCGGTGCCGCGGAACACGACGTCGACCAGCGCCTGGGTGTCGATGGCCATGGCGATCGCCTTCCTCACCCTTGGATCGTCGAAGGGCTTCTGCAAGGTGTTGAAGGCGAGGTATCCTGTGTTGAGGCCCTCCTGCCGCATGACCTTGATACCGGGTGTCGCCTTGATCGCGTCCAGGTCGGCCGGATTTGGATAGGGCATGAGATCGCATTCGCCGGCGCGCAGCTTTTCCATGCGAATGCTGGCATCGGTGGCAATGGCGAAGACGAGATCGTCGATCTTCGGCTTGCCGCGCCAGTAGTCCGGATTGGCCTTGTAGCGGATGACTGCATCCTGCTGGTAGTCGACAAGCTGGAATGGACCCGTCCCGATCGGCTTCAGCGCCAGGTCGAGCAGCCGCTTCTCGGCGACGAGCTTGTCGGCATATTCCTTGGAAACGAGCGAAGCGAAATCCATCGCCAGGTCGGCAAGCATCGGCGAATGCGGCGCCTTCAGCTTCATCACCACAGTCAGGTCGTCAAGCTTGCGCCAACCGGCGACAAGATCCGGCATGCCGATGCCGTCGAAGTAAATGTACTGGCGTTTGGCGTAATTGTTGAACGGGTTCTGCGCGTTGGCCTGCCGGTCGAAGGTGAACAGCACGTCATCGGCATTGAAGTCGCGACTAGGCGTAAAGCCCTCGACGCTGTGGAATTTCACGCCCTGCCGCAGGTGGAATGTGTAGGTGAGACCATCGTCGGAAATCTCCCAGCTTTCGGCAAGGCCGGGGCGCACCTTGGTGGTGCCGGGCTCGAACTCAACCATGCGGTTATAGAGAGCGGTGGCCGAGGCGTCGCGGGATCCGGAGGCGAGTGCGGGATCGAACGTATCGGGGCTAACCTCGGTGCAGTAGACCAAGGTCTTGGCTAAGGATTGATGGACCGGCAACGCACATGGAAAAAGCGCCGCCAGCAATAGAACGAAGTGCCTGCGTGTCATGATACCCCCCAGGGTTGGGAAGACGCTAGCAGAAGCCGGCACTGACGGTAAGTAAGCCGGCCGGTCTTTCGCGCGCCAAGACTGTTTTCCACCTGAGTTGACACAAGGAATTAGCCGCGCCTCTGTGAAATGGCGGACAGACCCGGCCGCCGTTTTGCATGAACCTTTCTGCTCCAGCCGGCGACTGACGACCAGGCGCCGCATGGTGCGGGCCGGAAAGGATGCCCCATGACCAGGACCCCAGAGGCTCCACGGTCTCCGGGACCAACGCAAGCTCAGCGCGACCACCGCCTTCGGGATGGAGTCGATGCGCTGGGCTTTCGGCTGATTCCGTTGACCCTGCGCAGGAGCAGGCGTATCGTGAAGATGAGGAAAGCAGACAATTCGATCAGGGACGAACGTGCCGGAACGCCGCGCCTTGCCCTGTTTCGCGCGGCCGGACCGGATGTTCCTCCCGAAAACTTCGGGGGGAGTTTTATGTCCTGCGATCGCGGCGCGTCCATGTCGTTTCCAAGCGGTTTCCGCCGTTCGCTCCATCTGGGCGGCGGTTTGCTTGCCCTGGCGCTGAGCGCCACGCTCTGGTTGGGCACAGCCGCCCAAGCGCAGGAAACCCAGATCGTCTATCCCGGCTCGATGGCGGTCACCGGATTTTCCGGCACCGTCATTCCCAATTTCGACTCTGCCGATTCCGAAAGGGGGGGGCTGCCGCCCGGCGTCGACCCGGTCGACGAAACCTTCATCGACACGACGCGCGCCACCTTGCGCGTCTTCGACGTTTCGGCGCTCGGCGGACCGGCTTCCGGCCAGCTCGTCTACACACCGCCGCCCTTCGAGGTGACGGCCGAACAGATTGGCCAGGTGTTCGCCATCACCTATGATGACGGTGTGCGCGACGGCGTTCCCTCGGGCGTCCCCAACCTCTATGCCGGCGCTACCTCCCTGCACGGCATCCGTATCGTCACCCCGGACGAAGATGCCGACGGTCGGCCCGAGCGACAGCGCCGCGGAACCGCAGGCGCCGTCTTCATGGACGGCCAGTTCGGCACCGAAAGCGGTGGCGGTCCGGGCACGATCTGGAAGATCGACGGCATCACCGGCGCGGTCTCCAAATTCGCCGACATTGACACCAACAGCGGTTCCGGCATCGGCGACATCAGCTTCGACAGCAATCACCGCGAGTTCTTCGCCAGCGATCTCGACACCGGCCTCATCCACCGCCTCGATGCCAACGGCACGCTGATCGACACATTCGATCACGGCGTTGCCGGGCGGCCGGCGCATGGGCTGGCTCCCGTCGCTGATGACGGTGCGGTGATGGACATACAGGGTGCTGCCTTCGACTCGGAAGACCCCGACACATGGGGCTACACGCAGGACGAACGCCGCGTCTGGTCCGTCGCCTATCATGGCGGCCGGCTCTATTATTCGGTTGGCGAAAAGGCCGAGATCTGGTCGGTTGGCATTGCCCGCGATGGCAGCTTTGCCGGTGATCCGCGCTGGGAGCTGACGGTCAAGGCCGACAAGGACTACGCCGTCACCGACATCGCCTTCGACAACCAGGGTTTCATGTATCTGGCGCAGCGCGGCCCGGTCGAGAATCGCTACGATTACAGCCAGTTCGCCGATTCCGGCAAGGGCGAGGTCATCCGCTACTGGCGCGAAAACCCGGACGATCCGGCGACGGAATCGGTCTGGGTGGAAGAGCCGCAGGAATATGCGGTCGGCTTCCCGCAAGGCAACCGGCAGTCGGCCGGTGGGCTCGACCTGCAATATGGCTATGACGCCGACGGCAATCTCGACACCGGCGTGTGCACCGACACGCTGGTCAACACCGGCGACAAGCTGCGCGACAACCCGACACTTGCCGACCAGCTCGCCGCCGGCGGGCCGCTTGCCGTGCACGGCGTGCAGATCACGCCGACGCCGTTGGTCAAGCCGGCCAACGTGCCGCCTTTCGGCTCGTGGTTCGTCGACTTCGACGGCTATTTCGAAGACCCAGAAGTGGAAGGCCATGTCGGCGACGTCGAGGTCTGGCACCCCTGCGACGGCCGTGCCGGCTATTATGAAGAGATCCCAGGCGGTTATCTGCCGCCGTTCTATCCGCCGGACTTCCCACCGCCCGGCGATCTGCCTCCGTGCATCGATGTCGAGGATGTTCAGTTCTACTGCACGCCTCGCGGCCTCCAGGCCGACCTCTATCTCCATGACCATGCCGGCTTTGGCGGCGATTCGATCAAGGTCCAGCCTTCCAGTGAGACAAAGTCCATGACACCAGGCGTCGGGGTGACATCACCCCAGTCGCATGCTCCCGGTAAGCCTTACACGGTCGACATCACCGGCCATTCTCCGGGCGACAGAGTCGATGTTGGACTTTGCTTCTACAGGCAGTCCGACAAGGACAAGGGTGGCTACTACCCTTGCTGCAAGATGACTTTGCCGCTCAGAACCCCAGCCCTCAGCTGCGAACGTTGAGGAGGGGAAGATGAAAAATCTCGCACTTTCCCCGACCGCGAAGAGCAGTCAATCCACCGGCAAGCAGCCAACCGTCATGGAGACCATCATGAAACCCCTGTCATATGCCAGGCGCGGCGCGCGCTGGCTGATGGCGGCCGGTATCGCGGTCGCCGTGTTCACCCCTGTCGCAAGCCACGCCGAAGATGCAGTCCCGATCACTCCGGAACTGCGGCTCGACCTGGACAATTCAAAAATCGTCAATCCGAGGCCGGAACGGATCGTGCCGTTCTTCACCAAAACAGGCACACAGAGGAGCTGCGACTACGTCGTCTACTCTCTGAGCTTTGGCCTGCGCGGCGACCCGCAAGGCTTTGCCGACCCAAGCTTTTCGGCCAGGCTGAAGAAACTCCAACTCGACTTCAAGGATCAGCTTCCGCACGGTCTTGCGATCGTCAACGTCAACGTGTCCGGCGACGGCACGGGTGCGTCCGGCGGACCGCTGCCGGGTGCGACAATCAGCACCTCGGCTAATCCGAACGATACGGCAACGGTTTCCGATTTCCGGATTTCCGCCACCGATCTCGACGGCGCTGGGGCTGGCAATGAACGCGTCATCAATTTCAAGATCACCGCCAAGATCGACCATGCGGCGTTTCCTTCGCCGACCATCGTCGACAACCAGGGCATGATCAAGGTGACGCCGGGCGTCGGCACGGGGGCCATCATCCCGTCGCAGGATCCGGGCAAGCCCGACGATGGAGACTACAAGACCGGGGCCAAGACCTCGATCAAGATCGACCTCACCAACTGTGACAAGCGGCCTCCGCCTCCCGACCGGGAATGTTTCAAGGTGGAGCGCGGCACGGTCGATTGCGTGCAAGGCGGCGGCGCGTTCATCTACCACATGCCTGTCGGCCCGGAGATGGGCGGCAAATGGGTGCAGGTATCGACGGCGACCCCAGGCATCACCATCATCCCCGACACGCAATTGGTGCCGGCGGGCGGCGGTGTGCTGAACTGGAAGATCGTCGGTGCGTCGCCCGGCGACGTCATCCACCTCATCGTCACCGGCATCGAGACCTATGCCGGCCCGAAGGAGGGCTGGGGACTATGCTGCACGCAGACCATCGACATCGTCATCCCGCGTGACTTGAGATGTCCGCCCAAGGACAAGGAACCGGACCTCAAGGTCGAGAAACGCGCCGACGTGACGCGTTGCACGATGGGCGGCGGCTGCGACTTCACCATCAAGGTCACCAATGTCGGCGACGGGCCGTATCACGGCAAGATCGTGCTCGACGAGGTGACGCTGCCGGCCGGCTCGACTCTGGATTCAGGGCCCAATCCGCCCTGGGTATGCATGCCCGGCGTGACCCCGATGACGTGCACCTATCCGGTGACCACGCTCAATCCGGGGGCCTCCATCAACCTCAAGCTCGGCTTCAAGCCGGCGGGTGGTTGGCAAGGCAGCGCGCTGCGCAACTGCGCCACCTATAATTACGGCGCCAGCGGCAAGCCGCTGTTCGGCAGCCAGCAGAACGATCGCGGCTGTGCCTCGATCCCGATCTGCCGGCGTGGCGACCGCGACCGCGATTGCCGGCCCCCGGTCGACAAGAAGGTCGACCTGATCCTGAAGAAGCGTGCCCGCATCCCGGTCTGCACGCCCGACGGCATCTGCTACTTCGTGATCGACATCATCAACAATGGCAGCGTCCCCTATAATGGGCCGCTGACGGTTATCGACAATTACCCGGGCGGCGCGCCGGCCTCTTCGACCTTCGGCCCGTCTCCGCCCTGGACATGCGGACCGAACGGTCCCGGCCAGTTCCGCTGCGACAATGCCGGCATCGTGTTGATGCCGGGCGCATCGACGCCGATCGTCGTCAAGGCGGTCATGCCGGCCGGCTACCAGTCGGATTCGGTCGAGAACTGCGCGGCGCTGAAGCCCGTCTCCGGTGAGGTCGACCTCACCAACAACAAGGCCTGCGCCAAAGAACGCTTCCGTCATCCCAATGGCGGCAAGCCGACCCTACGCATCACCAAGGTCTGCAATGGCTCGCTCGCCGGTGCGGCGGTGGTTTCCTGCCGCATCACCGTCATCAGCCTTGGCACCTCTGCCCCCACCGGTCCGGTGCGGGTCAACGATGCTGCCACGCTGATATCGGGTGGCGCGCCGGTCCAGATCCAGACCGTCACACCCGACGGTGCGGAATGGGCCTGCGGAGCGGTTCCGGCCAATGCGCTGTCATGCCAGATACCCGGCGCCGCGATGACGCCCGGAACCTCCAGGCACTTCGACGTGACGGTCTTGGCCAATGGCGCGTTCGAGAACTGCGCACGCGGCTCATACGGCCCGGCCCCTGGAGACGACGTCGTCTACCCGATCGGCCAGGCCTGCGCCAAGGGCGGCGGCACATCCACCGTCAGCGTCAAGAAGACCGGCGATGCCGAGTGCCAGCCGGGGCAACCCTGCTCGTTCGAGATCACCATCACCAATGATGGCCAGACCGCCTTCTCCGGTCCGGTCCGCATCGGCGATGCGATCGGGGTGGACGGGCTGGGGCGGCTGCAAGGCGTCGCGATCACCTCGATCGAACCGCCCTTTGGCTGCTCGCCCGAACCGACGACCTTGCCGTTGACCTGCATTGCCAACCTGACGCTCGGCGCCGGGGAAAGCCATGTGCACAAGGTCACCGTGGTCCTCCCGGATGCTCCCCTGGCCAATCTGCAGGGCAACGTCAGCGGCCAGAACTGCGTCGGCGTCTTGTCTCCCGACACCAGGGTGCAAGGCGGCGGCGACGTACTGCCCGGCGACCTGACCAACGTCCAGGGCGATCGCGGCAAGGCCTATGCCTGCCATCCCTTCACCATCAAGCGCGAGGTGAAGAAGGAATGTTCGCCAGGCTTCGTCATGAACGATGCCGGCCGGTGCGTGTGTCCGGAAGGCACGACGTTCCGCAACGGCCAGTGCTCGCCCGACGGCGGCGTCATCATCCAGCCGAAGGATCCGAGGCCCTGCGTGCTGCTCAAGGGCCAGATCCGCACCGAGGATGGACGCTGTGTCTGCCCACGCGGAACCGAACTTGAGAACGGCGCTTGCGTCAAGACGGACAAGCCTGGCTGCACCATCCCCGGTTCGGTCCCGACGTCGGACGGCAATGGCTGCTACTGCCCGGAGGGTACGCATCTCGACCGACAGGCAAATGCCTGCGTGCGCGACAAGCAGAAGCCCGAGCAGTGTAGCATACGCGGCCAGGTTCATGACGCCGATGGCGATTGTGTCTGCCCGCGTGGGACAGAGGTGCGCAATGGAGCCTGCCGGCCGATCCGGCCAAAGCCTGAACAGTGCTCGGTCCGTGGTCAGATCCACAACGCCAATGGCGATTGCGTCTGCCCGGACGGCACAGAAGTCAGGGGCAAGGTCTGCCGGCCGATCCGGCCGAAGCCCGAGCAGTGCTCGATCCGCGGCCAGGTCCACGACGCCAATGGCAATTGTGTCTGCCCGCGGGGTACCGAGGTGCAAGGCAATGCCTGCCGGCAGAAGAAGCCTGTGCTGGAACAGTGCGACATACGCGGCCAGGTGCACAACAAGCGCGGCGGGTGTGTTTGCCCGCGCGGCACCCAGGCGATCGACGGCGCGTGCCGCAAGCCGAGGCCGCAGGTGGGAGACTGCGCCCCGGGCTCGCAGATGGTCGGCGGCCAGTGCGTGCCGATCATCAAGCGGCGCTGCCCCGAAGGCACGGTTGGTCGGTTCCCGAACTGCAGGGCGATCCGGCAGCAGCCGTCGCTCGATCCGACCCTGTTGCTCAATCCAGGTGTCCTTCAGCAGTTCATACCGAAGCGCACGCCGCAGACGCAGGTACAGCCGCAAAGGGATCCGGCGGCCAACTTCAAGCCATAGGATCTGGATACGAGTCAAAATTCAGAACCCCGCCGGAGCGATCCGGCGGGGTTTTTCCTTGGGCGCGCTGCGGCGATCGGGCGGCCAGGTATTCGCCGAACCCGCTGCCGGCCGCAGCAAATACCGACTTTCCCTTTTCGGGATCATGGTCTAGAGCAGTTCATCGTTTCGTGGAAACGCCGAACCGCTCTATCTCTTTGTTTTGACGCAATTCCGGACGGAAAGCCGTTCCCACTTTTCCTGGAATTGCTCTAGCAGTCGTCAAGGCCGCGCCCGCAAACAGGGCGCCCAAAGGGGCCGCATCATGAGCAGGAAGACCCTGATCGCGCCATCGGTGCTGGCGTCGGATTTCTCGAAGCTCGGCGACGAGGTCGAGGCGGTGGCGGCGGCCGGCGCCGACTGGATCCATCTCGACGTGATGGACGGGCATTTCGTGCCCAACATCACCTTCGGCCCGCCGGTGATCAAGGCCATCCGCAACCGCACCAAGGCCTTCTTCGACTGCCATTTGATGATTGCGCCGGCCGATCCTTATCTGGCCGCCTTTGCCGATGCCGGCTGCGACGGCATGACCGTGCATGCCGAGGCCGGACCGCATCTCGACCGCTCGCTTCAGACCATCAAGGGTCTCGGCAAGAAGGCCGGCGTATCGCTCAATCCGGCGACGCCGGAAAGTGCGATCGAATATGTGCTCGACCGGCTCGACCTGATCCTGATCATGACCGTCAATCCGGGCTTTGGCGGCCAGGCCTTCATCCCGGCCATGGTCGACAAGGTCAAGCGGGTGAAAGCGCTGATCGGCAACCGGCCGATTCGCATCGAGATCGACGGCGGCGTGTCGCCGGAAACCGCCCCCCTGGTCACATCAGCCGGCGCCGATGTGCTGGTGGCAGGCGCCGCCATCTTCAAGGGCGGCAGCGTCGAAGCCTACCGGGCCAATATAGAAGCCATCCGAACCGCGGCCGACCGGGCTGCCGGCTGACATCAGTTCCAGGGCAAGTTCCCGGCTGGTCGGTTCTCCTCGGCCTGATCTCCCTGCCTGATCCTTCGATCTCCCAAAAGCCGTCAACGGGTGGCAGCCGCAAGGGCATCGCGGCAACCGACAGGATCGCGGCATCCGGCGCTAGTTTTGGCCCATAAATCTAGTGGATAACTGCCGAAGGGATCTGCATGCTGGGAGAGGTCAATCCGGCGGCATGACGCGCGTTAAGAAAAAATTAGCCGTATTCGGGATCTCGAAGCTGTTTCTCGAGGGCTCCTGCCATGCTGGCAGACAAACTTTCTTCAGAAGAACAAGTTTTTCACGATTTTAGTTACTTCCGGCGGATAAGATGCGGTCAACCTTCCTCTTTAAGTCGAATATCGTGATCTTTCGCTTGAGGGGCGGATGCCTTAGGAGTTACAGTAAATTTACAGGGGAAATCGTTTGCTTCGCGAACGGGCTAGCGGAGCATGGGAGAGCTACAGGAGTCATATTGACCTACGGATCTGCCGATATGAGCGAAGGCGCGAGACCCAAGAGCACACTCGCTAGTACGGTCTATCAACAGCTTCGCGACGATCTCCTGCGCGGCGTGTTTGAAAGTGAAAGCAAGCTTCGTGTCGAATGGGTGGTTTCCCGTTACGGCGCCGGCGCCTCGCCGGTTCGCGAGGCTCTCAACCGACTTGCTTCGGAAGGCCTGCTCGGCCGCCACGACCAGCGCGGTTTCTTCATCATGCCGGTCAGTGCCCCGGAACTCGAGGAATTGACGCGCACCCGCTGCTGGCTGGAAGAGCGGGCGCTGCGTGAATCCATTACCAACCGCACCGGCGAATGGGAAGAGCAGCTCGTGCTGGCCTTGCATCGCCTGGCGCGTGCCCCGCGCCGCTTGCCGGAGGACCCGTCCTCGAACAATCCGGAATGGGAAAAGCTGCACCGCGCCTTCCATCGGGCACTGATCGCAGGCTGCCGATCGCATTGGCTGACCGGCTTTTGCGACCAGCTTTCGGATCAGGCCTCCCGCTACCGGCTGATCTCCCAGGACGGCAGCGAGCGCGACGAAGTCGGTGAACATCGGCTTATTGCAGAGCGCACGGTGGATGGCGATGCCGACGGCGCCGTTGAAGCCCTGCTCAACCACTACCGTCTGACGGCAGCCATGTGCATGGAGCGCTTCAACGAAAGCGGCGATCCACGAACAAGCGCTGCCAAGGCATTGCGCGGCCGCAGATAACAGGACTCCGGCTGCGATCCTGCTGCTGCGGTTTCCGAAAAGCGGTTGTTTTTTTTCAAGGCCATGCGCTAGGGATGACGCATGAGCAATCACCTGTTCGACGCTTTTCGCAACCGGATGTCAGCCCCCGGGCGCGCCCTGATGGAAACGGATGACGGGCGCTCAATCCCTTATGGCGACATGCTGGCGCAATCGGCACGTCTGGCACATGCGCTGAAGCATTTCGGCGTCGAGCCGGGCGACCGCGTTGCCATGCAGGTCGAAAAAAGCCCCGAATGCATCTTCCTTTCCCTCGCCTGCCTGCGCGCCGGCGCGGTCTTCTTGCCGCTCAACACCGCCTACACGCTGGCCGAGCTCGGTTATTTCTTCGGCGATGCCGAGCCGCGGCTGGTCGTCTGCGACGCGGCGCGCGCCGGCGCTATCGCGCCGCTGGCGCAGGCGTCGGGGGCGGTTACCGTCACGCTCGACAGCAATGGCCGGGGATCGCTCACCGACTGTGCCGCGCAGCAGCCCGCGGATTTCGACGATGTGGCGCGCGGACCGGACGATCTGGCCGCAATCCTTTACACATCGGGCACCACCGGACGCTCCAAGGGCGCCATGCTCAGCCACGAAAACCTGGCCTCCAATGCGCGCGTGCTGGTCGAGCAATGGCGTTTCACCGGGGATGACGTGCTGATCCATGCCCTGCCGATCTTCCACACGCACGGCCTGTTCGTCGCCACCAACGTCACCCTGATGGCCGGCGCCTCGATGCTGTTCGAGCAGAAATTCGACGCCGGCCGCATCGTCTCGCTCTTGCCCCGCGCGACAGTGCTGATGGGGGTGCCGACCTTCTATACCAGGCTCCTGCAGCAGGACGGGCTGGATGCCCAGGCGGCGAAGAACATCCGCCTGTTCGTTTCCGGCTCGGCGCCGCTGCTCGCCGAAACGCACAAGGCCTGGCGCGAGCGCACCGGCCACGCCATTCTCGAGCGCTACGGCATGACCGAGACCAACATGAACACGTCGAACCCCTATGAGGGCGAGCGTCGGGCCGGCACGGTCGGCTTCCCGCTGCCCGGCGTTTCGCTGCGCATCGCCGACCCTGACAGTGGCGATGCGCTTGGCCAGGGTGAAGTCGGCATGATCGAGGTCAAAGGTCCGAATGTCTTTTCCGGCTATTGGCGCATGCCGGAAAAAACCAAGGCGGAGTTTCGCAAGGACGGCTTCTTCATCACCGGCGACCTCGGCATCATCGACGCGGACGGCTACGTCCACATCGTCGGCCGCGGCAAGGATCTCATTATCTCCGGCGGCTACAACATCTATCCCAAGGAGATCGAGAGCGAGATCGACGCCGTTGCCGGCGTCTTGGAAAGTGCCGTCATCGGAATTGCCCATCCCGATTTCGGCGAAGGCGTCACCGCTGTCGTGGTGCGGGCGCCGGCATCGCAGATCACCGGGGCCGAGATCGTTGGCGCCATTGCCGGCCAGCTGGCCAAATACAAGCACCCGAAGCAGGTGATCTTCGTCGATGAGCTGCCGCGCAACACGATGGGCAAGGTGCAGAAGAACCTGCTGCGCGAGACCTACAAGGGTCTCTACGGCTAATCCATAGCCTGCTAATGTCTTTGCCCAAGCGCTTCGCCTGGACATCTGTTCGCGGTTCGGCAGTGGCGCCTTTTACCTGCGCGGCTTTTTCACCCGAGTGCTGGAACCCCACAAAGCGCGGTTCAGCAGGCTGCGTTTGCGCTTGCGCGGGATGAGGTCGACGTCGCTGACGAGCTTGGCGCCGCCCTCGCGCCGCTCCAGGGTGATCTTGCGGCTGTGGAAGGCTTCGAGCTCCGCACGATGCGCCACGCTGATGATGGTGACGTCAGGCAGTTCGCGGATCACCGTCAACATCATCGTGTCCTGGCTCTTCTCGTCGAGCGCCGAAGTCGCTTCATCCAGCACCACGATATCGGGGCGATGCAGCAGCAGGCGCGCGAAGGCGAGGCGTTGCTTTTCGCCGCCCGACAGCGTCTGGTCCCATGGCGCCTCTTCCTTGATCCTGCCGGTGAGATAGCCAAGCCCCACCTTGTCGAGGGCAGCCTTGATTTGCTTGATGGTCCACTTGTCCGCCGCCGCGGGATAGGCGACCGCGCGGCGAAGCGTTCCGGAAGGGATGTAGGGGCGTTGCGGCAGCATGAACAGGCGCCTGTCGGTGTGGAAATTGACGCTGCCGCCGCCCCATGGCCACAGGCCCGCGACGGCCCGCACCAGCGTCGACTTGCCTGAACCGGATTCGCCTGAAACCAGCACCCGCTCGCCCGGCTCGATCACGACCTCGGTTTCCTTGACCACGGAGGTGCCGTCGTCGAGTGTCACGGAAAGATTGTCGAGGCTGAGGATGGCGCCGTCTTCGGCTTCGCCTCGGTTGATGCGTCCGAGCGCATCGCTCTGCTCGGCGCGCTCGAGCCCGTCGAGCGACATCATCAGCGAGGCAATGCGCCGCGCGGAGGCGTTCCAGTCGGCGAGGCGCGGATAGTTGTCGACCAGCCAGCCGAACGCGCCTTGCACGATGCCAAAGGCAGACGCCGCCTGCATCACCTCGCCAAGCGTCATCGAGCCTTCGAGGAATTTTGGCGCGCACAAAAGGATCGGCACGACCGGCGCAAACAGGCTCGATCCCTGCGACACCGCCGCCGTGCGCATGTGCTGTCCGGTCAGCAGAGCCCATTGCCTCAGCACGTGGCCGAAATTTCTGTCGATACCGCTGCGCTCCTCGTCCTCGCCTCCCAGCAAGGCGATGCTCTCGCCGTTTTCGCGCACGCGCGTCAGCGTGTAACGCAGTTCGGCCTCCGCCTGGTTCTTCCGCTCGGAGAGCTGGACGAAATCGCGGCCGATGACCACCATCGAGGTCGAGGTGATGGCGGCATAGATGATCGCGGTGATGACCAGAAAGCCGGGAATGGTGATGCTCTCGCCGCCGATCGGCAGGGTGAGCGCGCCGCCGATGGTCCACAGCACGACGATAAAGGTCGAGGCCGACAGGAACGCGTTGAGGACGCCGGCGGTGAAATCGACCGGCGACTCGGTGGCGATGCGCAGGTCCTCGGTCATGCGGGCCTCGGGGTTCTGGTGGTCGCCGCCCACGAGGTTCAGCTGGTAGTATCGGCCGTTTGCCAGCCAGCGCGCGACGACCCCGGTGGTCAGCCAGGAACGCCAGCGGCGCTGGATCGTCATGCGCAGATAGACCTGCGCGACGACAAGGCTGCCGCTGCAGATCACCAGCGGCACGAATACGGCGCTGAGGAGATAGACCGTGCGGGCGTTGCGCTGCTCGAGGGCATCGAACATCGAGCGGTTCCAGACGTTGATGCCATACTGGAAACCGATGTTGATGCAGATCAGCAGCAGCACTCCGATCGTCAAAGGCCAGGCGAGCTTGTCGCCATGCCTCCCCCAATAGCCGCGCCCGCTGATCCAGAAACGCCGCAGCAGATATTTTTTGCGCGCCTGCTCGGCCTGCTCGGGCGTCAGCTTGGGATCGGGTTCGACGGCATCCGGCGGCGGCGCAGCCTCGCCAACGGGCTCAGACGCGGCTTCGGCGGCCGATGCTTTTTTCTCGCGCGGCGTGTCCTCGCGCGGTCCATCTCCGCGCGTTTGCCGTGACGGCTTTTCCCGACGCGACTTCGTGGCATCGCGCGCTTCGATGCCGTCGGCCGGTTTCGATTTGGGTTTTGCCTCGGACATATGCCCCGACAACGACCTCCATATCAAAAGGTTTCATGGTATGCGCCTGCCCGACGTTTCAGGAAACGCCCGTCATTGCGGATATAAAAGCCCAACGACATGTTCTGCGATGGCGAGGCTGGCGGTAAGGCCAGGGCTCTCGATGCCGAACAGATTGACGATCTGGCCGTCCCCGTGGTCAGCCGGTCCCAGGATGACGAAGTCGGCGGCCGGCTGTCCCGGACCGGACAGTTTCGGCCTGACACCGGCATAGGCCGGTTGCAGGGCGCCATCCGCCAGGCCGGACCAGTAGCGCCTGATTTCGTCGTAGAAGGCAGCGCCTCGTGCGGGATCGACGGTATAGTCGACGCGATCGATCCATTCGACATCTGGGCCAAAGCGCGCGCTCCCCGACATGTCGAGGGTCAGGTGCACGCCGAGGCCGCCATGGACTGGCACCGGATAGATCAGCCGCGAAAAGGGCGAGCGGCCGGAAAGCGCGAAATAATTGCCGCGCGCCAGCCACAGCGGCGGAACACGGTCTTGCGGGAGGCCTTCGATGCGGCCGGCGAGCGCCTGCGCGTCGAGGCCGGCGGCGTTGATGAAGGCGCCGGTCTTCAAGGTGAAACCCTCGCCATCGGCGTCGCGCGTGTCGATCCGGATGCCGTCCGCTTCGATGCTCGCGCCTGAGACAACGGTGAGCAAGGCGAAAGATGCGCCGGCCGCTTCCGCGTCTCCACGCAATGACAGCATCAGCGCCTGGCTGTCGACGATGCCGGTTGACGGCGACAGCAGCGCGCCGGCGCAGCTCAGCGCCGGTTCCAGGCTTTCGGCCTCTGCGCGCGTCAAAAGCTTGAGGTCACCGACTCCGCATTGCGCCGCGTTGATCTGGATCGCCTGCAGTTTGTCCAACTGGTCGGGTTCGACGGCAACGATCAGTTTGCCGGTGCGATGATGGGCGACGTCGTGCTCGCGGCAATAGGCATAGAGACGCTCGCGGCCGTTGACGCAGAGACGGGCCTTCAGGCTGCCCGGCGTATAATGAAGCCCGGCATGGATGACTTCCGAATTGCGCGAACTGGTGCCCGTGCCGATGGCTGCGGCCTTCTCGACCACCAGCACCTCGCGGCCCGACAGCGCCAGCGCGCGGGCAATGGCGAGGCCGACAACACCGGCGCCAGCGACAACGCAGTCGACATCATGCATAAGTGGACTTTAGCGCGAACTTCCCGCGCCTGCAAAAACCTTGTCGCCGCCAATCCACGCACCGGTGACGTCGAGGGCGTCCGACAGAGCGACGATATCGGCAGCCGTGCCATTGGCGAAGCGGCCGATCCGGTGGGCCTGGCGGACCGCCTGCGCCGGATAGAGCGAGGCCATGCGCAACGCTTCCGACAGGTCCAGCCCGACGATCCGGTGGACGTAGCGAACCGCCGAGATCATATCGAGATCGGCGCCGGCCAGCGTGCCGTCGGCCAGCCGCAGACTGCCATCCTTGCGATAGATGATGCGGCCGTTGAGGGTGAACGATGTCATGTCGGTGCCGATCGTTGCCATGGCGTCGGTGACCAGCACGATCCTGCCCGGCCCCTGCTTGGCGCGCAGCGCGATTGCCATGGTGGCGGGATCGACATGGATGCCGTCGGCGATGATCCCGGCCGACAGACTGCCTATGTCGATGGCCGCACCCGCCAGCCCCGGCTCACGGTTGCCGATCTGGCTCATGGCGTTGAACAGATGTGTGACCACGCTGGCGCCGGCATCGGCAAAGGCTCTGGCCGTGGCGTAGCCGGTGTCGGAATGGCCGAGGCTGACAATCACACCGGCCTTGGCCAAGGCCGCAACGCGGGCAGGCTCGACGGATTCAGGCGCTATCGTCGTCAGCAGCACCGGCAGGTTTTTGCGTGCCGCGACCAGCGCCGCTTCATCCGCATCCGTCATCGGCCGGATCAGCGCCGGTTCATGCGCGCCCTTGCGGGCGACGGAGAGATGCGGCCCTTCGAGATGCAGGCCGAGAAATCCCGGCAGTTTTTGCCGTGCCGCCCCGGTGCCGGCGGCAATGGCCGCGGCGGTGATGTCAGGCGTATCTGTGATCAGCGTCGGCAGCAGTGCGGTCGTGCCGAACGGCGCATGCGCCCGGCAGATTGTTGCCAGCGAGGCGACATCGGGATGGTCGTTGAGCATGACGCCGCCGCCGCCATTGACCTGCAGGTCGACAAAACCCGGCACCAGCATGCCGCCCCCGGCGTCGATGCGGGCAACGCCCGACGGAATGGCGCCGACGGGATGAATGCCTTCGACCACATCGCCGTGCACGACAAGGGCGGCGTTGTCATGCCAGTCGTCGCCATCGAAAATTCGGGCGCCAGTCAGGGCAAAACGGTCGCTCATACGGTTTCCGTCACCTTGCGCAGATTGCGCGGTACATCCGGATCGAGGCCGCGATGGCGGGCGAAGGCTTCGACGAAGCCGTAGAAGGAGACGATCAGCGTCAGCGGGTCAGTCAAGGGATGACCGGTGGCGACATGCGGCAGCCGCGCCGCGCTCTTGGCTTTGTCCGAGGTTACAAAAACGGCTGCACCCTTGCCGGCAAGGTTGTCGGCAGCCTCTGCCACGGACGGCTCGGAGGCATCGCGGGCGGCGAGCGCCAGCACCGGGAAGCCTGGCCCGACCAGGGCCAGCGGGCCGTGCATGACTTCGGCGGCGCTATAGGCCTCTGCATGCATGCCGCAGGTCTCCTTGAATTTCAGCGCCGCCTCGTTGGCCATCGCCGCCGACGGGCCACGTCCTAGGATGAACAGCGATTGCGGCGTCTCCAATGCGCCGGCCAGCGCCATCCAGTCGCAGGCGATCGCCTTGCTGAAATGCTCGGGCAGGCGGGCAAGGGCGGCCAGCAGTCTGTCGTCGCCGGTGCAATGCGCCATCAGCGCCAGGCCGGCGACCGCCGAATTGACGAATGTCTTGGTCGCCGCGACGCTGCGCTCGGGGCCGGCCAGAATGTCGATGGCAAAATCCGAAGCCCGCGCCAGCGGCGAATCGGCGGTGTTGGTGATGGCGACGGTGAGCGCACCGCCGGCTCGTGCCGTCTCGGCCATGGCGACGATATCAGGGCTTTTGCCGGATTGCGAGATGGCGAGGCAAGCCGAACCGGCGAGCTTGAGCTTGGCGCCGTAGATCGAGGCGACCGATGGACCGACCGAAGCGACGGCCAGGCCGGCGGTCAGTTCGACGGCATATTTCATGAAGGTGGCGGCATGGTCGGACGAACCGCGCGCGACGGTAACGACGAAGCTCGGATCGCGCTCGCGAATGCCGCGTCCGGCCTCGGTCAGCACCGCCGCCGAGCCATCGAGCAGACGCGCGACGGCTTGCGGAATTTCGTCGATCTCGCGCCGCATATGGGTGGTCTTGGGGATCATGGTCGGCCCTCTTCGCTCGGCCCTGTCAGGCGCAGTTCGGCGACGAAATCATAGGCGTCGCCGCGGTAGATGGAGCGGGTGAACTCGATCACCTTGCCGCTCGCGAGATAGGAAATGCGTTCGATGTGCAGGCCGGCAATGCCGGATGGCACTTCGAGCAGACGCGCATCGGCGTCGCCGAGATTGGCGGCGGAAATGCGCTGCACCGCCCGCACCGGCCGGTTGCCGGTCAGTTGCAGCGCCGCATAGAGTGACGAGCCTATCCCGGCCGGATCCGGCAGCACGCTGGCCGACAACGAGGCGCGCTCGATGGCCAGCGGCGTGTCGTTTGCGATGCGCAGGCGCGCCACGCGCGCCACCAGCTCGTTCGAGGACAGGCCGAGCACCATCATCTCGTCGGGCGAGGGCGGGTAGAGGTCGCGGTCGAGCCAGGCTGAACGCACCGCCATGCCGCGCCTTGCCATGTCCTCGGTGAATGAAGTGAGCCTGGACAGCGACTGCTCGACGCGCTCCATGCGCGGCGCCACGAAGGTGCCGGAGCCGTGGCGCTGCACGAGGATGCCGCCCTTGACTAGGTCCTGCACCGCCTTGCGGACGGTGACGCGCGAAATGTCGGCCTTGGTGGCGATGTCGCGCTCGGAAGGCAGCGCATCGCCCGGCCCGATCAGGCCGCGATTGACGGCGTCCTCGATGCTTTTCCTGAGCTGCAGGTAGAGCGGGGCGCCGCTCTGCGACGACTGCCTCAGCGTGGCGAAGATCTGGTCGGCGGCATCGCTCATCGCGTCGCCTCCGCTTTGACGAAGATGCGGGCCGCCATCTGCACGGCGCCGCCCAGGGCATCGTCGAGCGGCGCTTTCAGCAGCGCCTGGTAGCGCTGGGAAAGGCGCGGCCCATAGAGCGGCGCCAGCCCGCCGAGCAGGCAGAGCGGGGCGTCATCAGAGAGGTCGAGCGCGTGGAGCGACGCCTCGACATCGGCAACCGACTTGTCCACGATCCAGTTGGCGACGCTGTCGCCCTTCTCGGCATGCTCGAAAACCTTGGGCGCGAAGCCGCCGAAATCGCCGGGCTTGGCATTGGTGGTGAACTCGACCACGTCTTCGGGATTGTTGCGGAAAATGGCCATCATGCTGTCGGTCAGGGCTGAGCGCGGCCGGACGCCGTCATGGGCGAGCAGCGTCTGCTCCAGCAGGTCGCGGCCGATCCGGGCGCCGCTGCCTTGATCACCGACCTGAAAGCCCCAGCCGCCGATGGCGCGCGACGTGCCGCCCTTGCGCGCCATATAGGCGGTGCCGGTGCCGAGGATGGCCATGGCGCCGTCACCAGAGCCGACTGCCCCTTCGAGCGCGATCTCGGCGTCCGTCTCGACGCGGCTGATGCTGAACGGCAGGATCGCTTCAAGCTGCTGGCGATAGGTGCCGACATTGGCGCCGGCAAGGCCGAGAATGGCTGGTGTCTGCGGGATCAGGTCCGGATCTTGCCCGGCGGCGATGAAGGCCTGGCGAGCAGCCTCGACGATGTGGGTGCGAGCGCCGGTGAGATCGGTGCGGATGTTGGCGGCGCCGCTTTTGGCACGGCCAATGACAACGCCATCGCCTGTCGCAAGGGCTGCCCTGCAGCTGGTGCCGCCGCCGTCGATACCGAGCACGAATTTCACGCGATGTCTCCTCCGGGCGGATAATACCAATAAAATACCAATAGCCAAGGGATTAATTTCCGTTTCAAAAAGATTAAGGCGCATCAGGTTGAAAAACCCGGGAATTTTGCCGACTCAACGATTTCCAGTTCGCAATTTCGTTAATGCGTGTGGACAAGTGGTATTTTTTTGGTATTGTTCTTCCATCGGAGGGACAGGGATGACCGAACCGCGCACCGAAGCGCTTCACAGCAATGCCGAGGGACTGGACATCCAGGCCCCGGACGCCATCCTTTCTTCTTTGGTCAATGCGCAGATCGAGGCCGCCAAGGCTGTGCGCGACGCCATTCCCGCCATCGCCGCCGCAGCCGAAATCATCGCCGGGCGGCTGAACGGCGGCGGCAAGCTCGCCTATGCTGCGGCCGGCAGCTCCGGCCTGATGGCGCTGGCCGACGCGCTGGAGTTGCCCGGCACCTTCGGCATCAAGCGCGAACGCATCGCCATCCTCATCGCCGGTGGCGACGACGCTTTCAAGACCCTGGCCGGCGGACCGGAAGACGACACCGACGAAGCCTCGACGGCAATTGCCGGCGCCGGCATCGGCAAGGGCGACTGCCTGATCGCCATTTCGGCCAGCGGCTCGACGCCTTATGCGGTGCAGGCGCTGAAGGATGCGCGCAGCCGGGGCGCGGCAACCATCGCCATTGCCAACAACAAGGACACGCCCCTGCTCAGGCTGGCCGACGTCGCCATCCTGCTCGAGACGCCACCGGAGGTGATTGCCGGCTCGACGCGCATGGGCGCCGGCACTGCCCAGAAGATCGCGCTCAACATGCTGTCGACGCTTACCGCCATTCATCTCGGCCATGTCCATGACGGCTACATGGTCAATCTCACCGCCGACAACATCAAGCTGCGCGACCGCGCGGCTCGCATCGTCGCCGCTATCAGCGGCCGCGACCGGCAAGACGCCGTGCGGCTGCTCGAAGCGAGCGGCGGCGTCGTCAAGACAGCCATTCTGCTCGCCGCCGGCGCTGCCAACGCCGTTGCGGCCGAGAAGATACTGGAAGGGACCGGCCAGAAGCTGCGGCCAGCCCTTTCCGCGATCGAGGGGAACAAGGGCGTGAAGGCCCCTGTTCTCAAAACCGAACCTGAAAAAGGTCAACAGGGAGACTAGCATGACAACGAAATTACTGACGGCACTGCTTCTCGGCACCAGCATTCTCGGCACCGCCGGGTTGGCTCACGCCGATGACGTAACGCTCAATATCGAAAGCTGGCGCGGCGACGACCTTGCCATCTGGAAGGACAAGCTGATCCCGGCCTTTGAGGCCAAGAACCCGGGCATCAAAGTGGTGTTCGCACCGTCGGCGCCGACCGAGTATGACGCCGCACTCGGCGCCAAGCTCGCCGCCGGCTCGGCTGGCGACCTGATCACCTGCCGCCCGTTCGACAAGTCGCTCGAACTGTTCAAGAAGGGCAACCTTGCCGACCTGTCGGCGCTGCCCGGCATGGAAAACTTTTCGACCGTTGCCAAGGCCGCCTGGCAGACCGACGACGGCAAGGCGAGCTTCTGCGTGCCGATGGCCTCGGTCATTCACGGCTTCATCTACAACAAGGACGCCTTCGACAAGCTCGGCCTCAAGGTGCCGACGACGCGTGACGAGTTCTTCGCCGCGCTCGACAAGATCAAGGCCGACGGCACCTACATCCCGATGGCCATGGGCACCAAGGACCTCTGGGAAGCCGCGACCATGGGCTATCAGAACATCGGTCCGAACTACTGGAAGGGCGAAGAGGGCCGCGCAGCGCTGATCAAGGGCGACCAGAAGCTGACCGACAAGGACTGGGTTGCTCCCTATGAGGAACTGGCCAAGTGGAAGCCTTATCTCGGCGACGGCTTCGAGGCCCAGACCTATCCGGACAGCCAGAACCTGTTCACGCTTGGCCGCGCCGCCATCTACCCGGCGGGATCGTGGGAGATCGGCCTGTTCAACACCCAGGCGCAGTTCAAGATGGGCGCCTTCCCGCCGCCGGTCGAGAAGGCCGGCGACACCTGCTACATCTCCGACCATACCGATATCGGCATGGGCCTGAATGCGGCGTCGAAGAATGCCGACGCGGCCAAGACCTTTCTGTCCTGGGTCGCCTCGCCGGACTTCGCCACCATCTACGCCAACGCACTGCCGGGCTTCTTCAGCCTAAATTCCACCCCGGTGAAGATGGAAGACCCGCTGGCGCAGGAATTCGTCTCCTGGCGCGACAAGTGCAAGTCGACGATCCGCTCGACCTACCAGATCCTGTCGCGCGGCACGCCGAACCTCGAGAACGAAACCTGGGTTGAATCGGCCAACGTCATCAACGGCACCGACACGCCGGAAGCTGCCGCCAAGAAGCTGCAGGACGGCCTCGACAGCTGGTACAAGCCGGGCAAGTAAGCTCAGAGACAGACAGGGCCCCAAGTGGACGGCCCTGCGTTTTTCGAAAGCATCATCGACTGCGAACGACGGCGCCGCCCCTCATCCGCCTGCCGGCACCTTCTCCCCGTATAGTGACGGGGAGAAGGATCAGCCGAAACGCAGGCGCCCCCTCTCCCCGTCCTTCACGGGGAGAGGGTAAGGGTGAGGGGGCAGCGCTGCCGTCGAAGGCATTGCTAAACCTCGGCGGGGACCGCACTCATGGCCGCACAAACACGACCGAAACGACCGTTCCGCTGGCATATCGGCGTCTTCCTGGCGCCGGCGCTGCTGGTCTATACGGCGATCATGATCCTGCCGCTCGCCGGCACGCTGCAGCTGTCGCTGTTCCGCAATGTCGATCAGCATCAGGTGTTCGTCGGTTTCACTAATTTCCGTACGTTGTTCGGCGACCCCAACTGGTCGGTCGGCTTCTGGAACGCGCTGCGGAACAATACCTGGTTCTTCATCATCCACATGGTGGTGCAGAACCCGATCGGTGTCATGCTAGCGGCATTGCTGTCCAGCCCGAGGCTGAGATTCGCCGCCTTCTACCGCACCGCGATCTTCGTGCCGACCATCCTGTCCTTCGTCATCGTCGGCTTCGCCTGGAAACTGATCCTGTCGCCGTTATGGGGCGTGGCGCCGCATCTGATGGACCTGGTCGGCTTGAAAAGCCTGTTCACGCCGTGGCTGGGCAAGGAGCGATATGCGCTGACCGCGCTCAGCCTGATCTCGGTGTGGCAGTTCGTCGGCATCCCGATGATGCTGATCTATGCAGCCCTTTTGTCGATCCCCGAAGAGGTGATCGAGGCGGCCGAATGTGACGGCATCACCGGCATGTCGCAGTTCTGGAAGATCAAGCTGCCGCTGATCCTGCCGTCGATCGGCATCATCTCGATCCTGACCTTCGTCGGCAATTTCAACGCCTTCGACCTGATCTACACCGCGCAAGGGGCGCTCGCCGGCCCGAACTATTCGACCGATATTCTGGGCACTTTCCTCTACCGCGCCTTCTTCGGCTTTCAGCTGCAGACCGGCGATCCCAATATGGGCGCGGCGATCGCCACGATGATGTTCCTGATCATCCTCGGCGGCGTCTGCGTCTACCTCTTCCTCGTCCAGACGCGCCTGCGTCGCTACCAGTTTTAGAGGGGCGAGATGTCGAGCTTGAACACCCCCCTCTGGCCTGCCGGCCATCTCCCCCGCAAGTGGGGAGATTGGCAGCTCTGGCCTTGCCGCTCGTCTTGCAACGTTGGCGATTGGCGAAAGCAGTCGCGGCATCTGATCTCCCCCCTTGCTGGGGAGATGTCCGGCAGGACAGAGGGGGGTGCCTTGGCGCCAACCTCGCCTGCCTTGGCTCGTCAGGAGACCTTCCAATGAGCACCGCCACTCGTTCGCTGCCCCGCACCATCGGCGCCCACGCGATCCTGCTGACCTACACGGCGATCGCGCTGTTTCCGGTGATCCTGGTCATCATGAATTCGTTCAAGTCCCGCGCCGGCATCTTCAGCGAACCGCTGACGCCGCCGACGCCAAAGACCTTCGACCTGATCGGATATACCACCGTGATCGGGCAGGGCGACTTCATCCACTATTTTCAGAACAGCCTCGTCGTCACCGTCGCCTCGCTGTTCTTCGTGCTTCTGTTCGGCGCGATGGCGGCGTTCGCGCTGTCGGAATACCGCTTCCGCGGCAACACGCTGATGGGGCTTTACCTCGCGCTCGGCATCATGATCCCGATCCGGCTCGGCACCGTCGCCATCCTGCAATTGATGGTGGCGAGCGGGCTGGTCAACACGCTGACGGCGCTGATCCTGGTCTACACCGCGCAGGGGCTGCCGCTGGCCGTCTTCATCCTGTCGGAATTCATGAAGCAGGTGTCCGACGATCTGAAGAATGCCGGCCGGATCGACGGCCTGTCGGAATACACCATCTTCTTCCGGCTGGTGCTGCCGCTGGTGCGGCCCTCGATGGCGACGGTCGCCGTCTTCACCATGATCCCGATCTGGAACGATCTGTGGTTCCCACTGATCCTGGCGCCGTCGGAAGAGACCAAGACGGTGACGCTCGGCGCGCAGTTGTTCCTCGGCCAGTTCGTCACCAACTGGAACGCCATCCTGGCCGCACTCTCGCTGGCGATCATGCCGGTGCTGACCCTCTACGTCATCTTCTCGCGGCAGCTGATCCGCGGCATCACATCCGGAGCCGTCAAGTGAGCGGAGCCCTACAAATCTCTGCTGGAGCCTTCACCCCACCCGGCGCTGCGCGCCGACCTCCCCATCAAGGGGAGGTAAAAGGTCGTGGCTTCATTCACGACCGCCAAAGGGCGACTTTCGGAGAAGCTTCTTTGGCAGTGAGGGTGTTCGCGCCAACGTCCTACCTCCCCTCGATGGGGAGGTCGGCGCGAAGCGCCGGGTGGGGTGACACCCTCTCAGAAGGAACAACTGGAACATCTGGAGTAGTTAGGTGACCTCTAAATCGCCCCTTCGCGTCGTCGTCGCAGGCCTCGGTAATATGGGGCGTAGCCATGCGCTGGCCTACCACACTAATCCGGGCTTCGAGATCGCGGCCCTGATCAACCGCTCCGACGTGCCGTTACCGGACGGGCTGTCGGGCTATGGCATCAGGCGCTCCTTCGACGACGCGTTGCGCGATGAAAAGCCGGATGTCGCCTGCATCGCCACCTATTCCGACAGCCATGCCGACTATGCGGTGAAGGCATTCGAGGCCGGCTGCCACGTCTTCGTCGAGAAGCCGCTCGCAACGACGGTGGCGGACGCCAAGCGCGTCGTCGCCGCGGCCAAGGCCAACGGCCGAAAATTGGTGATCGGCTACATCCTGCGCCACCACCCGTCCTGGGTCAGGCTGATCGCCGAGGCGCGCAAGCTCGGCGGCCCTTACGTGTTTCGCATGAACCTCAACCAGCAATCGTCAGGCCCGACCTGGCAGACGCACAAGCAGTTGATGCAGACGACGTCGCCGATCGTTGATTGCGGCGTGCACTATCTCGACGTGATGCTGCAGATCACCGACGCAAGGCCGGTCGAGGTGCGCGGCATGGGGCTGCGGCTGACCGAGGAGATCGCGCCGACAATGTACAATTACGGCCATCTCCAGGTGCTGTTCGACGACGGCTCGGTCGGCTGGTACGAAGCTGCCTGGGGACCGATGATTTCGGAAACGGCGTTCTTCGTGAAGGACGTGATGTCGCCCAATGGCTGCGTGTCGATCGTCATGAAGGAAGGTGTGAAGTCGGACGACATCGACACCCACACCAAGACCTCGACCATCCGCCTGCACAGCGCTGCGACGGGTGCGGACGGCAAGTTCGCCAGGCCGGACGAGATGCTGTCGATGGACGGCGAACCCGGCCACCAGGACCTCTGCGACCTCGAACAGGCCTTCGTGCTGAAGGCGATCCGGGAAGACATCGACCTGACCCGCCACCTGGACGACGCGGTGAAATCGCTCGCCGTCTGCCTTGCCGCCGATGAGAGCGTGCGCAGCGGCGCCCCAGTTAAGCTCTAGTAGGGCAAACTCTAGAACAAGGACGAAGCCGTGGGCTCGCTGGTAATCGAGAATGTGAAGAAGGCCTTCGGGCCGGTCGAGGTGCTGAAAGGCATCAACCTCGAAGTGACCGACGGCGAATTCGTCGTCTTCGTCGGCCCATCTGGCTGCGGCAAGTCAACCTTGCTCAGGGTCATCGCCGGGCTGGAGGATTCGACCTCCGGCAGGGTGGTGATCGACGGCGCCGATGTCTCGGCCACGCCCCCGGCAAAACGCGGCATCGCCATGGTGTTCCAGACGTACGCGCTCTACCCGCATCTGACGGTGAAGAACAATATGGGCCTCGGCCTCAAGCAGGCCGGCACGCCCGCCCCGGAGATCGAACGCCGCATCGGCGTCGCCTCGTCGATGCTGTCGCTGGAACCGTATCTCGAGCGGCGGCCGGCGGAACTGTCGGGCGGCCAGCGCCAGCGCGTCGCCATCGGCCGCGCCGTGGTGCGTGAGCCAAAACTGTTTCTCTTCGACGAGCCCTTGTCGAACCTCGATGCAGCGCTGCGCGTCAACACGCGGCTCGAGATCGCGCAGCTGCACCGGCGGCTGAAGGCGACGATGATCTACGTCACCCACGACCAGGTCGAGGCGATGACGCTGGCCGACAAGATCGTCGTGCTCAACGCCGGCCAGATCGAGCAGATCGGCGGCCCGATGGAGCTTTACAATTCGCCGGCAAACGAGTTCGTCGCCGGCTTTATCGGCTCGCCGAAGATGAATTTCATCGACGGCGCCAGATTGGGCGAGACGGCCAAGACGATCGGCGTGCGGCCGGAGCATCTGACCGTGGATCCAAGGTCCGGCGCGTGGAAGGGAACGGTGGTGCATGCCGAACATCTCGGCGCCGACACCAACCTCTATCTCGACTGCGAAAAGGCCGGGCTGATCACGGTCCGCATTTTCGGTGTCTACGACGCCGAGCCAGGTGCGACGCTGTATGCAACGCCGGAGCCGGGTAAGACATACCGGTTTGGGGCGGACGGGAAGACGATCAAGTAATCCTTCGCCGACAGCAACCACGGCGATCATACCGTACCGAGCAGCACCGCGCCGTGGATCGCCGCCTGCCAGCCCAGGGCCGCCCAGCGTATGTCCAGAGGCTCTACAACAAGCGAATGCGGCAGGCTCTCCGCGATGCGCTGCTTGAGCGCCTTGCGGGGATAGGCCTTCATGTCGACGATACCGCCGCCGATCAGGATCGTCTGCGGGGAAAACAGGGCTGCTGCCGTTGCGACGGTCACCGCCTGCTGCCAGACGATCTCATCGAGCCATTCGCGCAGCGATGGCGGCTGCCCGGCCGCCGAAAACAGATCGGCCACCGGGATATCGTAGTCCGTCGCGAGTTCGACGAGCGTTGCTCCCAAGGCATAGGTCTCGACCCGGTTTGGCGGTCCGCTTTCGTCGGGTCGGTAGATCGGCATGTGGCCGATCTCGAGCGCCCAGCCGCCGCCCCTGAAAATGCCGTCCTTGCCGAGATAGGCTGCACCAATGCCGGTGCCGAGATAGACCGCCAGCACCTCCTTTTGCTGCTTCACCGCGCCGGCAACGCTTTCGCCCAGCAATTGCAGCACGACGTCGCGTTCGAGCCGCACGGGAACGCGGAGCCGCGATGCCAGTTCCGTACCCAGCCGGATGCCGTTCAGCTCGCGAATGTTGGCCGTGTGCAGCACCGTGTCGAAGTCGCGGTCGATGAACCCAGGCACCGTCGCAACGACCCGTGCAGGTTTGAGCCCGGCATTGCGGCAGGCTGCGGTGACCGCATCTGCCAATCCCACCACCGGCGCGCCCTGGCGCAGTTGCGCGGTAGGGTAGGTGCGGGCGAAATCCACCGGGTGGCCGCGATCGGCAAAGCCAACCTTGACCGACGTGCCGCCGATCTCGACCACGGCGATGGTCTCCTCCGTCGTTTTGTCGGTCATGCGAGCGGTTCCAGGAATTCCGAAAGACAGGCGCGGAATTCCAGCCGGTAGGCGGCGCGATCCTGCGATTTGGCTGTGATGGTGCAAAGCCGGGCCGACGGAATGAGTCCGGCCAGCGTCTGTGCGTCGGCCAGGCGATGGACGAGGTCATGGTCATGGCCGATGACAAGAGTCGGCACCGCGATAGCGCGGATGTCCGCCTCGCTCACGCCGGGACCATCGCCGGCGATCGCCGAAAGCAGCCTGCCGAACAGAACCGGGTCCGGGCGAGTGAAGAAGCCTTGCAGGCTGCCGAGATTGTCCGGCGCCAATCTGGCCAGTTCGCCGGCAACAGCGCTGTCATCGAACAGACGCCTGGCGTCTTCAGGCGAATGCCGCATCAAGAGATCGCCGACGACGGCATAGGGCCTCATATTTTCCGGAGCCGCCTGGGCTACCCAGGCGGGCCGGGCGAGCACCAAAGCGCGCACACGGGCCGGCCTATGCACCGCCAGGCGCAGCGCCAGTGCGGCACCCATCGAGATGCCGCCGACGACGGCCGAGCCGATGCCTAGAGCGTCGGCCAGCGCTTCGACGTCTTCGGCAAACGTCGCAACCGAAAGCCGCTCGACCGGCCCGTAGCCGGATCCACCCTGGCCCCGGCATTCGAGCGTCACCCGCCGGGTCACCGGCAGATCGGGAAACAGGTCGGCGACCTGCGCTTCATCACCGCCCAGCCCATGCTGAAAGATGACGGGAAGCCCGGCGCCGACGTCCCGGTAGGCAAGATCGACGCCATCGCGGCTGAAGGTCTCTTTCACGCGCGCTCGCTCTCTTCCAGTACGGTGCGCAGAAAGGCGCCGACACCTGGCGCCTCGGCCTCTGTCAGGCCATGTGTGATCAAGGGGCCGTCGAACCCGGCAGCCTTCAGGCGGCCGATGAAATGCGGGAAGTCGACCACGCCCTTTCCGGCTGCGGCAAAACTGCCATCGGCATGGCGGTCCTTGGCATGGGCCATGCCGATCTCGGCGGCCAGCAGATCGATGGCTTCGTCGATGAGGCGATGACGCTCCGCGCTGTCGGCCACTTCGAACAGATTGGCCGGGTCGAGCACGATGCGCAGCCGCGTGCTGTTCATTTCGTCCAGCAGGCGGCGCGCGGCCCGGGCGCTGGAGAGGACATTGGCCAGTTCCGGTTCGATGCCAAGCTCGATGTCGAAGCGCTCGGCAATCGCGATCGCCGCTTCCATCTCCGTCCGCAGATCGCTCCATGCCGCCTCGCTTGCATTGTCGGGATGCCAGCGCCACTGATCCTGCGCATCCCTTGTGCCGGTGCACAGCGTAATCAGACGGGTGCCCATATCGGCGCATGACGCGGCCAGTACCTCAAGCCGGGCAAGACCTGACACACGAACCGTGCGATCCGGGTGGATCATGTTGTAGGTTCCCGAAACCGCCGCGATCGAAACGCCGGCCTCGCCGCTCGCCTCAGCGACGGACCGGGCCGCGCCGAGCTCAATGCTGTCCGGCATCGACGGCAGTCCAAGGCACGCCATGTTGAACTGCGCCGCCGTGTAGCCGCCGTCCGCGACCGCGCGCAGCACCGGCAAGGCGCCGGTGGTGGCGAAGGTCTTGGCGAAAATCCCAAGCTGCATCACACGACCCCGTCGACATCGGCCAGACGGACGGCGCGGCCGCCGGCAGCGGCCGAGCGGGCGATGGCCGCCATGCCCCTGACCGAGGCGATGCCGTCCTCGATGCCGGCGCCGATCATCGGCGCGCCATTCAGCACGACATCGGCAAAGCCTTCGAGCTGCCGGCGATAGAAGTGGCCGTCTGCGCCAAGCGTGCGATGCCAGCTGCCATCGGCCTCGCGGAAAATGTCGACCTCGCTGCTCTTGTAGTACCAGGGGTTATAGGTCTTCGCGAGAACGCTGCCGTTCTGACCATAGATCTGAAACCCTTCGTGCCAGTCCATGCGCACGGCAACCGTCAGGTCGAGATGGCCGACCGACCCGTCGGCGAAGATGGTGGTGATGAACCAGCAATAGGCGCCGTAGCGCTCGGTGAGCCGGGCCTCGACCGCCTCGATTGGGCCGTGCAGATGGCGCGCCGTGTCGATGAGGTGGCTGCCATGCGCCAGCATGTAATACTGGCGCAGATCCGCCTTGGGATTGACGGAAGGCTTGCGCGCCTTGGCGCTGGTGATGATGAGCGGTTGCACCGCATCGGTCATCGGGTAGCGGTGGGTGCTGTCGCAGTACCAGCCTTTGAACGCCAGCCGCTCGCCCATTTCGTCGTCGACGAAAGCCTTGGCCGCCTGGATGCCGGGATCGAAGCGCTTCATATGGCCGACCTGGAGCACCTTGCCGCTCTTGTCGAGCGTGGCCCGCAAGCCTTCGACCTCCTCGACCGAAACGCCCAGCGGCTTTTCGCAAAGCACATACTTGCCGGCATCGAGCGCCAGTTCCGCGGCCTTGACGTGAAAAATGTCCGATGTCGCGATGATGACGGCATCGAGATCGGGATCGGCCAGCATCAGGCCGTAGTCGGCATAGGATTTTTCAGGCGCGTAGGTCGCCGCCATCCTGTCGCGCAGATCGTCGGCGACATCGCAGATGGCATAGAGATCGGTATTGCGTGCCTTGGTGCAGGATTCGAAATGCGCCGCCTGGGCAATCGGACCGCAGCCGAGCACGCCGACACGCAGCCGCTTTTCGTCTTTGCGAGGCATGGAATCTCTCCTGATTAGCGCGCGGCGAGGCCGCGAAGTTGAAATTGCGGATCGCCCGACAAAGCTGCCTGATGCAGCAGACAGGCAGCGCCCAATGCCGGACCGTCGGCCCCGACGCGCGACAGTTCGACCGTAGGAACGGGGTAACCTTCAGCCAGGAACTCCAGCAAGAAAGCTTCCACCTGCTCGGCGACAAAGGGATAGACAGCATTGACGGAGCCGGAGAGGATGATGCGCTCCGGCTGCAAGGTGCAGGCAAGTGTCGCCAGGCCGCGGCCGAACCAGAGCGCCCAGTCGCGCGCGGTGGCAACGGCTGCCGGATCGCCGCCGGCCAGCGCTGCGACAAACTCATCCACGCCGGCGCGCAGTCCGCTTATGTGCAAATAGCGAGCCAGTAAAGCATCCTTGCCGACATAGGATTCCAGTCGGCCCGGGCGCTTCGCGTCGAAGACAAAACCTTCGTCGCCGATGCGCAGATGCCCGATTTCGCCGGCGCCGCCGAGCCGGCCGCGATGCAGCCTGCCGGCATTGATGATGCCGCCGCCAACGCCGTTCTCGATCAGGATGACCAGAGCATCCTCATGGTCCTTGCCCGGCTGCGCCCGGTATGTCTCGGCCACCGCCACGGCATTGGCATCGTTTTCCAAGAGGATTGGAAAGTCCGCGCCAAAGGCAGTGCGCAAAAGCTCCGCCAGATTGACCCCGTGCCAGCCAAGGATGGTGGCATGGTATGAAATCCCGTCGGCGGCGGGGAAGCCGGGCACGGCGACATTGAGCCCGTAGGGGCGCGTGCCCGCAGGCAATTGTGAGCGGATCTCGGCGACGAGTTCCCCGATGATGTCGACCGCGGCTTCGGGCGTGCTACCGGGGCCGGCAAATGCCCTAGAGGCGCTCGCACGCCGCGCGCCGGCAAGGTCGACAGTCACGACTGCGATCCAGTTGACGCCGATATAAGCGCCAAGGAAGAAGCCGCCATTGCCGTCGATCTCGACCAGGATACCGGGACGGCCGACCCGACCCTCGCTATCCTGCTCGTCATCCGCTCCATCCGACCGCTCGCGCGCCAGACCGGCTTCCGTCAGCCCCAGCACCAGGGCGCCGGTGGTCGACCGGGTCAGGCCGAGATCGCGTGCGAGCGCCGCTCGGCTCGACGCGCCGGCACGAAACAGCGCCGCAAGTGCCCGCGTTTCGTTCGGCCGAAGATCGGTCGACACCAGCACGTCGTTCTCCACAATTTGTTTGATTGACATACTAATAGAATTTCTAGGCGGTTTGAAAGACCCACGGTTGGGGGCATTGCAACAAATATTCAGCATCCCCAAGCCCATTGACCCAAGTTTCAAACGATGATTTGTGTCAGAAACTTACAAATTTGCATGGGAGGATGCGATGCCGGTTCTAGCGCGTCTCGAACACATCGTGAAGGATTTCGGTGCCGTTCGCGCGCTGGACAACGTCTCGCTCGACATCAATGAGGGCCAGGTTCTCGGCCTGACGGGCGACAATGGTGCCGGCAAATCGACGCTGGTCAAAACCATCGCCGGAAATTTGCAGCCGACGTCAGGCGCCTCCCAAGCCTGTCCTCCGGCCGCATCGGACGGGGGACATCTCCTCGAAGGAAGGCTTGTCAGTTGCCCGCTTCGCAATCAGAGACTGCTTGCGTCTCTCCAGCAGGCGATCAGATGACCGTCGCCGGCCTGCCTGACGGGTGGTTGCGCCTTTCGGCAATCGGGCAGCGCGACAGGACAGCGGGCGGCAAAGGAGCATCCGGAGGTCTCGGCATCGTGTGCCGCGGCGTGGAGCTGAGCCGGAGCCCTCGGCGCCGTCTCATCCGAGGACGCGGCCAGAAGCAGCTTCGTGTAGGGGTGGTTGGGGCCACGGAAAATCTGCTCGGATGACCCCGTCTCGACCAGCCGGCCGCGATAGAGCACGCCGATCCTGTCGGCCATATAGCGCACCACCCTGAGGTCGTGGCTGATGAACAGATAGGTGGTGTCCTTGTCGCGCTGCAGGTCGTTGAGCAAATTGAGCACGGTCGCCTGCACGGAAACGTCGAGCGCAGAGGTCGGCTCGTCCAACACCACGAGCTTCGGCACGCCGGCAAAGGCGCGCGCAATCGCCGCCCGTTGGCGCTGGCCACCAGACAGCGATCTCGGCTTCTGGTCGACGGTCGTAGCGGCAAGACGAACCGAGGCCAGGAGATCGCCGACACCCTGCTTCACCTCGCTGCGGCTAAAGCCGGCGAGCCGCCGCAGCGGACGGCCGAGGATCCTGCCGATCCGCTGGCGCGGATTGAGCGTGCGGTCGGGTGACTGGAACACCATCTGCACGTCGCGGCGTTCGCTCAGGCTTCTTTTCTCGACGCGCGGCGCGACCACGCGGCCGAACAGCTCGACCGTTCCGGCGTTCGGCGTCTGCAGGCCGGCCACGATTCTTGCCAATGTCGACTTGCCGGAGCCGGATTCGCCGATCAGCCCGAACGTCTCGCCCTGGGCTATCTCCAGGTCGATATCGTGCAGGACGGCTTGGGAGCCGAAGGCGTGGCTGATGCCTTTGCAGGCGACGGCGATCGGACGCGCGGCTTCCGGTTGATCGCTGCGGACAGGCTTCGACGGGCCGGTTGTGTGCATCTCGGCCAGCCTGCCGTCGCGCTTGGTGAAGTTGAGCGCCGGGATCGAGGCGATCAGCGCCTTGGTGTAGGCGTGAACAGGGTTCTCGAAGACATCGTTGGCGATGCCGCTTTCGACCACCGTCCCCGACTGCATCACGGCCACCCGATCGCAGGCCCAGCGGACCATGTTGATGTCATGGCTGATCAGCAGAACGCTGGTTTTGTGGTCGCGGCGCAAGTCCTGCAGGATGGCGATGATCTCGGACTGGACGCTGGCGTCAAGCGCCGTCGTCGGCTCGTCCAGCACCAGCAGCGACGGGTCGAGCGCAATCGCAATCGCGATGTTGGCGCGCTGCTGCATGCCGCCCGACAATTCATGCGGATAGAGATCGAGCACCCGCTCCGGATTGCTCACCCTGACACGGCTCAGCAGCCCGGCGGCGCGGGTGCGTGCTTCGTCCTGCCGAACCGGGCGATGCCGCATAATCGTCTCGGTGATCTGCCGGCCGATCGTCATGGCCGGATTGAGCGCCGCACCCGGATGCTGGTAGACGGCCGCGATGCGATCGCCCCTTAGCCGGCGCAGCTGTTCGCCGGAGAGATTGCGGATCTCGCGGCCCTGGAACTCGAGCGCCGACGCGGCGATCCGGGCGTTGCGCGGCAGATAGCGCAGAATAGCGAGAGCCACCGAGCTCTTGCCCGATCCGGACTCGCCGACAAGGCCGAGCGCTTCGCCTTCGCCGATGGCAAGCGACACGCCGTTGACGGCCGGATGCGATCCCCGGCGTCCATCATAGGCGACGGTGAGCTGCTCGACGTTCAGAACCGATGACGACATGTCTTGCTGAAACCACTTTCTTTCGGCGCGGTCTTCTAGGGCAATCGCTTCCGCTTTCACGCCGCACAATCTCTATAAAATTACTCGAATTAAGCTGGAGCGCAATCTACCTTTCACCGCTCAGGAGAGATTGTCGCAGCCGGTCGAGGCATCGCGACGGTCCCTTGGAGCAGTTCTGCAAGGAGGCCGACATGGCACGCGACCACATGATCCTCAGCGCGTTTTTCTTCAACCCGCAGGGCGATCATCGTATGTCATGGCGCCATCCGCGCGCGCCCGGCCGCGAAGTGCTCGACTTCGACTTCTACCGCGATCTCGTCCAGTCTGCCGAGCGCGCCAGGATCGATACGATCTTCGTCGCCGACCATGTCGCGATCTGGGATTCCGTACAGAGCGGCGTCGCCCATTACGCCAATGCCCGCCTGGAACCGCTGACGCTGTTGTCGGCACTTGCCGGCGTGACCAGGCATATCGGCCTCATCACAACCGCCTCGAGCTCCTACAGCGAGCCCTACAATGTCGCCCGCATGTTTGCCTCGCTCGACCATATCAGCAAGGGCAGGGCGTCTTGGAATGTGGTGACGTCGGCCATGGACGAGGAGGCCCGCAATTTCGGCCGCGACGGCAATATCGAGCACGCCTTTCGCTATGAGCGCGCCACCGAATTCCTCGATATCGTCAAGGCACTGTGGGACAGCTGGGAAGACGAAGCCCTGCTTATCGACAAGGCATCGGGCTATTTCGCCGATCCCGACAAGGTCCATGCTATCAACCACAAGGGCCCGCACTTCAAGGTGCGCGGACCGCTCAATGTCTCGCGCCCGCCGCAGGGCCATCCGCTGATCGTCCAGGCCGGCTCGTCCGAAGACGGCAAGAATTTCGCTACCGCGCATGCCGATGCGCACTTTGCCATCTACAGCACCAAGGAAGACGGCATCAAATATAGGCAGGACATCAACGAGCGCCTCGCCCGTTACGGCCGCAAGCCCGAGAGCTTCAAGATCCTGCCGGGCATCCTGCCGATCGTCGCAGCTTCCGAAGCGGAGGGACGCGAGCGGCAGGAGTATCTGCAGAGCTTGCTTCCCGATCGGGTCGGCATCGACCTTCTCTCGAGCTGGAGCGGCGTCGATCTCTCCGTATATCCGCCGGACGGCCCGCTGCCGCCGCTGCCGGACGAGAGCACCTTCAATGGCGGCCGCACCTCGCTCAATCGCGTCAAGGAATGGTCGAAGCAGAACCTCACTCTGCGCGAGATCGCTCGCAAGCTCGCCAACAGCGGTTCGGTGCCGACCGTCGTCGGCACACCGAACCAGATCGCCGATCAGCTGCAGGACTGGTTCGAGGCAGGTGCCGCCGAGGGCTTCAACCTGATGTTCCCGCTGCTCCCGGAGGATTGGGTGAATTTTGCCGAGCAGGTCGTGCCGGAACTGCAGCGCCGCGGCGTATTCCCCACCGAATATGCGCCGGGGACGCTGCGTGACCGTTTCGGCCTGGCTCGGCCGGCCAACCGCTTCGCCGAACAGCGCGACAATGTGCGCGCCGTATCCTGACTTGGGGCAACTGATATGACCGCAGCGCCAAAACTTCAGCCCCGCGAAGCCACGGCTCCGCAGCTCATCAATGTTCTGCACAGCCCCAAGCGCATTCGGGTCAAATTCGCCGGCCGCACCATCGCCGACAGCCGCAACGTCCTGGTGCTGCGCTCCAACCATTTTCTGCCGATCTATTTCTTCCCGGCCTCCTCGGTGGACCGCTCGCTCTTAAAGCCGTCCGAGCATAGCCAGCCCCATCCCGTCGGTGGCGAAACCACCTATTGGAACCTGGAGACGGGAGAAAAAGCTTCGCCCAACGCGGCCTGGTCGCTTGTCGCGCCGCCGGATGAAAATCTGTCGCCGCTGGACGGGCGTATCGCCTTCACCTGGAAGGCGGTCGACCAATGGTTCGAGGAGGAGGAAGAAGTCTTCATCCACGCCCGCGATCCATACGCACGCATCGATGTGCTGCAGAGTTCAAGTCACGTCCAGATCTGGTTCGACGGCGAACTGATCGCCGACAGCCATCGCCCGGTGCTGCTGTTCGAAACGCATCTGCCGACGCGTTTCTACCTGCACCCGGACGATGTCAGGCTCGACCGGCTGACCGCTTCGGACAGCACGACGCGCTGTCCCTACAAGGGCATCGCCTCCTACTGGTCGGGCCGGCGCGCCGACGGCTCGGTAAGCCCCGATGTCGCCTGGAGCTACCGCGATCCCATTGCCGAAATGCCCAAGATCAGGGGCCTCATCGCCTTTTACCCGCAAGCCGTCGACCGCATCCATCTCGACGGCGAACCAGTCGCTTAAGCCATTCAACAGTCATTTCAGACAGGGGTTTCAAAATGACCAAACGCAACGACATCGATACGCTTCGCAATCTGTCCGGCGACATCTGGAACGTCGCCGTCGATGAGCACCAGGCCGGCTTCCTCAAGCGCCGCGATCTGCTGAAATACGCAGCCTTGATCGGCCTCACCGGCTTTGCCGCCTCGCAGGGACTTGCTGGTTTCGGCACGGCGCGCGCTGCCGGCGCCGGCGGCACGGTCCGCGTTGGGCTCGGACAGCCGACCAAGGCGATCGATCCCGTCTCCATCACCGATCCGGCCAGCATCGGCGTCATCAGCCAGGTCGGCGAATATCTCATCCTCGACGATCCCAAGGACGGTCTGCAGCCCAAGCTCGCTCTGTCGTGGGAGGCCGACGAGACCGCCAGCCGCTGGACCTTCAAATTGCGGCCGGGCGTAAAATTCCACGACGGCCGCACCGTCACCGCCAAGGATGTGGTGGCGAGCTTCGAGCGGCTGGTCGATCCGGCCAGCGGTTCGTCCGCTTTGTCGGCCTATAAGGGCATCCTGTCCAAGGGCGGCGCCAAGGTCGTCGACGACCAGACAGTCGCCTTCGATCTCGACGGGCCCAACAGCAACTTCCCCTTCTATGTCTCCTCCGACGTATACAACGCCGTAATACTGCCGGCCGATTATGCCGGCGATTTCGAGAAGAATTTCAACGGCACCGGCCCGTTCAAGCTCGAATCCTTCCGCCCCAAGCAGGGCGCCAGCTTCGTGCGCAACCCTGACTATTGGGGCGACAAGGCGCTGCCCGACCGCGTCGAAATCAAGTTCTTCGACGACGAGCAGGCGCAGGTGCTGGCGCTGCAGGCCGGCCAGCTCGACGTCATCCCGAGCACGACCCGGCTGGAATTGGCGATCGAGGGCAATCCCAACTTCAAGCTGCTCAGCGTGCAGGCAAGTTCGCATGACCAGGTGCATCTGCGGACCGACCAGGCGCCGTTCACCGACAAGCGCATTCGCCGCGCCTTGGCGCTCACCATCGACCGCGAGGCGGTGGTCAAGGGCTTGCTCAAGGGCCGCGCCATCGTCGGCAACGACACCCCGTTCGCGCCGATCTTCCCCTCGGCCGATCCGTCGGTGCCGCAGCGCAAGCAGGACATCGCCGAGGCCAAGCGCCTGCTTGGCGAAGCCGGCGTGCCGAACGGCTTCCCGGTGACGCTGACCACCGAGCGCGCCTATGACATTCCCGATTATGCCGTGCTGATCCAGAATTTTGCCAAGAAGGCCGGCATCGACATCAAGCTCAACGTGCTGCCGCAGGACGCCTATTATGGCTCGGCGAAGTTCGGCTCGTCGCCATGGCTCGATTCCAATCTCGGCATTACCGATTTTGGCCATCGCGGCACGCCCGACATCTTCCTCAATGCCACGCTGAAGAGCTCGGGCGCCTGGAACGCCGCGCATTTCAACAACCCGGCCTATGACGGGCTGCTGCTCGAATATGGCAAGGCCCGCGACCTTCAGGCGCAACGCCTTGCCGCGGGCAACATCCAGACCTTGCTGCTGGACGAGACGCCGCTGATCATCAGCTACTTCTCGCAATACAGCCGCATCGTCTCGTCGAAGGTCGAGGGCGTCCGCTTCACGGCGATCTCGCATCTGCTGCTCGATCGCGTGACGTTCGCCCAGGCATGATTGTGAGACGTCCAGCCACTCCGGGCACCACAATCCGATGCTGACCGGCCGCACTGTGTCGGTGCGGGCAGCCTCGCTTCTGCTCACGCTGTGGCTGGTCAGCATGCTGGTGTTCTTCGCCGGGCAGGTTCTGCCCGGCGATGTCGGTCGCCTCATGCTCGGGCCGTTCGCCGATGCCGATGCCATCGCGGCGCTGAACAGGCAGCTCGGCGCCGACCAGCCGGTGCTCGTGCAATACTGGCACTGGTTCAGCAGCGTGCTGTCAGGCGACTTCGGCACCTCCCTGTCGCTGCGTTTGCCGGTGGCGCCCTTCGTTCTGGAAAGCTTCAAGCGCTCGGCGGCCCTTGCCGGAATTATCCTCGTCTTTCTGCTGCCGCTGGGCATCGGCGCCGGCATCGTCGCCGGTCTCAACCAGGGCCGCTTTATCGACCGCCTGATCGTACTCGCCGGCGTGTCCTTCGGCATCGTCCCGGACTTCGTCTCCGGCCTGCTGATGCTCATCGTCTTCGGCCTGTGGCTGAACTGGTTCCCGATCACCGGCGCTGCTCCCGATGGCGCCGGGCTCTGGGTCAGTGGCTATTACCTGATCCTGCCGGCGCTGCCGCTGGTGCTGAACCTTGCCGGCTACATCGCCCGCATGACGCGGGCCGGCGTGATCGAGGCGCTGGCCGCCGACTATACGCGCACCGCCGTCCTGAAGGGCCTCGAGCGTCGCGAGATACTCATCCGGCACGTGCTGCGTAATGCGCTGACGCCGACCATCGCCGTGCTCGCGACCCAGACCGGTTACATGCTGGGTGGTCTGGTGGTCATCGAAGCCCTGTTCGGCATACAGGGCCTCGGCAACCTTGTCCTCAACGCCGCCAAGGCGCGCGATTTCCCGATGCTCGAAGCCGGCGTGCTGGTCATGGCGACCATCTTCGTGCTGTCGGCCGCGGCAGGCGATCTCGTGAATGCCTTGCTCGATCCGCGGCAGCGCCGCCGTGTCTCGCCATGATGGAACTGATGGAATTGCCGGAGCGCCGTACGCTGCGCTGGCGGGCAGCAAGTCGCATCCGCGAGACTGTTTCGCAGCTGCCGCCCTCGGTCATCATCGGCTCGCTGATCCTGCTGTTCTGGGTCGGCTGTGCCGTGTTCGGCAGCCTGTTTGTGCCCTACGATCCCTATGCCGAGGATTTCCTCGTCATGCTGGCGCCGCCCGACGCGGCGCACTGGTTCGGCACCGACCAGCTCGGTCGTGACGTGCTGTCGCGCATCGTCGTCGGCTCGCGTGACATCCTGCTGGTCGCGCCGGCAGCAACCCTGCTCGGCGTAGCCGCCGGCAGCGTGCTTGGCCTCGTGCTCGGCTATTTCGACGGGCTGGTCGACGCCATCGGCGCCAGGCTGCTCGACACGCTGATGGCCTTTCCCTTCATCGTCCTCGTCACCATGGCGCTGGTCGCGCTTGGGCCATCGAACCTCACCGTCATCCTTGTGATCGGCATTGCCTATGCGCCGCTGGTGGCAAGGACAGTGCGCGCCGCCGTGCGCGAGCAGCGCGAGCGCGACTATGTCAGCGCCGCCCGGCTCGGCGGCGAGAGTTCCCTCGCCGTCATGTTCCTGGAGATATTGCCCAATGTCAGGGAAACCATCCTCATCGAGCTGGTCACAAGGCTTGGCTACGCCTTCTTTTCGATCGCCACGCTGAGCTTCCTCGGCCTCGGCATCCAGCCTCCCTCAGCCGATTGGGGACTGGCGGTCGCCGACGGCTACGGCTTCCTGACCGGCGGCAAATGGTGGGTGGTGATCTTCAACTCCGCAGCCATCGTTTCGCTTGTCATGGCAACCAATCTGATCGCGCAAGGCATGGGGGCCTTCGAAAACAGCGACCGGTGAAGAGCGGAACGCTCAGCAAAGCTGACGCGCAATCGCGGACCGTGCGCTAAAATCGTTCCTCGTGATTCGGCTCTGACAGGGCCTCAAAGCAAGGAACGGCATGAGCAAGGCCCTCATTACATTCGCATTGGTCGCGGTGCTCACCGCATTGCTCATGGCGCTCAGCCTGGCGGTCGCCAGGCACGGCTATCCCTATGGCGCGATCGGGGTGAGGCGGCTGGACGGCATCGCCGATGCCGGGTCGTTCCTGCCGCTCGCCGCCGTCTATTTTTTCGGCGCCATGCTGATGATGATCCTGCCGATCCGCGCCGCCGGCATCGTCTTGACCCATGCTGCGGATGCGCTGTTCTGGGCGGTGATTGCCCTGTTCGCCACCATTGTCGGCTGTCTCGTCGCCCGCTGGGCTTTCGGCCAGAGCAGCGTGCTGTGGGCGCTCCTGAACTGGCGTTTCCTGTTCGCCGCGGCCATCGTTGGCAGCCATTTCACCATGAACGAGCTGCGCCGCAACATCCTGCTCAGGAGCTTGTTCTTCGTCATCTTCGCCGCGGCGACGCTGGCTTGCCTGTTCTGGACTTTTCCGACCTGACAGGGCCGCTTCATATTGTCCATCTTGAGGTCGCGGCTTTCATAGCCGCGCGCCATCGGCTATCCAGTCCGCAGCTAGATTTCAGCCCTCACAGTGTCGTCATTTGTCTGATAAATATTCAGGCGTACGGCACCCCCAGCGAACCAATACAAGGAAACCGCGACATGAGCCTGTTTCGTAAAAATCTGATCGATGGCGAGTGGGTGGGCGAGGCCGGCTCGCGCAACATCAATCCCTCGAACACGGGCGATGTCGTTGGCGAATATGCCTCGGCCGGCGCCGAACAGGCAAAGCAGGCCATAGCGGCGGCCAAAGCCGCCTTCCCGGCCTGGTCGCGTTCGGCGCCGCTGGTGCGCCACGCCGTGCTGAAAAAGGCGTCGGACGAGATCATGGCGCGCAAGGACGAGATCGGCCGCGCGCTGTCGCGCGAAGAGGGCAAGACGCTGGCCGAGGGCATTGGCGAGACCATCCGCGCCGCCCAGATCTTCGACTTCTTCGCCGGCGAGACGCTGCGCCTGTCGGGTGAATTGGTGCCCAGCGTTCGCCCGGGCGTCGGCGTCGAGATCACCCGCGAAGCCGTCGGCGTCGTCGGCATCATCACGCCGTGGAATTTCCCCATCGCCATTCCCACCTGGAAAATCGCGCCGGCACTCACGCATGGCAACACCATCGTCTTCAAGCCGGCCGAACTCGTCCCCGAAAGCGCCTGGACCATTGTCGACATCCTGCACCGCGCCGGCCTGCCGAAAGGCGTGCTCAACCTGGTCATGGGCAAGGGCTCGGTGGTCGGCCAGGCCATGCTCGACAGCCCCGACCTCAACGCCATCACCTTCACCGGCTCGGTCGGCACCGGCAAACGCGTCGCCGCGGCAAGCGTCGAGCACATGCGCAAGTTCCAGCTCGAAATGGGCGGCAAGAACCCGATGGTTGTGCTCGACGACGCCGACCTCGCCACGGCTGTCGAGTGCGCCATCAACGGCGCCTATTTCTCGACCGGCCAGCGCTGCACGGCATCGTCGCGCCTGGTGGTGACCGAAGGCATTCACGACCGCTTCGTTGCCGCGCTCAAGGAGCGCCTGGAAAAGCTCGTCATCGGCGATGCGCTCGATGCCAAGACCCAGATCGGGCCCGTCGTCGATGCGAGCCAGCTGAAGCAGGACGAGGACTATATCGCCATCGGCAGCCAGGAAGGCGCCAACCTCGCCTTCGGCGGCGAGCGGCTGGACCGCGAAACACCCGGCTTCTATCTCAGGCCGGCGCTGTTCACCGAGAGCACCAACGCCATGCGCATTTCGCGGGAAGAAATCTTCGGGCCGGTCGCCAACGTCATTCGCGTCAAGGACTATGACGAGGCGCTTGCGGTTGCCAATGACACCCCCTTCGGCCTGACCTCCGGCATCTGCACCTCTAGCCTCAAGCATGCCACGCATTTCCGGCGCAATTCCGAGGCCGGCATGGTGATGGTCAATCTGCCGACCGCCGGCGTCGATTTCCACGTCCCGTTCGGTGGCCGCAAGGGATCGAGCTACGGCCCGCGCGAGCAGGGCCGCTATGCCGCGGAGTTCTACACTACGGTGAAGACAGCCTACACCTTTGCCGGCTAATCGACGGGTGAACCGATGACAGCGGCGAAAGAGGAACTGACCTGGCTCAACCCGCCGCCGCACCATGCTTTCGGTAATGGCATCGTGCATGTGCGCACCGGCGGGGAAACCGACTTCTGGCGCGAAACCTTTTACGGCTTCTGGCGTGACAATGGCCATTTCCTCTATCGCCCGGTTGAGGGTGACTTCAGCGCCGAAGTCACCGTCAAGGGCGACTACAAGGTGCTCTACGACCAGGCCGGGCTGATGCTGCGGCTGAGTGAAACGCACTGGATCAAGGCCGGCATCGAATACACCGACGGGCTGGCTTACTTTTCGGTGGTGGTCACCAACGACACCTCGGACTGGTCGCTGCTCAGCATTCCCACCGGCCCCGACGGCGTGCGCATCCGGCTGACCCGCCATGCCGAGGCGATCCGCATCCAATATCTTGATACCACCGATGGCAAGTGGAAGCCGGTGCGGCTGGCTTATTTCCCGATCTCCAAATCCGTCGATGTCGGCATGATGTGCTGCTCGCCGCAGCGCGAAGGGTTTGAGGTAACATTCTCCGGCTTTACTGTCGGCCCGCCGATTTCCAGGCAATTGCACGACTGACGGCCATATCGATGGCGGACTAACCGTCTGCCCGATGCTGGAAGAACTGCAAAAACAGCTCCCGTTCGGTGGTTATGTCGAGCTTCTCGTAGATGCGGCGGCGGTGGTTCTTCACCGTGCCGACGGCGATGCCGAGCCGTTCCGCGATGTTGGCGGTCGGATGTCCCGCCAGGATCAACTGCACCAATTCCCGCTCGCGCAGCGACAGCTCCGGCCACAGGCTCGCCGGGATGGTCGGCTCCTGCCGGGGCGAGGCGCCGGGGCCGGTCGGCGCCGATGTGCGGGAGAACTCGGTGCCGCGCGCCTTGATGTCGAGCGCATGCAAGGCCTCGAACACCGGCAGCCGCTCGTCCAGCAGGGCGATCTCGCTGTCCTTGAAGGTGGAGGTCGAGCGGTCGAGGAAGATGCCGAGGCACCAGTCGCCGCCATCGGCCAGCATGATGCCGACCTCGTCGCAGATTTCCGACTGCGCCAGGAAGCCCGCTATGTACTGGCCGCGCTTGGCCTCGTCATCGGCAAGCCGCTTCAGCGGCAGGATGCCCAGCCTCTGCTCACGCCGCCACGAGGCATAGAACGGGTCGAAGACGTAGTAATTGTCGAGATAGCGCCGGACCATCTCGTCGGAGAAGCGCCGGTGCTTGATGAATTCCGGCGTCTGCGTCGCCGAATATCGGGTCACGGTGACGAGATCGTGCTCGATGTCGGCGCCGATCAGGTCAATCAGGCAGTCGACATGCCTGTCCGTACCGGTGGCGGCAATCGCCCTGGCGAGCGGCCCCCAGATATTGCCCATGCGCATGCCCTTTTCTCGGCGATCCCGGTCCGGCGGACATTGTGTCTTTTGGCATATGGCGCAAGGCCGCCCAAGGAATCTAGCTTGAGCCATCCTACAGCAATCCTGAGGCGACCGTGACCCAACCCAACCTCACCAGCCCCATCGTCGGCAATCCAATCGTCATCGGCATCGACGCCGGCGGCACCATGACCGACACGATCCTTGTCGACCAGGACGGCCACTTCAAGATCGGCAAGTCGGCAACCACGCCGAAGAACGAGGCCGAAGGCTTCCTCGCATCGGCCGAAGACGCGGCCGACGCCTGGGGCATCTCGCTGGAGCAGCTGTTCTCCGGCGTCAACGTCGTGCTCTATTCCGGCACCGGCATGCTCAACACACTGTTGTCGCGCACCGGGCGCCGGCTTGGCCTGATCACCACCAAGGGTCTGGAAGACATGATCCTGATGGGTCGCGGCCTGCAGGCCTGGGCCGACTATTCCTATGCCGACCGGCTGCATGCGGTGACCCACCATCATCCCGATCCGCTGGTGCCGCGCCGTCGCACCCATGGCGTCACCGAGCGCATCGACCAGTTCGGCGACATCGTGCTGCCGCTCTACGAGCATGAAGTCGCGATTGCGGCCAGGAAGCTGATTGCCGACAAGGTCGAGGCGATCTGCATCATGACCATCTTCTCGCACGTCAATCCGGTGCACGAAAAGCGCATCGCCGAGATATGCCGCGAGGAGGTGCTGAAAGCCTGCGCCGACATCCTCATCTACACCAGCCACGAGGTCCGCCCGGTCATCCGCGAACAGTCGCGGCTGAACTCGGTGCTGATCGAAGCCTACGCGACGTCGCGCGGCCGCAAGCAGCTTAGGGGTATCGAGGACGTTTCGAAAAAATACGGCTTCAAATACGGCGTGCAGACGCTGCTGTCCTTTGGCGGCCTGACCTCAATCAACCATCCGCGCCTGCACGAAACCATGATTTCCGGCCCGATCGGCGGTATTCTCGGCGCGGCCTATGTCGGCAAGCTCATCGGCAACGACTCCCTGATCTGCTCGGACATGGGCGGCACCTCCTTCGACATGGGCGTCATTTCGCGCGGCCAGACGCGGATCGAGAACGAGCCGCTGATGGACCGTTTCAAGCTCAACGTGCCGACGCTGCATCTCGACACGATCGGCGCCGGCGCCGGCATGATCCTCAAGGTCGACCCGCTGACCAAGAAAGTCTCGCTCGGGCCGGAAAGCGCCGGTTCCGACCCCGGCCCCATCTGCTTCGCCAAGGGCGGCACTGAACCCACCATCGCCGATTGCGACGCCATACTAGGCCGCCTCAACCCGTATTATTTCCTCGGCGGCAAGGTCGTCTTGCAGGTCGAGAAGGCGCGCAAAGCGTTTGAGGAAAAATGCTCCAGCATCCTTGGCGTCGGTGTCGAGGAGGCTGCCGAAGGCATGATCGACCTGCTGGAAGCCGATGCCAACAACGCGCTGCGCCGGGTCATCTCCGGCCAGGGCATCCATCCCTCGGAATTCACGCTGCTGTCCTATGGCGGCTCGGGTCCGCTGCATCTGGCCGGCTGCTCCAGGGGCATCGGCTTCAAGGACATCATCACCTTCCAGTTTGCCGCCGCCTTCTCGGCCTTCGGCTGCACCACCGCCGATTTCATGCGTCGGCATTCGGTCTCGACGCAGCACGACGTCGGCGCCCGCGCAAGCGATGACGAGCTGCTCGCTTTCGGCAAGAAGGTCACCGACGTCTGGAATGATCTCACCAAGGCGGCGGTCAACGAGATGATCAGCGACGGCCATATCAGAGACAAGATCAAGACCGTGCCGTTCCTGATGATGCGCTACACCGGCCAGCTCGAGGATGTCGAGGTCATGGCACCGCTTGCCGAGGTCAATTCGGCTGACGACATGCGTAGGGTCATCGACGAATTCGAGGCGGTCTACGCCAAGGTCAACCATCGCGTTTCGCGCTATGGCGAAGCCGGCTTCACCATCACCGAGCTCGGATTGATCGCCACCGCCGACAAGGTCAAGCCGGTGCTCTTGAAGCGCCCGCTCGGCAAGTCGGCCCCGGCAGCAGCGCACAAGGGCGTGCGCGAGGCCTATATCGGGGGACGCTGGCACAAGGCCAATCTCTACGAGATGGACCTCCTGCAGCCCGGCCATGAGGTGATCGGTCCGGCCATCATCGAACATCCCGCCACCACGCTCGTCGTTCATCCGCAGGACCGTGTCCATGTCGATGAGTGGACGCTGCTGCATTACACCCATTCTTGAAAGGGCACCGCCATGTTGGACAAACCTGCCTCGGCCCTGCGCCTTCGCGAACGGCTGCTCGATTCAGAACGGCTGATGGAAGAGACCGGCTGCTATGACGGCATCACCGAGCTCACGCTACGCAACCAGGACCCGCTGAAATTCGAGACGCTGCACACCAAGCTGCGCGCCTATTGCGTCTCGGCCCGCGAAATGGCCCGCCGCATCTCGGCCTCGCCCGGCGTGCGCGAAGTCGGCGAAATGGTAGTGGCGATCTATACGCCCGAGGGCGATGCGATCGCGCTGTCCAACGGCATCATGGTCCACGTCCACACGATGAGCCGCTTCATCAAATGGATGATCAAGAACAATTACGAGGAAAACCCGAAGATCCGCGAAGGCGACATCTTTGCCAACAACGATGCCTTCATCGGCACGGTGCAGGTGCCCGACGTCATGGACGTGGTGCCGATCTTCCATGAAGGCACGCTGGTCGGCTGGGCCGGTGCGGTCTGCCACGAGCTCGAAGCCGGCGGCATCACGCCCGGCGGCGACGTCTGCCTGGCGCAGGAGCGCTTCACCGAAGGCCTGTTCGTCTGCGCCGAAAAGATCGGCGAGAATGACGAGATCCGCCGCGACTACGTCATCCGCTGCGAGCGCAATCTGCGCATGCCGATCTACTGGGTGCTCGACGAGAAGGCCAAGGTCGCCTCCTGCGTTGACATGCGCGAAAGCGTCAAGCAGCTGATCTCCGAGATCGGCCTCGACTACTGGATGAAGGTGTCGAAGGAGTTCATCGAGGAGGGCCGTCGCGCCCAGCTCGCCCGCACCTGCCAGCTCACCGTGCCCGGCATCTATCGCGGCCACACCTTCTACGGCCATGTCACGGCGGGCAAGCCCGGCTTCCAGCTGCTTGGCGATCCCGACTGGCTCTACAACATCCCGATCGAGATGGAGATCACCACCGACGGCAAGATCACCATGGACTTCGAGGGCACGCAGCCCTGGGGCTACCATTCGATGAACTGCACGCCGGCCGGCATGGATGGAGGCATGTTCGTCACCTTGACCCAGCACATGAACTTCGAAGGCCTGGTCAATGACGGCGCCTGGATGGCGACCGAGCTGAAGCTGCCGCACGGCACCTGGACCAACCCCGACAATGAGATGGTGGCGACCGCCACATCCTGGGCGCTGCTGCTGCCGGCCTATGGCGTGTTCCAACGCCTTTTGTCGCGCGGCTTCGTCGCGCGCGGCTTCGTCGAGGAAGCCTTCGTCGGCCAGGTCAACAGCCCGATGATCGAGATGGGCGGCGAAAGCCAGTACGGTACGCCGTTCGGCATGGCGCATTTCGAATGCGCCGCCGCCGGCTCCGGCGCGCTGGCCATCGCCGATGGCCTCGACACCGCCTATGTCGGCTGGAATCCGGAATCCGACATGGGCAACATCGAGGTCTGGGAACAATCGATGCCGATGGTCTATATCGGCCGCTCGATCGTCCCCAATTCGGGCGGCGCCGGCAAATATCGCGGCGGCTGTTCCTTCGTCTCGACCTGGCTGATCAACAAGACCTCGCACCTGCGACTGCACACCTCGGAACACTCCTCGCGGGTATTCGACAATGGCGGCATGTGTGGCGGCTATCCCGCGCCGACCTGCCAGAAGCATCGCGCGGTACGCAATTCCAACATCCATGAACTGGCGGCAAAAGGCGAACCGCTCGCGCATGCCCCAGGTATCGATCCGCATGTCTCCGACTACGAGAAGAACATCGGCGGCGACCATGCCGTGGTCGAAGGCCCCTACATCACCTCGCCGCACAAGTCGGGGGACATCTTCAGCCATTCCTACAATGGTGGCGGCGGTTACGGCGACGTGCTGGAGCGCGATCCGGTCAAGACCGCCTGGGATGTCGAGAACGGTTTTCTCACCCGCCAGGCGGCGATCCAGATTTTCGGCATCGTGCTGAAGGACGACTCCGAGGGTTATCCGGTTGCCGATATCGACGCCACCGTCGAACGTCGTGCCGCCATGCGCAGAGAGCGTCTGGCCAAGGCGATCCCGGTTTCGGACTGGATCGCTGCCGAACGCGGCCGTGTCGAGAAGGCCGACTTCGCGCCCGAGGTGAAGAAAATGTATGCCAGCGCGATCAAGCTATCGTCGCGCTTCACCAGGGATTTCAGTGATTTCTGGACCATCGACGCCAGATCGATCTTCATGCCGGGAGCAAAGCCATGACCTCATACAGCAAGGAAGTCCTCGGCGATCTCTCAGCCGGCAAGCTGCCCTGGCCTCAGACAAAGCGCATCATGAGCGCCTACAAGGACGACGACCGCTTCTTCAAGATGCTCGCCGTCTATCAGGACCGTGTCACCTGGAAGGACCCGATCCTGCTGCCGGTCTCGGATCACCTCTTCATCTGCCAAAGCGGCGATGAACGGATCACCCGCTGCGAATGCGGCCACTCTTTCGGCGACTACCGCAAGAACTGGAAGCTCAAGGCTGCGATCAACGTGCGAAACACCGAGGAAGCGCTGCGCGAGATCTATCCCAACAGCGATATCCCCGATCCGCAATGGATGGAAATCCGCGAATTCATCTGCCCGCAATGCGGCACCATGCACGAGGTCGAGGCGGCAGCACCCGGCTATCCGATCGTGCATGATTTCGAACCCGATCTCGAAGGCTTCTATCGCGAGTGGCTGGGCAAACCGCTTTAGCGACGTCGTGACAAGCCCTGCAGGCAAGGTAGCGCTCGTCACCGGGCTGGGTCTAAGACTATCGCATCAAACGTCGGTATCGGAGACTGCCCACCATGACAGACCTTTCCGGCCGCAGCGCCATCGTCACCGGCGGGTTTTCCGGCATGGGTTTCGCCATTGCTACGGCCCTGGCGCAAGCCGGCGCCAATGTCGCCGTCGGCTCCTACATCGCGCCCGCCGGCGCCGACAGATCCGACGCCGCCTATTATCCCGGCGCCGACGAAATCGAGCGCGTGCGGTTGGCCCTGTCGGCACACGGCACCAGGGTTTATGCCGCCCATCTCGATGTCCGCGACAGCGATGTGACCGACCGGTTTGCGGCTGACGCACAAGCCGCCATCGGCCCGGCCGACATACTGGTCAATGCCGCGGGCACCACCGCCGAACAGCCGGTCTGCGGCCATTCCGACGCACTGTGGGACAAGATCGTCGACACCAATCTCAGCGGAGCGTTCCGCGTCACCCGAGCTGTGCTGCCCGGCATGATCGCGCGCGACTGGGGCCGTATCGTCAACATCGGCTCGACAGCGGCTTCCGTCGGCTGGAAGGACAACCCGGCCTACTGCGCCTCGAAGGCCGGGCTGCTCGGCCTTACCCGCTGCGTGGCGCTGGAAGGCGCCGCGCACGGTGTCACCTGCGTCATGATCAGCCCCACCTGGGTCGAGACCGAACTGATGCGCCGCAACGTGGCGCAGGTCGTCGAGCGTGAGGGCAAGGGCAGAACCGCCGAGGAAGCGGTGGCCGAGATCGCCAAGGGCAATCCCCAGCAGCGCCTGCTGCAGCCGCAGGAGATTGCGGCACTAGCCGTGTTCCTGTGCTCGGATCTGGCCAAGGGCATCACCATGGAAAACATTCAGGTCACCGGCGGAGCGCTGTGGTAGCGGTCACCGTTTGAATTTTCGAACGAGCGAGCCGTATTAACGCCATTTGTCGGTTGCATGGTCGTTTTGGCCCTGCCCGCGGCAACTTTACCCCTCGCGGCAAATTTACCATTGAGTGACAGGCGATAGAGGTTATATTGTGCACTGCACAATGGATGCCCGCTGATCGGGTCCGGCAAGGGCAGGTTCCGGCGATCGCGCATGCAAGGGCGGACCTGACGCAGAAAAGCCGACCATGGGCGCTTCAGCCCAGCCGAAAGGCGGTAGCATGAGAAATCCGGTACGGATATGAAGATCCCGAAATCCATTCTGATCGATCCGGACAACAACAAGGCCTATGCCGCCTTCGCCGTTGCGGTGTCGGTGTTTGCCTTCGCCTACTCCACCAATTTCGGCCAGATCCTGATCCTCGCCTACTATCTGGTATGGCTGCCGCTGCTGTTCGTCGATTATCGGCGTTTCGCCCGCGATCTCTCCAGCGCCTGGCTGCCGCTGCTGTTTGCGGCCTATGTCTGCCTGTCGCTGTTCTGGTCGCAAGCGGCCGGCACCAGCGCGCGGGCGGGGCTGCAATATTTCTCCCACATGCTGTGCGCCTACATCGCGGCGCGCACCATCAGCACGCGCACGCTGGTGCTGGGCTCGCTGATCGGCATCTTCATCGTGCTGCTGTATTCGCTGAAGGTTGGCGCCTATGCGCTCGACACTATCGACGGCACCACCAATTTCGTCGGCGCCTTCGGCTCCAAGAACCAGATCGGCTTCTTCGCCTCGCTCGGCATCTTCTTCTGCTTCGCTTTTCTGGCCTTCTACCGGCGCAACTGGATGAGCTTCGTCTGGACCGCGCCGATCATCCTGCTGTCGGTCTATATGCTGGCGATCGCCCACTCGGCGACGTCAGTCGCTTCGCTTCCGGCGGTGATCGGTGTCGTTGCTTTGCTTGCCATGAGCAAGGTTCTGTCACGCCGCTACCGCCGCGTGCTGTTCGTCGTCGGCGCTACGGCGCTGGTCGGCGGTGTGATGGCTGCGCTGAACCTTGGCCTGCTCGATGTCGTGCTCGGCATCTTCGGCAAGGATTCGACGCTGACCGGCCGCACCTATCTCTGGGAACAGGGCTGGGCCGCCGCGCAGCAGCGTCCGGTGCTCGGTTATGGCTATGCCGCCTACTGGATCCAGGGTTTTGCCGATCCGGAACGGCTCTGGGCCGAGTTCTACATCTCCACCCGCACCGGCTTCCATTTCCACAACACCTATATCGAGACGCTGGTCGAGCTCGGCTTCATCGGCGTGACGATGCTGGCGCTGATCATCCTGCGCTCCTTCTGGGGCCATGTTTCGAAGGTGGTGTTCGGTGACTGGAGCGCCGATTCAGTGGTGCTCGCCGGCGCGGTCGGCATGATGCTGATCCGCTCCTTCTTCGAGGTCGAGATCCTCGGCCCCTATTTCATGGCCTCGTTCATCGTCTATTACGGCCTGTTCAAGCTGCGCCCGGTGCCGCTCGCCAGGGCAAGGCGGGCCTATGTTCCGGTGCCGGACGAGAACACCGCCAACGGCCGCATGCCGGCGCGCGTCTGACTTGCTTATCTCAGGCCACGGCGCGCTTGCGCAGCATCAGCCGCTGCAGGAAGCGGCGCAACGGCTCGTCATAGACGCGCGTGGCGATGTCGGCGATGACGATGACCGAAACCGCCATGACGATGCCGAACCAGGGATGATGCGCGAACGGGTCGATCGCTGCGGCCTTGCCCGCCCCGGCGATGATCATCAGCAGCGGCGTGTGGATGATGTAGATCGGGTAGGAAATCCGCCCCAGCCAGCCATAGAGGCCTGACAGGCGCGGCGCCGTCGTCGCAATAGTGCCGACCACCACCAGCGCCGGGAAGACCAGGACGACGCAGGCGAGATCGTAGGCGACGCGCGCGCCGCCGGCCGGCGCGATGGCAAAGACGATGAGCGTCAGCGCGATCGCACCCTCGACCCACCAGCCGCGCCGCAGGAAGCCGAGGGCGCTTTGATAGCGTGTCATGGACCGGCAAAGCAGCACGCCCAGGAAGAACGAGAAACAGACGCGCGGCAGGCCGCTGATGATGGTCGAGCCGGTCATGCCGAAGTCGAGCGTGCCGGCAATGATAGAGGCGACCACCAGCAGCACCAGGCTGACGGCGATGAGCGTGCTCAGCACGCGTTTCGTCAGCAGGAAGAAGACGGCGACATAGGCTATGTTGACGATCAGCTCGAAGAACAGCGACCACGACGCGGGGTTGAGCGGAAAGATCGTGTGATAGGCATCGCTGACCAGCGGGATGAAGAACATGCCGGTCGTCAGCATGGTGCCGATCTCGGAGATCGGCATGTATTCCGCCGGAATCAGCCGGTTCTTGACGATGAGATAGAAGAAACCGAGCAGCGTGCCGGCGAGGTAGAGCGGGTAGAGGCGTATCAGGCGGATCGCCAGGAACGTGCCGAAGCCCATGCCGTTTTCGATCTTACGGTCATAGGCATGCGCGATGACGAAGCCGCTGAGCAGGAAGAACAGGTCGACCGCCAGATAGCTCGACGGCAGCACCTTGCCGGCGGCCAGGAACGGCGAGAAGTGGTAGAGCATGACGCTGATCGCCGCGACGCCGCGGATGGCATCGAGATTGAGGTAGACGTGGCGCGGTGCGGCGGGCTGCATGGAATGCCTTCAAGCGGTCGGAAAACGGAAGTTCCCGCCCGCACCCTGGCGCGAACGAGCCGAACTTGTTCCTCCCGCCTCCATCGCGCGGGCCTCGCCGAGCGAGCCCGAGCGCTAGAGCAATTCCGGGAAAAGTGGGAAACGGTTTCCGTCCGGAATTGCTCCAAACAAACAGGTTACTGGCTGGCCGTCGGCGCCAGCTTCACCTTGATAACGTCGCCCGGCAGCACCGGCGTATCTTCCTTGGCGTCGATCTCGCTGGTCTTGCCGTCGGTCACGCGCACCAGCGAATAGATGAGCGCCGGCTCTTCATTGTTGTTTGTGATGGCGGCGGTCGTGGCCGGGTCCGATGCCTGGGCCATCAGGCCCTGTTGCATGTTGACCCTGAGTGCGGCTTCGTTGAGGTCTGCTTCGACCTGCTGCCGGTCGGCGGCAAGTCTCGAGTTCAACGTGTTCTGGGCATCGATGGCATCCTGCGTCGCCTTGCTGACCGACTGCTTGGCGGTGAGGATCGCCGTCTCATAGTCCAGGATCTTGCCCTGCAGATCGGTGACCGACTGTTGCGAGGAAAGCAGGCGTGCGTTGGCGACCAGGCCCTTTTGCGCCAGCGGACCGATACTGTCCGCCTGCTGCTGCGCCAGGTCGACCTGTTTTTGCTGGTTGACGATCTTTTTCTGCAGCGCCTCGATTTCGGACTGCAGGACCCCTTTCAGATCGTCAAGCGCCTGCAGCTTCAGCTTCAACGCTTTCTGGTCGGAGATCAGGATCTGCATTTCGTCGGAGACGATTGTCGCCAGGCGCGGGTCGCCCTCGACTTCCTTAGGCGCCTCGAAACTCTCCTTGCCGGCGAGATCGGCATCGATGCGGGCACGCTTGACGATCAACCGCACGCGCTGGTCGTCATAAATGTCGAAATTGCCCTTGGCGGTGATCAGGTCCTTGCCGAGCTGGGTCCCCAAATCGGCGTTGCGCCGGATGCCGCCGGCGATGCTGATCGCCTTGAGCACGGTCAGCTCCGGCACATAGGGAAACTGGCCAGGCGTCTGGATCTCGCCCGAGATGTAGAACGGCCGGAACTGCACCATTTCCACCGAGGCTTCCGGCTTGTCCGACAAGGCAAGCTTGCGCTGCAGGGCGACGCTGATCGCGGCCGCAACCTCCGACGTGGTCTTGCCGGCGGCCGGCAGTTCGCCGACGAACGGAACCGACAAATTGCCGGCGGGACCGACCGAATATTCGCCGTTTACCGCCGACCAGTCACGGAACGTGCCTTCCACCGTCTGCCACTCGGCGACGCGGATGTTGAGCTTGTCCTGCGAGCCGAGCCGGTACTCGTCGGCCATGGCTGGAACCGCGAGCGACAGAGCGAGGCACGTGGCGACAAGCCGTGCCGGCCGCATCGGGCCGGCAAGGCGAAAATACGCTGATATGTCTGTTTTCAACTGAACGTTTCCGATCCGTTTTGGCCCCATCCGCCCGATAGGCCTGCTGCCGAGTGCCTCCTTCGGAACCTGGCAGAATACTATGGCTGCAATGCGAGACCGGCCCATCGCCGAATAGCTTTGGACCGGATTGGCTTCGGGCCGTACCGGCCGATTGCTGACCAGTTGCGGTCGGTCAGTAGGAACCGCGCGACATCCACACCGCAGGCACGGTCTTGAGGATGATGCGAACGTCTTCGAACAGCGACCAGTTCTCGACATAGTGACGGTCGAACGCGACGCGACTGTCATAGGAGACATCGTTGCGTCCGCTCACCTGCCAGAGCCCGGTCAGGCCCGGCCGCGACTTCAAATAATAGACCGCGGCGCTGCCGTAGATCTCAAGCTCGTCACGCACCACCGGGCGAGGCCCGACAAGGCTCATGTCGCCCTGCAGGATGTTGATGATCTGCGGCAGCTCGTCGAGGCTGAGCTTGCGCAGAACGGCGCCGACGCGGGTGACGCGCGGATCGTTCTTCAGCTTGCGGGTCGCGATCCATTCGGCGTTGGCTTCCGGGTTGGCCGCGAGATAGGCGGCCAGCACACGTTCGCCGTCTTCGACCATGGTGCGGAACTTGAGGCAGGGGAAAATCCGCCCACCGCGTCCGATGCGCTTGTGGCCGTAGAAGATCGAGCCGCCGTCGGAAAGCTTGACCAGAAGGGCCACCATCAGGAACAGCGGGCTAAGCGCCACCAGGCCGACAAGTGAACCGAAAATATCGAAACTGCGCTTCAGCAGCCCGCCAATGGGTGGCGGAAAATCTACGCCGACATGCGAAAATGCCGCATTGGCCGACTTGGCAACGTCCCTCATGCAAAAGCTCCATACGTTGAACGGATGGTTTATGCCACGATACCAAAAAAATGCTGCAGCGCAACACACAATTTCCCATATGGCTGAAATAGTCACGTCAGGAATTGACTAAATAATAAACGCTCCTTGCCCAAATTTTGCCCTTTATGGCGGGTTTGTGACGAATAATTAGCAACCGTAGGAAATGTAATGCCTTTTTTCGGCGGGTTTTGGGCAAATCGTCCTTTGCCGCAGAGGGAACGGCTTTAACTGATTTTCGAATCACTGGCTTTGCTAAATTAATCAAGTAAAATACTAATCAACATTGTAGATTCTACTGTAGTATAAAGCGCATGACGAGTTAGGTCACCACCCCTGCGTGTGCATCGCAGCATGGCGGAGTCCAAGCCGCCGCCAAGCCGAAAATTATTGCAGGTTGCCCTTGCCGTCAGTTTCGCGCCTTAATAGAGTCGCAAATTATTCCTGATAGAGTCTGGATGGGTTGGGAAGGCCGGAAGCAACCGGCCGAAAAAGAGCAGCTAAATAAGCTCGCATGGCGAATGGGGAGATACTCGGGTGGGTAAGTCATCGCTTTTGCATGCTCGGGCCGGTTGACGGGCCGCCGAACATGTCATTACCAAAATTCGTCATTGGAATGGTTTTCGCCCTCGCGATCGTGGTCGCGTGGTCCTATGTCGACGGCGCGACGGTCACCACAACGGTGCTTCGCGTCATCGGCTGCGCTGTCCTCATCCAAGTCGGTTATTTCCTGCTGGTGTATGTTATGATCGCCAGGAGCGCGCCGACATCGGCCGACAGGGCTCGCGACGCCGAAAGAAGCCTCGGCGCCGACAAGGCGGTTGAAGGCGAGAAGCTCTCGGCGAGGCGCAGCGTGCATTGAGTAGTCTGAAGCCGCAAGGTCGGCCTCGGATCATCTTGCAGCCGGACTCAGCCTGCTTCGGCCGGCTCGGGTTCCGATTGCTCGCCTGAAAGCATTTTCGACAGGCGGCTGCCGGCCTTCGCTTTCAACCTCTGATATTGCCCGACTTCGACGATTCGCCCGTTTTCGACTGCAACCACCCAGTCGGCGAAGGCGATCATCGATGGCCTGTGCGCAATGGTCAGGATCGTCATCGATCCGCGCAAGCCGTCGATCGATTTGGCGATCAGGGACTGGTTCTGCCAGTCGAGCGCGCTGGTCGCCTCGTCGAGAATGAGCAGCGAAGGTTTGCGCAGCAGCGCGCGCGCCAGCGCGATGCGCTGGCGTTCGCCGCCCGAGAGCCGGACGCCGCGGTCGCCGACCACCGTGTCGAGCCGCAACTCCAGCCGCTCGACGAAGTCGGCGCCATGCGCAGCGCGCAGTGCAGTCCACAGCTCCGCGTCACTGGCTTGCGGCGCGGCAAGGCGCAGATTGGCGGCGATCGTATCGTGCAGCAGGAACACGTCTTGCGGCACATACGCCACCTGGTCGCGCCAGCGCCGGCGATTGGCCGCGCCGATCTCGACGCCATCGGCCAGGATCTTGCCCTCGCTCGGTTCGAGCAGGCCAAGCAGCATGTCGGCAAGCGTGCTCTTGCCCGATCCTGACGGACCGATCAGCGCCGTTACCTTGCCGGCGGGAAGGCCAAACGTCACATCGCTCACCACCGGCTTGCCGCCGGCCTCATAGGCAAAGGAGACGTTGCGGATGTTGAGCCCGACATCGAGCGACAGCTTGGCATCCGATTCGAGGTTTGCCGGCTCGCGTTCGGCATCGAAACGCGCCTGCATGTCGCGCATCGAGGCATAGGCCGGCAGGTTGATCAGCACCTGCTGCGCCTGCATCTGCATGTCCATGAAACGCGGCGCAATGCGCATGAACACCAGAAGCAGCACAACGATCTCGGCCAGTGAGAGGTTGAAGCGGATCAGGGCGACATAGATGAACAAGCTCAGACCAATGACGCTGGCGACCTGGAACAGAGCGGTGCCGATGGTACTGTTGCGGACGTAGTTGATGTTGTCGGCCTTCATCTTCCCCAGCGTCGAGCGAAGCTGTGCGTAATAGGTCGCCTCGACATTCAGGCTCTTGGCCACCTTGATGCCGCCGAGGAACTCCGAGACCGTTCGGTACTGCTCCTGGCGATTGCTGGTCAAAACCCGGCCGAAGGCGCTGGCTCGTGCCCGAAACGGCTGCAGCGCCAGGAAGGTGACGATGCCGACGACAATGGCAAACGCCGTCATCACTGGCGAAATGAACAGCGAGACAACGAGATAACCCGCCAAAAGCACGGCGATCTGCACCAGCATCAGCAGCGAGAACGCCGCCGACTGCACGCGGTCGATATCGCCGGTCAGCGCATGGTCGAGATCGGAGCTGCGCATGCGCGCGAATATCCCCCACCGCGCCTTGCCGATGCTCTCGAACAGGTTCATGCGCAGGCGATTGATGAAGTCGAGCAGCAGCCGCGCCATGTAGACGGATTTATAGCGGTTGAACGCTGCCTGCAGCGCGACAAGCCCGACCAGCAGGCAAAGCACCGTGGTCAATTGCAGCGTTCCGTCCGGAGCCAGCCAGCGCACCCAGTCGCGGTCAGGCAACCTGACCGCGAAATTCTGCTCGGGTCGCCCGACCAGATGCAGCAGCGGCACCAGAAGCAGGATCGAGATGCCTTCGGTCAGGCTTCCCAGGATCAGGAACAGCAATGCCGTGAAGGTCCTGCGCCCGCCGATCCGGGCCATGGCGGCGCCGAAGCCGGCGACATCGCGGTAAAACGAAAAGCGCAGGATCTGCGATGCGGACATGTCAGTCACCGCGGCCCTTTGTCGGCCGCCAGATCGTTTTCGATCAGGGCGACGGCTTCGCCGATACGGTCGAGCCCGGTGGGCACTTCGAGGCGACAGACGCCGACCTGGCTGGCCAGGGCGGCGCATTGGCGAAGATGTGTCGTGGCAAAATCGCCGACCAGGGCTGGACGGCCGAAACGCGTCACATAGGAAAATTTGATGATTGCCGGCAGGGCGCCGATGCCTGGCAGCGGCGTGATCGCTGCCTTATCGCTGCGCTCGAGGATATAGATCCGGGTCGCCGGCACCGCGTCTGCCGCAAATCCGGCGTGCAGGCGATGCTGCATCTTGTCGATCGCCGCATGCACCTGCGGGCGTATTTCTGCCTGGCGGATGGGAAACGCGGCGGCGGCATCGGCGGCGAGCTTCAACTGCGGAAAACCCGGAACGATCATCGGCCGGTCCGTGAGATCGAGCGCCACGACATCGTCGGTCAGCAATCGATGCCCGGCACGAATCATCGCGCTCGCCGTCGTCGATTTGCCGGCGCCCTTGTCGCCCATGAAGACAGCGCTCTTGCCGCCGACCGCAATGGCGCTGGCGTGCAGGATGAGCAGGCCGCGCTGATGCAAAAGCAGCGCCATGACCGGGCCGAGCAGCGGAAACGCCAGCAGCGCGTCGTCGACATCGGGCGCCGGCTCCACCTCGATGCGGCAGGCATCGGTGATCAGGAAGGCGCCGACCGTCCGCCAGGCCAGATATTGCTGACGCGCCTCGAAGCGGAAAGCAGTTCCGGTCTCGGGCGAGGGTTTTGGCAAGTCGATCGGGCCGACTGCAATCACCACATCGACCGCCGCCGGCGCGCTCGGCTCCAGCTCGGGCAATTCGACCTGCGAGCTGATCGTCAGGCCATAAGCCCTGTAGAAGTGTTGCGCGCGAGCCTTGGGATGGCCGGCATCGCGGATCGAATCGGTGAGTGGCATGTTGGCCGGTGTCATGCATGGCTCCCGCGCTGTTGCACCTGCCTTAGCCACAGCGACAACGCGATCGAACGCCAGACATACTGGACATCGGGCAGGGTGGCTTCGTCCGGTTGCCGCGCGATGCGGCCGTAGGCGGCGGTCACTTCGGGCAAATTGACATAGGGCGCGATCAGCGCCGCATCCGCTACCAGCACCTTGTCGAGGAGATCACGGTGATTGCTGAGCATGCCTTTGACCAGGTTCGAGGTGAAATCGATCTTGTCGCGCCGCCACTGCACCACCGGGGGCAGGATACCTTCCATGGCGCGGCGCAGCACCGAGCGGCCAAAGCCCCGGTTCAGCTTTTCCGCGCCGGGCAGCGCCAGGCAGAACTCGACCAGCGGCTTGTCCCAGAAGGGGTAGCGCGGCTCGACGCCGAAATTGGCGGCGGCCTTGTCGAGAACCTCGAAGGCGTGCGGCACCATGCCGTTCGACAGCAGCCAGCGATGGGTCAAGGTCTCGCTGGCGCTGACCGCGGGCGACATGTAGCCGGCCCGGCGAAAGCGCTCGACGAGGTCCGTGCGCATCGCCAGATCCGGATTGATCAGCCCGCGCCAGCTGGTCGCTGAGCGCCCGGCGGGATGGCGCCGCAGCTTGTTGATTGCGCGGTTCGCGAACCGCTTGATTTTCGCGACGCGCCAGGCAGGCCCGTAGAGGGTCAGGAACTTGTAGTAAAGGCCGAGCATGCCGTCGCCATAAGTGTTGGAAGCGCTGCGCAGCTCGCGCCACAGCTCCATCCATTTGCCGGCATCGGCGAGTTCGTGCAGATGGCCGTGGCCCTGCGAAACCACCTCGTCGCCGCCATGGCCGTCCAGCAGCACCCTCATGCCCTTGGCGCCGGCGGTCCTGTAGATGTCGCGGGTCAGCGACAGGCCGGGCGCAAGAAACGTTTCTTCCTGCTCCTCCAGAATGTGTTCGAATTCGGCGAAGGGCGCATAGTTGCCGACGGAAATCAAAGTGCCGTCGACCTTCTCCTGTCCAAGCACTGCCTCGATGAAAGGCCGCTCGTCCATCGGCGAACCCTTTTCGAACACCAGCGAGAAGGTCGGCAGCCTCGGCTTTCGCTGCGCGGCATTCTGCAGGCCCGCCACGCAGGCGATCGACGAGGAATCGAGCCCTCCGCTCAGCATTGCGCCGACCGCAGGCGTGCCGCGCATACGGTTGCGGACCGATTGCGAAAACAGATGCCGGAATTCCTCGGCCGTATCCGATCGCATCGGCCTTGGCGAGGGTTCGATCTGCCAGTAGCGGCGCAGCACCACCTGGTTGCCGGTCACTGTCAGACTGTGGCGCGCCGGCAGGCGGAAGATATCGGCATAGGCTGTCGACTGCGGATCGTCGGGCAGCCCGGCCAGGAATCCCGAAATCTGGTGTTCGCTGATGCGCATGTCGACGCCGCCGGCATCGAGGATCGGCCCGATCTCCGAGGCAAAGACGAAGCGCCGGTCGCTCGAATGATAGTAGAACGGTTTGACGCCGAAATGGTCGCGCACGCAAAACAGCTGCCGGCGCTCGCCATCCCAGATGGCAAAGGCGAAGTCGCCTTGCAGATGCTCGGGGCAGGCTTCGCCCCAGCGCAGATAGGCGCGCATCAACAGCACGGCGTCGGCAACCGAACTGTCCCTGATGCCAAGCCTGGCCAGCAATTCGTCGCGATTGTCCAGCCGGCAGTCCGCGGTGATCGCGAGCTTGCCGCCGGCCATGGTCAGCGGGCCGGGGCCGGCTTCATCGGTGGTGTTGAGCCAGGCGTGGCCAAGAACGACGCCCTCGTCCATCCACCACGAACTGCCGTCAGGCGCGCGATGTTGCATGCGGGTAAGCATGCGCTGGATGTCGGCCGCGGCGGCCTGCCTGCCTCCCTGCCTAAGCAGAATTCCGGCGACGCCGCTCATCGCTCACTGGCCGTGGTCGACGAGATGGTTAAACCTGCCAAGCGAGCCGCCGAGCACGATATGGTCGCCGCTGACCAGCCAGGCATGCGCCTTCAACTCGGTGCCGGTGTCGCGCTCGATGCCGATGCGGATTTTTGAGGCGTTGCCCTGGCGAGCAAGCAAATACTGGCCGGAAAGCGCTTGGGTCAGACAGCTTGCGCCAGGCACCAGGCGGGCAGCCGCAGCCACGCCCCAGGCGACACGCCTGAGATCGCCGATGTCGGCAGGTTCGCGCGCGTCGAGCCGGGTCACCATGCGGCGCACTTTGTTGTAGGAAAGCAGCGTCAGCCCCAGCCGCACCGCCACGACCACCGCAAGGCAGTGGGCGAGAAAGAGCATCTCCGGCCCGCTCAGTGAGAAAGCTCTAGACAAGTTCCTCATCATGGAGCCTCGCAAGCCCGGCGTCCGCCAAGCCCTTCAACAATCCATCGACATCGGCCTTGCAGCGTTCCGGATCGACATTGTAGCGATCCAGCACGGCGCTGCGGATTTCGGAAATCGGCCGCGGCTCCTGGATCAGCTCCCAGATATAGGCGCCGACGCTGTTCAGGCTGTAATAGATGTTGGACCTCATATCGAGCAGCGCCAGGCCGTTGCCGAATTCGCAGGCCACGGCATCCTTGCTCGCGCTCATCCGATCATGGTCCGTGGGGTTCCAGTCCATCCTAAACCTCGCTCACAACCAACGCTTCGACAATTCCGGACAAAGACGCGAGAGCCGGGGTTTGACCCCCGACTCTCCTTAGTGCGCTCTGTTTGCAGAGTCCGGACTTTGTCACCCCAACGAGAGAATACTCAGGAGAAGGTGAGTTCGCCGACCGGCGTATGTGCCGGAAACGAGGCGTCGAGTGCCGTAGTACCGCTACCGCCTTGCGTGATGGTCTCGATCGAGCCGTGGACCGTCAGGCTAGGGGTTTCGTACTCATGCTTTTCAACATTCTGTTCCAATTTACTCTCCACTTGTGGACTGGAAGCGGCCTGTCGATTGCCGGCAGCGAGCTATTGCTGCACCGCAATAGCTGCATGGCAGCATTTATGAGTCAAGCCTGATTTACCAGCCGTTAATCAATTCTCGGTTGCGACTCCCTTCAATGGTGATCAAAGCGCTTTGCATTTTCACATCCAGGAGAATTCAGCAGAGTGTCCGAGGCCATGAACTAAGTATCTGATTTAGTTACGTTAAATTTTCCTTCGAATGCTCCTCACTTGGGCGCTGGCGCATTCCCACAAAATTGTTGCTGACGTACCCGCCACAAGCCCCGATCAGGCGGCGCCTTGCATCTCGTTGTAGGACTGTGTTGCGAAACGTTCAGGTTGCAGGAAAATTGGCGCCAAAGGAAAAACTGGACGCGGCGCATGAATTTGGCGATGCTTTGCTTCGCACTTGCAATATAACGCGCCTGGCGAATTTTTGCGGAGATGCTGCAGCAGATGGCCTTGCAGGAAGGGACCTTCGAAAGGTTGCGCGCCGCTGGCTGCGCCGACGAAGTGGCCTATGTGCAGGCTTGCCTGCGGCTGTTCTTCGCCTCCAGGGCGAGCCCCAGCGCCGCGCCTGCACCGGCCATCTCCGTTGCCGATGTTTGCGATATCGCCAGGCTGAACAAGGTCGCCACCTTCATGCTGAAGGCGCTGTCGCGCCCACCGGCGGGCGAGACGCCGCCGGGATTGCTCGAGTGGCTCGACACTTATCGCCGGCGCACGATTGCGATGAACTCGTCCGGCATCATGGATTCGATGGCCATCGACAAGGCGCTGCGCGGCAGCGGCATCGATTTCGTCTTCCTGAAGGGCCCCCTCCAGCAGCAACTGCTCTATGGCGACCATTTCATGAAGCCGTCCGGAGATGTCGACATATTGGTGTCGCCGGCCGGCTTCTTTAGAGCTCGCGATGCGCTGCGCTCGATCGGCTACGAGGTCGCCGGCAAGTCCCGCTCCGTCTGGTGGGTGCGCTTTCTGGGCGAGCAGCACATGGTTCGCAGCCAAGGTCGGAAATTGTCCACCGTCGATCTCCATTACCGGCTCCAGCAGCCGGGATCGCCCAGCCCGCGCGATACGGAAGGGTTCCTGCGCCGCAAGCGCGCGCTTGCGATCGCCGGCTCCAGCGTGCCGTTCATCTCGGCCTCCGACACTTTGCTTCTGTCCTGCATCAGTGTCGCAAAGGCGCTGTTCAACCGCGAGCCATGCGCGGGCTATGTCTGCGATATCCGGGCCGCTGCCGGTCGGCTGAGCGAGGCCGAGCAGCAGACTGTGCTCGACTACGCGGCCGAGCAGGGGCTGGCTGACACCCTGCTGCTGGGCCTGCGCGCCGCCGATGTGCTGCTTGGTGGCGCCGGCACGCTGCTGTCGGATCGGGCCACCAGGATCCTGTCACGCATCGGCAATGAAGACCTGTTCCACATGGTCATCGCGCCGTGGCTGTCGTCGCTCAGATGGCCGCAACGGCGCACCGTTTTGTGGGAATTGTGCGGCCGCGAACCTGTCCGCTACCTGACCGAGGCCGGCTGGGCCGCGTCAGCCGACCTCAGCCGGCGGATTTTCGAGCGGGAAAGCCGGTGACGATGAGGGTCGTCATGCAGCAGGCAGATAACGTTCCGTCCCGATCCGCTGGGGATGGATCGGGGGATGGATCTGGGTCCGGCGCCGCGCGCCGGGAGGGCGAGGGACCAATGCGACACTTTATGCAATCGAAAGGCCACCCTATGTCCATGACAGAATCCCGGGTCTGCGTGATCATCGCGGCGCGCAACGCGGCCCGGACCATTCCCGCAGCCATCGCCTCGGCGCTGCGCGAGCCGGAGGTGGCGGAAGTCGTTGTCGTCGACGACGCCTCCACCGACGACACCGCAAAAGTGGCCAGCGCTGCCGACGATGGCAGCGGTCGGCTTTCGGTCATCCGGCTCGACGTCAATCGCGGCCCGTCCTTCGCTCGCAATGCCGCCATTGCCGGGTCGAAATCGCCTTTCATCAGCATTCTCGACGCCGACGATTTCTTCCTTCAGGGACGGTTTCGCCAGCTGTTTGCCAGCGCCGACTGGGATTTCGCCGCCGACAACATCATGCTGATCCGTGACGATACGGCGACCGATGTCTCGAAGATCGTCGCCCCGTCCTTTTCGGCGGACCCGGAATTCCTCGACTTCGAGCGATTCATCGAGGGCAACATCTCCAGACGGCGTGTCCAGCGCGGCGAACTCGGCTTTCTCAAGCCGGTGATATCAAGAGCTTTCCTCGACAGGCATGGGCTGCGTTACGACGAGAACCTGCGTCTCGGCGAAGATTACGAACTCTACGCTCGCGCCTTTGCCCTTGGCGCACGCTTCAAGGTCATCCGTTCCTGCGGCTATGGCGCGATCGTGCGCGCCGATTCGTTGAGCGGGCACCACAAGACACAGGATCTGAAGCGCCTCGCCGATGCGGATCTGGCACTGCTCGAGATCGACAGCCTGCCGGAAGGCTCCAAGGCCCTGCTGCGCAAGCACGAGCGGCATGTGCGTGACAAATACCGGCTGCGCAATTTCCTCGATGTGAAGGCCGAGCGCGGCATGGCGTCTGCCGCCGCCTATGCGCTGGCCAGCCAGTCGAACCTCGTTCCTATCGTTGTCGGCGTGGCCGCCGACAAGCTCGATGCGTTGTTTCGCCACGCCGGTCTGTCCCCGCGGCAGCAGCCGGTGCCGCCCTTGCGCTTCCTCATGGCCGTTACCAACACGGCGGCGCAAAAGTAGGCTCCGCCAAGTCCGGGACGGCGGCCGCAAGGCTGAAAAAATTGCCTTTCTGAAACTCGGAGGTTGCCTACACGCCCCGACGATGGCACTGTATGTTGCGGTGCAGCAATTTTGGAAGGCCAACCGGATGGCTTCAATTTTCGGCTTCAGGTCCAGGGACCCAGCGCGCGACAAGCAGACCGATCTGGCGCGTTTCGACCGTCTGGCAAAGCTGTTGGATCAGATCACGGCCGAGATTGCGGCCGAGAAGACCGGGTTGGAGGCCCGCTACCGGTCGAAGTCCACCAACGCGGCCTTCCTGGTCGAGTCGATGGAGAACGGCTCGGCGTCGGCAAGCAAGCTGTCGGAAGTCGGCGAGCTGACGAAGTCCATCCTGAACTGCGAACAGCGCATCGCCGAGCTGGTGCGCCAGACGAGCCGGATGAAGGAACTGCGTCATTCACTCGACGCGATCGTCGGCGAGGATGGCCAGAGTTCTGATTCGCACCGGGAATATGTCAAACCCGCAGGTCGCTTCGGCTGAACACGGTCACACGAGACACAGAAGAGAAAGTTCGGGGACGGAGGATCGGGATCGGCCCGTTAGCAATGTGGGCCAATCGGTGACTTTGGGTTGGGGCGGAACAGCACAAAGGTGAATTGATATGAACGCAGATCCGAAGACGACGCCCATGGCGGCAATCGATGCCATGACTTCGACGCGGCCAAATCGGCCAATGCGTCTTGTAAACCCAACGCGTCTTCTATCCGTTGGTGCGCTTCTGTTGGCGGCAGCCGCAGCTCTGCTCGGCGCCGCCCACCCCTCCAGCGCCCAGGACGCCTCCCCGGAGATGCAAAGCGCACCGTCCTTCGTCGACGAATTCAAGAGTTTCGATCGTTCGCGCTGGTATGTCTCCGACGGTTGGTCGAACGGCAATCACCAGAACTGCACCTGGTCGAAAAGCCTGGTAAAATTTTCCGACAACATGCTGACGCTCGGCTTCGAAAAGCGCAAACTGAAGGACCGCGAGTTCGCCTGCGCCGAGGTCCAGACCAAGCAGCGCTTCGGCTATGGGACCTATGAAGCACGGATGAAGACCGACACCGGATCCGGTCTCAACGCCGCTTTCTTCACCTATATCGGCCCTGCCGACAAACAGCCCTGGTATGAGATCGACTTCGAGGTGCTGACCAAGGATACATCCAAGGTGCAGGTCAACAGCTACATCGCCGGCAAGCCCAAGAACGAGAAGCTGGCCGAGGTCGAAGGCGGCGCCGACAAGGGCTTCAACGACTATGCCTTTATCTGGGAAAAGGACCGGCTGCGCTGGTACGTCAACGGCAAGCTGGTCCAGGAGGTGACCAATCCCGAGCAATTGCCGACCCACTCGCAGAAGATATTCTTCAGCCTCTGGGGCAGCGACACGCTGAAAAACTGGATGGGCGCCTTTTCCGACCCCGGCCGCCAGGTGACGATGCAGGTGCAGCGCGTCGCCTTCACCGCGCTCGGCCAGCCGTGCCAGTTTCCGGAATCGCTGGCATGCAGTGTAAGCAGCATAAAGTAGATCTGAACCGGCCCGGCTATATAAGGCCAAAGGGCGTGAACAGGAATTAACCCGAATGAATTTGACGGTCTTTGGAATTGGCTATGTCGGTCTCGTGCAGGCCGCGGTGCTGGCGGAGGTCGGGCACCAGGTGGTGTGCGTCGATGTCGATGAAAAGAAGGTCGAGCGGCTCAACCAGGGCCTGGTGCCGATTTTCGAACCGGGACTGGAGGCCCTGGTCAAGGAGAACCACGCCGCCGGCCGCATCAAGTTCACCACCGATGCCGCCGCCGGCGTCAAGCATGGCGAGATCCAGATGATTGCGGTCGGCACGCCACCCGGCGAAGATGGTTCGGCCGACCTCAAATATGTGCTGGCGGTGGCCGAGACCATCGGCCGCGAGATGGACGGTCCCAAGATCGTCGTCGGCAAGTCGACCGTGCCGGTCGGCACCTGCGAAAAGGTGAAGGCCAAAATCGCCGCGACGCTGAAGGCGCGCGGGCGCCAGGACCTGGCTTTCGACGTCGCTTCCAATCCTGAGTTCCTCAAGGAGGGTTCCGCCGTCGCCGACTGCATGAAGCCTGACCGCATCATTGTCGGCACCAACAGCGAGGGTACCGAGGCGGTGATGCGCGAGCTCTACGCGCCGTTCAACCGCAACCACGAGAAGATGATCGTGATGGACGTGCGCAGCGCCGAATTCACGAAGTACGCCGCCAACTGCATGCTGGCGACCAAGATCTCCTTCATGAACGAAATGGCCAATCTGGCCGAGCAGCTCGGCGCCGACATCGAGGAGGTACGCAAGGGCATCGGCTCGGATCCGCGCATCGGCTACCACTTCATCTACCCCGGCCTCGGCTATGGCGGTTCGTGCTTCCCCAAGGATGTCCGCGCGCTGATCAAGACCGCCGAAGGTGTCAAGTTCGACGCCAAGCTGCTGCGCGCCGTGGAGGAGCGCAACAATGCCCAGAAGTCGGTGCTGTTCGACAAGGTGCACCGTTATTTCAAGGGCAGTCTCAAGGGCAAGACCTTCGCGCTCTGGGGCCTCGCCTTCAAGCCCAACACCGACGACATGCGCGAGGCGCCGGCGCGCGTCCTGATGGAGGCGCTGTGGCAGGCCGGCGCCAATGTGCAGGCCTACGATCCCGAGGCGATGCAGGAATGCCAGGCCATCTACGGCCTGCGCGACGATCTGCTTTTGTGCGGCACCAAGGAGGCGGCGTTGCGCGGCGCCGACGCGTTGCTGATCGCCACCGAGTGGAAGAGTTTCCGCGCCCCGTCCTTCGACGCGGTGAAGGATGCCCTGACCACGCCGGTCATCTTCGATGGCCGCAACCTCTATGATCCCAAGGTCATCGCCCGTCACGGCATCGAGTATTTCTCGATCGGCAGGATGGCGGCGTGAAGGCAGGGCGGCACAACGCGGAGCCAGGTTCATGAAAGTTCTGTTTGCAGGCGGCACCGGCTACCCGCCGCAATTCAGCGGGGGCGTCCAGTCGAGCACCCACCACTTGGTCGAGCAATTGCGCGAAAACGGTCACGAGGCATCCGTTCTGGCAGCGCTGTTCGGCGACGGCATGTTCGGCTTCCGGGCGCGCGCCAAGATGAAGCTCCTTCGTCAGCGCGCGGTCATCGACAATTTCCCGGGCTATCCGGTTGTACGGGCGTGGTTCCCCTGGGAAGCGGCCGACTTCGCCGTCAAAAAGTTGAGGCCGGATGTCGCGGTCGTGCAGTGCCACAATTCGGTGCCGATCGGCAGAGAGTTGCAGAGGCTTGGCGTGCCGCTGACTGTCTATCTGAGGAATGTCGAATTCGACGAATTGGCCGGCGATCTGCGTGAGCTCCATTCGGCGGTCTATATCGCCAACTCCGAGTTCACCGCGCGCGCCTACAAGGCAAAATTCGATATCGATTCGACGGTTATTCCGCCGACCATCAATCCCGCGTTCTACAGCACACCGACGACCGGTGAATTTGTCACGCTCATCAATCCATATGAGGAAAAAGGCTTCGATCTTGCGGTGCGCATTGCCGCCGGCTGTCCCGAGATCCCGTTCCTGTTCGTCGAAAGCTGGAAGCTCGACGACGATCATCGAGCCCGGATCGAAGCAACAATCTCTCCCCTCCAGAACGTCAAGCTGGAAAGCCGCACCAGCGACATGAAGACGGTCTACGGCCGCACGAAAATCCTGCTTGCGCCCAGCAAATGGGAAGAAGCCTGGGGCCGGGTGGCCTCGGAAGCGCATTGTAGTGGCATTCCCGTGGTCGGCTCGCGGCGCGGCGGTCTGCCGGAAGCGATCGGCGCCGGCGGCGTGGTACTGGACTACGACGCCCCGCTCGCCGACTGGGTCGCAACGGTCAGGCGGCTGTGGAGCGATGAGGCCGAGTACAAGCGGCTGTCAGCGACAGCACGTCAGTTTTCGGAGCGGCGGCAAATGAACCCCGACAGCCAGTTCGCAACGTTCATGGGCGTTCTCGACCGCGCAAGACGTGTCGGTTTGGAGCGCGCAGCCTAAACGCGTCGTGTTGCAGTTCAGCTGAGACGCTGCACGACCGTGGTCGCGCAAAGTTCCCGTTAGCCAGGTCCAGGCGTCGTGCGCCCGTCCGGATCACTTTTAATTGCTGCAGTGCAATATTTTGTGGCACTGCAGCAATCAACGTGTATTCTGCCTGTCTACATTAGGGCTTGTGCGATATGGACCGCTTGGTCCGAGCAAGCCCCAACTTTATGGGCGGGTCATGCGCGTGGGCTTTATCGTCGGCGAATTCCCTCTGCTTTCGGAAACCTTCGTCGTGGACCAGATGGCTGGGCTGCTGGCGCGGGGCTTTCAGGTCGAAGTGGTCTGCGAAAAGATGCAAGGTGACCACCGAATTGACCGGCAAAGCGAGCCGATGGCGACGCTGCTCGCCAGAACCCGACATTGGTGGCGATGGGCCGCTGTAATCAGCAAATTTGTACAGCGTCTGCCGCCGCGTCTGCGATACAAGGCGTCGACCGTTCTCGACATCGCCTTTGCACGCCGCCTGAACCGCTGCGACGTGATTGTCGCCCACTTCGGACAGAACGGCGAGAGAGCAGCCGCACTGAAGAAATGGAAGGTGCTCAAACCACCGATCATAACCATCTTTCACGGCGCGGACGTGGCGATCCCGGCGCGGCAGGCAGTGCTCGCGACACAATATGCCGGGCTGACCAAGCATGGGACCCTGAACCTGCCCGTCAACGATTACTTCCGCACGATGCTGCTGGAAGCCGGCCTGTCCCAGGCGAGCACGACGGTCCACCATATGGGAATTGACACCCGCGAAATCGGCTATCGCTGGGAATCGTGGGAAGGCACCCAACTGGTCGTGACGACGGTTTGCCGCCTGGTCGAAAAGAAAGGCGTCGAGTTCGCCTTGCGAGCCCTGGCCTCCCTCAAGGCCTCCCAGCCGCAGCTAGACTGGCGTTACGACATTGTTGGCGACGGTCCTCTGCGGATGAATCTGGAGAAGCTGGCCGTAGAGCTGGGCTTGGCTGGTCGCGTAACATTCCTCGGCAGCCTCCCTCACGCAGAGGTGAAAAGACGGCTTCGCATGGCGCATCTCTTTTTGCTGCCAAGTATCACTGCCAGCGACGGGGATATGGAAGGCATTCCGGTCGCGCTCATGGAGGCCATGGCCGCCGGATTGATTGCGGTCAGCACGTATCATTCGGGAATCCCGGAGCTCATCAAGGATGGGGAGACGGGGTTGCTTGCGCCCGAGCGAGATATTTCAGCGCTTGCCGGCAAGCTTGCCTGGGCCGGGGAGCACCCGACCGAATGCGAGCGTATCGCGCTTGCCGCACGCCGCAAGGTCGAGGACGACTTCAACGCAGATGTTCTGAATGAACGTTTTGCGCAGATCGTTACCCAACTGGCCACATCGAGCCCTGCGCATGAACCTGCCGGTCATGTCGGGGTTTCCGAGGGCTTGGCGGATCCTTCATCTGCCGGCTGACACTGCTGCTCTGCGTTTGATCGGCAGACACGCCAAGCCGAGGGAAATCTTGCTACACTGCACCAAAAATGTTGCAGTGCAGCAAGACCTATACTAACGTCCCTGCGGGTGGGCCAACAGCGGTAGAGTTCCATGCTGCATGTCTTGTGCCTCCGGCACCCTGTTTTCGGCCCGGCTTTTGTCAAGGGCACACCGGCTCTCCGCACGAGCGCATCCTGCCGATGAAGATTTGCTTCGTAGTCGACAAGTTCCCCTCATTGTCCGAAACCTTTGTTCTCGACCAGATAGCCGGATGCCTTGAGCGCGGCATGGAAGTCGGCGTCGTCTGCAACGAGACGTCCTTCGGCAGGGACAGCAACATCGATGATCCGCGCTGGCAGGCGCTGCCAGGAAAGGTCGTATGCTGGTGGGGTGGCCTGGGTCGCTATCGCCCGCTGCTCAGGAAGTGGTCCGGCAGGTTCTGGGACAAGCTCTCGACCGCCATCGACATTGCTCATGCGCGAAAACTGCAGGGCGCCGACGTCATCGTTGCCCATTTCGGCAACAACGGCATGCGCGTGGCCCGCGCCATCAAGCGCGGGAGGATTTCCGCTCCCCTGGTGACGATATTTCACGGCCGTGATGTCGGCGAACCGCTGCATGACAATACGCTCGCGCGCTACAAAATTGTGTTCGAAAAGGGCGTTCTTCAACTGCCGGTGAATGCGTTTTTCCGCGATGCCTTGATTGAGGTCGGTGCATCGCCGGAGCAGGTTGTGGTTCACCATATGGGGGTGCGGCCGAGTGACATCGACTATCGGTGGCGTTCATGGGAGCAGGCTACGCTCTCTTTCATCTCGGTCTGCCGCCTGACTGAAAAGAAGGGCATCGAATATGCGCTTCGCGCGCTTGCTGGCCTGCCGCGGCGAGACTGGATCTACTCGGTGATCGGCGGCGGAGAACTTCTCGAGCAGCTGAAGGGGATCGCCGCAGAGCTCGGCATTGCCGGCAGGGTGAATTTTCTTGGGCCCCGGCCGCACAGCGAAGTCAAACAGCGTCTGCGCGATGCGCATGTGTTCCTGCTGCCCAGCGTCGGCGCCCGCGATGGCGATCTGGAAGGCATTCCGGTTTCGCTGATGGAAGCGATGGCCGCCGGCCTGACGGTGGTCAGCACATATCATTCCGGGATCCCTGAACTGATCGATGATCACAAGACGGGTTTTCTCGTGGCTGAGCGGGACGTTGCGGCGCTGACCGGCAAGCTTGCCTGGATCGCCGAGAATCCGAAGCCGTGTGAAGGGATCGCTCTCGCGGCGCGCAAGAAGATCGAGGCGGAGTTCAACTCCGATCTGCTGAACCAACATTTCGTGGAAATCGCCATGCGGCTTGGCGAAACGAGGTCGCTTGCATGAACGCCAATCCGCCCCCCCAGTTCGGTCGTGTCGCCCTGCGCGGCGGGCTGGTAACCATCGGCGCCCAGGGCTTCAAGATGGCGATCCAGTTTCTCTCCGTCATCGTGCTGGCCCGTCTGCTGGTCCCCGAGGATTTCGGTCTGGTGGCTTCCGTCGGGCCGATCGTCGCCTTCGTCGGGCTGCTTCAGAATCTGGGCCTGCAGCAGGCTGTGGTTCAGCGCAAGGACATCAGCAACCAGCAGCTCAACCAGGTGTTCTGGATCAGCGCGCTCGTCGGGCTGGGCAGTGCCGTGGTAGTGGCCGGCCTGGCGCCTGCCATCGCCGCGTTCTATGGCGATCAACGTATGTCCGGCATCACCCTTGGCTCCGCCCTGCCGCTGCTTCTCGGCAGTCTGGCCGCAGTGCCGCTGGCGTTGATGAACCGGCACCTGCAGTTCGGCCAGCTCGCACTGAACGACGTGATAAGCGCCGCCGCCGGACTTCTGGCCGCCGCGATCGCGGCCTATGCGGGGTTGGGCTACTGGTCGCTGGTCATCGGCCCGGCGGTTTCGGCAGCTATCGCCCTGGCTGCCGCCTGGCTGGTGGCGCGTTGGACGCCTTTGCGGCCGGACCTGAAGGTCGATGCCGACATATTGTCGTTCGGCGCCAACCTGACCGGCTTCAACCTCGCCAACTTCTTCTCGCGCAATCTCGACAACATTCTCATCGGAAAATATTCCGGGGCGATCGAACTCGGCTATTACGACCGCGCCTACAAGCTCCTGTTGTTCCCGCTGCAGAACATCAACCAGCCGCTGACACGGGTCATGGTGCCGCTGCTCAGCCGCATCCACGATGACAAGGCCCGCTTTCGCGATATCTATGTGCGCACCAACTGGATGCTGGCGGCCGTTACCATGCCGGGCATCGCGGCGCTGACGCTGACCTCCAATCAGATCGTCGGACTTCTCTTCGGCGCGGGCTGGGCACCGGTCGCACCGATCTTTGCCTGGCTGGGCATCGCCAGCCTGGTCCAGTCCGTTTCAAGCACGACGGGATGGATATTCATCTGTCAGGGCAAAACGAAGACCATGTTCCATTGGGGCATCTATTCGTCGCTGACGACCGTCGCTGCGTTCGTCGTCGGCCTGCACTGGGGCGCCGTCGGCGTTGCCGCGGCCTATGCCATCAGCGGTTACGTGCTGCGCGTTCCCGTGCTGGCGCTACTGGTCCATCGCGTCGGTCCGGTGACCGCCGCCGACTTCCTGCTCATGCAGGGGCTTTTCATCGCCTCGTCCCTGCTTGCCTGGTTCCTGTACCTGTGGTTGCCGGCGTCTCTAACGGGCCAGTCAGACCTGCTCGCGGTCTTTTTGGCGCTTGCCCTCAACTACGGCATCGGTCTCGTTTTCATGCTTGCCGTCCCGCAGTCGCGACGCGCCTTGTTCACCACCCTGTCCAACGCCGCGCGCAATATCCGCTGAGCGGCCGGCGATCAGCGGCGCCAGCAGGTTTGTGGCCGACATTGCCGAAGCATGTTCTTCGAGCACGGCCTGAAGGCTTGTCTTGCGATAGCGGTCGAGATTTCCCGCAAACCGGCCGAGCTTTTCGCGCGCCTCTTCGGGCGTCACGGTGTCGATGTCGAGCAGCACATCGTCGACACCGATTCGCTTGGCCACTTCCTTGGTTTTGAACTCGTAGGCGATCGGCAGCACCGGCGTGCCGACGCAAAGCGACATGATCATCATATGCATGCGCGTCGCGACGACGAAGTCGAAGCCCTTCACCTGCCCCATCAACTGGTCCGGCGTGTGGAACGAAGCGTCCACTGTCACGTGGCTGGCGATCTCAGGATCGAGCTCGGCAACGATGGCCTGTGCGGTCTTGGAATCGTCATGGGCATATTCCGGCACGCCCTGACACGTGGAGACGAAGGTCACCTCCTTGCCAAGGTCCCTGACAAGAATTGTGGCGATCTCGCGGATCGAATCCAGATAGCGGCGCATGCCGCCCTCACCGTCGCTGACGTAGTTCCAGTGGCGGACCGAAATAGCGACGCGGCCCGTCGACGCCGGCGGCTGGCTGGAAGCGAGACGCTTGCCGATCCTGTCGGTATCGGCCAAGGCGAATACGGCATCGGCCACCACGTGGCACTTGCCGAGATCCTTCACCAAGTCCCGGATATGGGTCCGCGACCGTTCGTCGCGCAACAGGATGAGCGGACTGCGGTCAAAGATCGGGCCGAGCTCCTGGCGGTTGTAACTTTTGTCGAACGGACCGAGGGATTGCGTGAAGAAGACCGGATCTTTGCCAAATACGGCATCGAGCCTGAACTGATTGAGGCGTCGTTCGAGATTGTAGTTCTCGACGAGATAGGTTCCCCCTGTGGTGACCACCATGTCCGCGTCGGCGTAGATATCGAGACCGCGCCGGTCGCGATGGCTGAAAAAATTGCCTAGCGCGCTGCTGCCAAACCAGCGCAGGGCCTGGAGAACGAGCCGATTGTAGATCGGCTTGAACCGGTCCCTCAGCCCGCTGCCATTCTTGTATCGGAACAGGGATTCCGACAGCAGCTTATGAAATTCGAGGTCGGGATAATCCGTCTTCGGATAGAGTCGTTCCGCAACCTCGGGCTGGCTGTCGAAGACGGCAAACCGCACGTCGCCTTGCACGATCGTCTTGAGAATGTGGCGGATCGCCAGCAGAATCGCCGCATCCCCGGTATTCAGGCAGACTGTGTTTTCAACGACGATCTTCATGGGATACCTCATTTCGTCAGCAGATTCCGCGGCGGGGCCTGCGGTGCCTAGGACGGGCATGGTGACCGAAAACACCAACGCCAGGACGATCCCGATGCGGCTCGCGTCACAATTCATCGCTGCATCGGGCTGGGTGACCAGTCAGAGCGGCGCTCAAGCCCGACGGAGGGTAACGCATCAATTTTGCAGTGCAACAAAAAACGTGCACTTATGCTACGGCGCACCAAAAATGTTGCGATGCAGCAAAAGCTGGGTTAGCATTCCCGTGGGTGGGCCAACAGCGGTCGAGTTTTCATGCTGCATGTCTTGTACCTTGTGCACGATGTTTCCGACCCGGCGGTGCGCCGGCGGATCATAATGCTCAAGGCAGGCGGCGCGCGGGTCACGTTGGCCGGCTTCCGTCGGACCACAAATGCTGTTCCCGACGTCGAGGGGCTGCAGCCGGTCGACCTCGGCGCGACGCGTGACGGCCGATTCGGCCAGCGTCTGGCGGCGGTCGCCAAGGCGGCGCTGTCGATAGGCTCGAAGCTTGCGGCGATGCCGAAGCCCGACCTCATCATCGCGCGCAATCTGGAAATGCTGGCGCTGGCCAGGCGCGCCAAGGCCGCCTTTCGCGGCGGCGTGCCGATCGTCTACGAATGCCTCGACATCCATCGCCTGGTGCTGCGCAATGACATGCTGGGCAAAGCGCTGCGCACAGCGGAGCGTTATCTCGCCCGCGACGTGAAGCTTCTGGTGACGAGCTCACCGGCCTTCATCGCCAATTATTTCAAGCCGTTCCGGCAGGTCGCCGCACCGGTGGAACTGGTCGAAAACAAATACTTCGAAACCGCGCCGATCGCCTTAGATGACAGGTCAAAGGCCGAAAACCCTGCAGCACCCCCGTGGCGCATCGGCTGGTTCGGCGCGCTGCGCTGCCGCCGCTCGCTGGAGCTGCTGGCCGACTTCACGCGCCGTCAGGGCGGGCGCTTCGAGGTCGTCCTCCGGGGCCGTCCGGCACTCTCGGAATTCCCGGATTTCCACGCTTTTGTCGAGGCCGAACCCTATCTCTCCTTTCGTGGCCCCTACCGCAACCCGGAAGACATGGCCGCGATCTACGGCGAAGTGCATTTTTCCTGGGCGATCGATTTCTTCGAGGAAGGGCAGAATTCGGAATGGCTGCTGCCCAACCGCCTCTATGAGGGCTGCCGCTTCGGCGCCGTACCGATCTCGATGGGCAATACCGAGACCGGGCGCTTTCTCGACCAGCAGGACATTGGCGTCCTGCTTTCCGATGCCACGCCCGAAATCCTGGAAACCGCGCTCGGCCGCATGGACCAGGAGCACTTCGGCAAGGCCAAGGCGCGTGTGCTGGCCCGCAACCCACGAACCTGGAGCTACGACCGCAGCGACTGCCGCGCCTTTGTCGACAGGCTGCGCGGTCTGGCGGCGGTCCCCGGTCCCTTCGTCACCGAAGCGCTGGCTTAGCGATGGCTGATGATGGGAAAAGTGCAGTTCATGGAAAGGCGCCGATGACGCAAACCGAAGCGCTGCCGCCAAGCCTGATCGTCATTCCGTGCCTGAATGAGGCAGCCCATATCGGCGCGTTGCTCGAGCAGCTCAGGCCGGCAGCGCTAAGGCTCGGCGCCCGCATCGTCGTTGCCGATGGCGGCAGCACCGATGGTACTTTGGCCATTGTCGAAGCGGTTGCGGCCAGGGACCCTCAGGTCGTCCTCCTGCACAACCCAAAACGTATCCAGAGCGCGGCGATCAATCTCGCCGTCGCCAGCCTCGGTGACGGCGCCGAATACCTGATCCGCATCGATGCCCACGGCGGCTATCCCGCCGATTATTGCGACCGGCTGGTCGAGGAGGCGCTCGCCACTTCAGCCGATTCGGTCGTCGTCTCGATGCTGACCAGCGGCAGCGGCGCGGTGCAGAAAGCGGTCGCGGCGGCGCAGAATTCCAAGCTCGGCACCGGCGGCTCCAAGCACCGGCACCTCTCGGCCGGCGAATGGGTCGACCACGGCCATCACGCGCTGATCCGGATTTCGGCCTTCACCGCGGTGGGCGGCTATGACGAGACCTTCAGCCACAATGAGGATGCCGAACTCGACTACCGGCTGCGCCAGGCTGGCTACCGCATCTGGATGAGCGGCAAGACCCAGATGGTCTACTATCCGCGCTCTTCGCTGAAAGGCCTGTATTTCCAATATATCGGCTATGGCCGCGGCCGCGCCAAGAATGTGCTCAAGCACCGCATGATCCCGAAAGTTCGGCAGATGATCCCGCTGCTGGTGGCGCCGGTCGTCCTTCTCGCCGCATTTTCCTTTATCCACTGGCTGGCGGCGGTGCCGCTGCTGGTCTGGGCTTCGGTCTGTCTCGGCTACGGCGCTGTGACCGCCATCAGCCAGCGCAATCCCAACAATGTGCTGGCGGGCATTTCGGCGATGGTCATGCATTTCGGCTGGTCGCTCGGGTTTTGGCTGCAACTGCTCGGCTCGCGATCGCAGCGCGGGGCGGCATGATGGTCGCCGACAGCCGCCGAATCGACATCTGCGTCTGCACGTTCCGGCGGCCGGAACTGGCCGACACGCTGCGGTCGCTCGCTGCCATGGATATGCCTGCCGGTTTCGGCATCGGCGTCATCGTCGCCGACAATGACGACGAGCCGACCGCCGAGCCGCTGGTGACCGCGCTGGCGAGCGAATTGAAGCTCGTGGTCCGCTACCGGCACGCCCCGGCGCGCAACATCTCGGTTGCCCGCAACGCCTGTCTTGATGCCAGCACGGCCGATTTTGTCGCCTTCATCGACGACGATGAAACCGCTTCCCGGCAATGGCTGGCCGAACTGATTGCTATCGCGGAGACAAGCGGCGCCGAGGCCGTGCTCGGTCCGGTGCGGGCGCTCTACCGCCCGGATGCGCCGGACTGGATGCGCAAGGGCGATTTTCATTCGACCTTGCCTGTCTGGGTGCAGGGCGAAATCCGCACCGGCTACACCTGCAACGTCCTTTTGAGGATGAGCGCCGACAGCTTGCGCGACCGTCGTTTCAGCCTGGCGCGCGGCCAGAGCGGCGGCGAGGACACCGAATTCTTCGACCGCATGGTCAAGGCCGGCGGTCGCATCGCCTTTGCGCCGGAGGCGTGGGTCGAGGAAGTCGTGCCGCGTTCGCGAGCCGCTTTCGACTGGCTGCGCCGCCGCCGCTTCCGCTTCGGCCAGACGCACGGCCACCTCATCGGCCATGACGCAGGCGTGATAGAGCGTGCGAAGGCTGTCTGCCTTGCCTCGGCCAAGGCCGCCTATTGCTTCGGCATGGCGGCGTTGACCGCGATCAGCCCGGTCCGCCGCAACCGCAGCGTGCTGCGCGGCATCATGCATGTCGGCGTCGTCAGCGGGCTGGTCGGTATCAGCGAAATTCGCCAATACGGCCTCACCTCCGCGCAGCAAGGGGGCAAGCGTGCAGCCTGACGTCTCCTTTGTCATCGCCGCCTACAATGCCGCGGCCACGCTCGACCGGGCGATCGCAAGCGCCATGGCCCAGCGCGGTGTCAGCGTCGAAATCATCGTCGTCGACGACCAGTCGCGCGACAACACGCTCGACGTTGCAAGAGCCTATCCCGAAGATGTCGTCAAAGTGGTTGCGCTGCCGGCAAATCGTGGCCCTGGCGGCGCCAGGAATGCCGGGCTCGAACTGGCTTCCGGCCGCTGGGTTGCGGTGCTCGATTCCGACGATGCCGTCCTGCCCGGGCGGCTTTCCGCCATGATCGCGCGGGCCGAAAGCGCGGGCGCTGTGATCGCCGTCGACAACCTCCAGGTGGTGCGCGAGGACGGCATTGCCGAAGCGACGATGTTTCCCGCCGAATATCTGGAGGGCCTGCGTGAAATCACGCTCGCCGACTACATCGCTGGCAACATCGTTTTCGAGTCCACGTTCAACTTTGGCTATCTCAAGCCGATCTTCCAGCGCCGTTTCCTGATCGAAAACGGGCTTCGCTATGATGAAAGTCTGAGCATCGGCGAGGATTACATCCTGCTCGCCAACGCGCTGGCCAAGGGCGGAAATTGCGTGGTCGAGCCGACGACCGGCTATATCTACCACATCCGCACGGGCTCGATCTCGCGCGTGCTCGAGCTTCACCATATCGAGGCGATGCGCAAGGCCGACGCGGTCTTCGCCGAGACCAATTCCATGGACGCTGCTGCTGCGGCCGCCTTCGCCAAACGCGCCCGCAGCCTGCGCAAGGCGGCATCGTTCCTGTCGCTGGTCCAGCACATCAAGGCGCGTTCGCCGTTGAAAGCGATACGCACCGCGCTAAGTGATCCGGCGGCTGTCAGGCACATGTCGATGCCGATCGCCGTCCGCCTCAAAAGGGTGGCGGCGCAGTTTGCCGTCGGCGCGGGGAGGTAAGGAGGGCGAGTACATGAAGACGTTTGTTCGTGGCCTGCAACAGGCTGAAATCGATCTGCTCAGAAGGAATTTGCGATGAAGAAAATCAGGAAGGCAGTCATCCCTGTGGCGGGGCTTGGAACACGGTTCCTGCCGGCAACCAAGTCGATTCCGAAGGAGATGCTGCCCGTGGTCGACCGGCCGGTCGTCCAATGTGCGGTGGACGAGGCCTTCGAAGCCGGCATCGAGCACATCGTGTTCGTCACCGGCCGCAACAAGGCTGTCATCGAGGACTACTTCGACCTGCACCCCGAACTGATTGGAACGCTCGAACAAACCGGCAAGAAGACCCAGCTGGAGGCGCTCGAAAGCATGCTGCCCGTGGCCGGCGCCACCAGCTTCATCCGCCAGCAGTCGCCACATGGTCTCGGCCATGCGGTGTGGTGCGCACGCGAAGTCATCGGCGACGAGCCCTTCGCCCTGCTGCTCCCCGATATGGTGTCGTTCGGTCGCCGAGGTTGCCTGGCTGAAACAGTCGATCTCTATCAGCAGACCGGCGGCAATGTGATCGCCGTCGAGCGCTGTGATCCCAGCGAGACCAGCAAATACGGCATCGTCGGGCGCGGCGCCGAGACAGGCAGCGGCTTCGAGGTGACGGCCATGGTCGAAAAGCCGGCGCCGGCCAATGCGCCGTCGAACTATTACATCAACGGCCGCTACATCCTGCAGCCCGAGATCTTCTCGCTGCTGGGCAACCAGCAGCGCGGCGCCGGCAACGAAATCCAGCTTACCGATGCCATGGTGCGGCTGGCGAAAAGCCAGTCTTTCTTTGCCCAGCCTTTCAATGGCCGCATGTTCGACTGCGGCTCCAAGGAAGGCTTCATAGAGGCGACCATCGCCTTCGCGCTGGCGCGCGACGACATGAAGGGACCTGTGCTGGAAATGCTGCAGGCGTTCGTGCGGTCGCATGAGCGTCAGGAAGTGGCCGCATAATGCCCATCTTTCGAGGGCATATGCGTTTGGACGATGGCGCGGCTCCTGCCTGCACGCCTGGCCGCTCAGGCCCGGCGCCGGATGGCATGAAGCTTGCGTTGCATATCTTGCCCCCGATCTCCGCAGCTTCGGACGAGGTGGGACCTGACCCGTCTCGCTCCGGCGCCTGTAACCTAGAATTGGATCGAAGATGAATTATGCCAGCTTTCCTCTCGACAAGAGGATGCCATTGCCCAACCCCGATCAGGAAAAGGGTGAAGACTTCATCGACGTCGAGCGCCTGCTTGGCATGGCGGCGCGTCAGGTCAAGGTGGTGGCGGTCTGCGCCATCATCGGCCTGTTCCTGGGGTTGCTCTATCTGCAGACCACGCCCAAGCAATACATGTCGGTCGCCAGCGTGCTGATCGACGAAGGCCTCAACAAGGTCATCGACGACATCTCGGCTGCATCCGTCACCATGCAGACCGACGCCGCCCTGCTCAGCCAGATCGAAATCATCACCTCGGCGCGGCTGGCCTCGGTGGTGGTCGACAAGCTGAAACTCGACCAGAACGCAGAGTTCATGAACCCGCCGCAATCGGCGCTGGTCAAGGGCATCGGCTTCGTGCGCGGCGTGATCGGCTATTTCCGCTCAAGTTCCGCCGAGCAGATTCCCGGCATGGAAAACGTCGATGAGGCGACACGCCAGGCCATGATGCAGACGGCGCGCCACGACTATGCCGTGCTGAAGCTGCAGAGCGAGGTGCTGGCGCAGCGCAACGGCCGCTCCTATGTGCTCGCCATCGGTTACCAGTCGACCAATCCGGCGCTCGCCACCGCCATCACCAAGGCCTATGCCGACGCCTATCTCGCCGACCAGCTCAACGCCAGTTTCGACGCCACCGAACGCGCTGCGGTCTGGCTGCAGGGCCGGCTGACCGAGCTTCGTCAGAACTCACAGGCGGCCGCTATGGCGGTCGAGAAATTCAGGGCCGAGCATGGTCTGGCCGCCAACAGCGACGGCCAGCTGATCAGCGACAAGCAGATTGCCGATCTCACCGCGCAACTGATCGTCGCGCAGGCCGATACGGCGCGCGCCAGCGCCCGCTATCAGCAATACAAGACCATCGTCGAAAGCGGCTCGGACAATGCCTTCAACGATTCCGCCATCTCAAGCGATCAGCCGGCAAGCTCGGTCATTGCAACGCTCAAGACCCGCTATCTCACAGTCGCCAAGCGGCTGCAGGACGTGACGGCCAATTTCGGCGCCGACCATCCGCAGGCGGTGGCGCTGGCCAAGGAGAAGGCCGACCTGTCGACCCAGATTTTCGGCGAGTTGAAGCAGCTGACCGAAAGCTATCGCAATGAATATGAAGTCGCGCTTTCACGCGAGACCTCACTGAGGCAGAAGATCGCCGACGCGGCCGGCAAGAGCTCCATCGACAACCAGAGCCAGGTCAAACTGCGCGAACTCGACCAGCAGGCGCAGGCGCTGACCACGCTCTACCAGACCTTCCTTAGCCGCTACGAGGAGGCCTCGCAGCAGCAATCCTTCCCGGTCGGCAAGGTCCGCATCATCTCGGATGCCTCAACGCCGCTTTCCGCCTCAAGCCCGCGCACCTCCAGGGTGCTGGCGCTGTCGCTGGTGCTTGGCGTGCTGCTTGGCGCCGGCTTTGGTGGCCTGAATGAGTTCAACGAGCGCTTCTTCAGGACCGGCGAGGACATTCGCGATCGCGTCGGCCTCAAATTCCTCGGCTATTTGCCGATGATCGGCGGCAGGCTCGGCAAGGACGCCGACGACGGTGCGGCGGATGCCAAAGGCGCCAACACATTGTCGGCGGCCGAGAAACGGGCGCGCTTGCGGGTCAGCGTCGATGCGCCGGCATCGATGTTCTCCGAAACGCTGCGCAACGCCAAGATCGCCTTCGACGTCGTCATGGAAGGGCAAGGCAGCCGGGTCATAGGCGTGGTCTCGGTCCTGCCCGGCGAGGGCAAGTCTACGGTCGCCGCCAATCTCGCCGGATTGCTGGCCGCCAACGGCTCGAAGACGCTTTTGATCGACGCCGATCTGCGCAATCCTGGCCTCAGCCGCAACCTCGGCATGGAGGCCGAGCAGGGGCTGATGGAGGCCGTGGTCAACGGCCAGACCTGGCAGTCGGTCGGCAAGGTCGACCGCCAGACCAAGCTGGCGATCATCCCGGCCGTGCTGCGTGGGCAGTTCTCGCATACCAGCGAGCTGCTGTCGTCGGCCGGCATGCGGCGCTTCATCGACAACGCCAAGGAGACGTTCGAGTACATCATCGTCGACCTGCCGCCGCTTGGCCCCGTGGTCGACGCCAAGGCGTTTGCGCCGCTGGTCGACGGCTTCGTGCTGGTTGCCGAATGGGGCCGCACGCCGCGCGCCATGGTGCGCTCCCTGCTGGAGCAGGAACCCTACGTCGCAAGCAAGGTCGTCGGCGCCGTGCTCAACAAGGTCGATCTGAAGAAGCTGCCGAAATACGGCTCGCTCGGCGGCTCGGAAAAGTTCTTCGACCGCTATTCGACCTACTATCTGGAGAAATCGGACGTGCGGGCCAAGACCGCGGCCTGAACGGAGCGCGATCCTGAAAAGGAGCGTGATCCGGAAAAGCGGATCCGGTTTTCGGAAAGGATCACGCTCAAACGAAGAAGCACGGCAGGTCAGGAAAAGATCAGCTTGCCGAATTTACCGGCGATCCTGAGCGCTGTCAGCCGGCCGCTTTGAAAGGCGCCGGTGTCGATGCCGAGCCTTCGCCCGTCAAGCCTGGGGGTATCGACCGGCGTGTGCCCATGCACCACAAAGCGGTCGAGCAGATAGGCGGCGTTGAAGAACTCGTCGCGGATGTTGAGCAGGTCCTGCTCATCCTGTGCGACCAGGTCGATACCCGGCCTGATGCCGGCATGGACGAAAACGAATTTATCCGAACAGAGCAGCACCGGCAGGCTGCGCAGAAAGTCGATATGGCTGGCCGGAATGACTTCCTTCACGCGCCGGTCGACCTCGTCGCTCGAGGCATAGAGGCTGGCAAGCCGCGCCGGATCGACCCCATAGGAAAACAGCGTCTCGAGGCCGCCGACCGCCAGCCAGCGGTCCCGCGACAGATAGCCGTCGAGATAGTTCAGCATTGCCACTTCGTGGTTTCCCGCCAGGCAGACGCGCAGGAACTCTGTTGGCGGCAGCGCCAAGAGGTGGTCGAGCACGCGCGACGATTGCGGCCCGCGATCGATATAGTCGCCGAGCATGACGATAATCTTGCGGCCGCGAAATTGCAGCGCGTCGAGTTGGATCTTCTGCTCCAGCGACAGCAATTCCTTGTAGCAGCCATGCACGTCGCCGATCGCGTAGACGACGGTGTCGTCCATATCCATTTCCAGGCGCTCGCGCGGCGCCGGCCGGGGAGGTCTGGACCGCTGAAACAACGCCACTGGGGCCGTCAGACCCCGATGCCGCGGGCTTTGAGCGCCGCGGTGATCTCGTCAAGAATGGCGGGATCGTCGATTGTCGCCGGCATCGTCCATTCTTCCTTGTCGGCAATCTTCTGCATGGTGCCGCGCAGGATCTTGCCGGAGCGCGTCTTCGGCAGGCGCTTGATCGTCACCACCGTCTTGAAGGCGGCGACCGGGCCGATCCGTTCGCGCACCAGCCCCACCACTTCGCGTTCGATGGCAGCGGTATCGCGCGACACACCGGCATTGAGCACGACGAAGCCGAGCGGGACCTGGCCCTTCATAGCGTCAGCGACGCCGATGACGGCGCATTCGGCAACATCGGGATGCGCTGAAAGCACCTCCTCCATGGCTCCGGTCGACAGCCGGTGTCCGGCGACATTGATGATGTCGTCTGTGCGCGCCATGACATAGAGGTAGCCGTCCTCGTCGATCATGCCGGCATCGGCCGTCTTGTAGAAGCCGGGAAATTCCTCGAGATAGGCTTGCCGGAAACGCTCGTCGGCATTCCACAGCGTCGGCAGGCAGCCGGCCGGCAGCGGCAGTTTCACCACCACATTGCCAAGTGTGCCGCGCGGCACTTCATGGCCGGCATCGTCGAGCACGCGAATGTCGTAGCCCGGCATCGGCACGCCGGGCGAGCCGTATTTCACCGGCAGCAGGCCGAGGCCCGCCGGGTTGATGGTCATCGGCGAGCCGGTCTCGGTCTGCCACCAATGATCGACCACCGGCACGTTGAGTTTCTGCTCCGCCCATTTGATGGTTTCCGGGTCTGCGCGTTCGCCGGCCAGGAACAGAGTGCGGAATTTCGACAGATCGTATTTCGGCACGAATTCGCCCTTGGGGTCCTGCCCCTTGATGGCGCGAAAGGCTGTCGGCGCGGTGAACAGCGCGACAACGCCGTGTTCGGCGATCACCCGCCAATAGGTGCCGGCGTCGGGTGTGCCGATCGGCTTGCCCTCGAACAGCACGCTTGTCGCACCATGCAGCAGCGGTCCGTAAACGATGTAGGAATGGCCGACCACCCAGCCGACATCGGAGGCCGCCCAGAATACTTCGCCCGGTCTGACGCCGAACTCGTTTTCCATCGTCCATTTGAGCGCGACCATGTGGCCGCCATTGTCGCGCACGATGCCCTTCGGCTGGCCGGTCGTGCCGGAGGTATAGATGATGTAGAGCGGGTCTGTAGCCAGTACCGGAACGCAATCGACGTTGGCGCCCGCCGCCCGCTCGCGGGCAACGGCGTCGGCAAAATCGATATCGTAATGCTCCCTCAGATCGCAGCGCAGCTGGTCGCGCTGCAGGATCAGGCAGGCGTCCGGCTTGTGGCGGGACATTTCGATCGCCTTGTCGAGCAGCGGCTTGTAGGCCACGACACGTCCAGGCTCCAGGCCGCAGGACGCGGAGATGACCAGCTTCGGCTTAGCGTCGTCGATGCGGGTGGCGAGCTCGTGCGAGGCAAAGCCGCCGAACACCACCGAATGCACCGCGCCGATGCGGGCACAGGCAAGCATCGCGATCGTCGCTTCGGCCACCATCGGCATGTAGATGATGACGCGGTCGCCTTTGCGAATGCCGCGGTTCTTGAGCACCGAAGTCAGCGCTACCACTTCGCGCTTCAATTCGGCATAGGTGAATTTCTTGACCGTGCCGGTGATCGCGCTGTCGTAGATAAGTGCGATCTGGTCGGCGCGGCCGCCTGCGACATGGCGATCGAGAGCGTTGAAGCAGGTGTTGCAGGTGGCGCCGTTGAACCAGCGCCCGTAAACGCCCGCCTTGGCATCGAAGACGCTGGTCCACGGCGAATACCAGTCGATCGCCTCGGCGGCAGCGGCCCAGAATTGTTCCGGGTCGCGTTTCCAGCCGTCATAAACCTCGTGGTAGCGTGACGCCATTCATCCCTCCTCGGGAAAACTCTCTATGTTGCAATAGCCTATGCGGGTTTTCCCGGCCACGTCTTTCCCCAAATGCCATGTCTTTCCCGAAATTTGGGGCTTGGCCGATCTCGCCTTGGCCATAAATTGCAGGCACCATGGCCGGGTTTGAAATCGGGGCAGGGCGCGCAATGACGGTACGATACGGGGTTGGATCTGCCGTTGGAGCAGCGCTGCTGTTGACGATCGTTTCCGCCGCCCAGGCCGGCGATGCCGCCGCGCGGCGCATCATCGGCTTTTCCCCCGACGGCAAATATTTCGCCTTCGAGCAATATGGCGAGGTCGACGCTGCCGTTTCCGGCTGGTCGCAGATCGACATCATCGACACAAGCACAGACGAGTTCGTCGGCGGCAAGCCGATCCTTGTCCTCGATGAATCGGAAGAGGCGACCACGACGGTGGAGCAGGCACGGGCGCAGGCCGCAAAGCAGGCCGCGCCAATCCTGGCCAAATACGGCATCGCCGAGCGCGGCACGCGCACGGCCTCCGACAGGTTCACCTTCCCGGACGACACGGTCGAGTACAACGACATCCCCCGCCTCGAGCAGGCCGCGCAGAAATGGCTGTCGCCGTTCTATGGCGAAACACAGATTTCGACCATCCAGCTCGATGAGATTTTGGCCGACAGCAAGGAGGATTGCTCGGCAAGCTTTGATGACGCCAAGGAAGGCGACCAGCCTCTTCAGGGGCACAAGACACTTCAAGGCGACAAGACACTTCAAGGGGACAAGACGGGCAAGGCGCGCGGCTTCCGCCTGTCGCTGCAGGGGCAGGACGGCAAGCCGTTCAAGGTGCTGCACGAGGACAAGGCCGTGCCGGGCTCGCGCAACTGCCCGACCTCCTACAGCCTGTCGGAATCCTACGAATACGCCCCGCCCGACAAGCCGGCGGTACTGGCCGTGCTGGTGCAGCGCTTCAGCCAGGGCTTCGAAGGACGGGACCGCCGCTTCATCGCCGTAACCGGCCAGGCACGCTAAGCCGCGGCCCCCCTTGTGGCAGGCAGAAAAAGCTCATGCGCCCGGAGAAAGCAGGGCGTTCGTGTCGGATATCAGCTCTTAAAGCGGCAAGGCCGCCAGCATCAGCCCGACGCCACCCGCAATCAATATGGCGGCTGCCAACGCTTTTCGATGACGTTCGAACGCGGTCGGCGCCCGCTCCCAATTGTAACGCATACCCAATGCTCTCCCAAAACCCCGCGACTGCATAGCTTACTTTAGGTAAGAAAAGCAAGACCTTGACCCTGCGAGATAGCCGGCTTGACGGTTTGCGGCGGTGATTACCAGCTGCAATCACCGACGATTTCTGGGGTGCTTCCCTGTTCTCAGGCTCTGAATGATGTGGAAGTTACCACAATCTGAAGTTGGATGTCTCCATTAGGCTTCGGTCGCCTGTGTCGTGAGGATGGTGGCGTTGCCGGATTGCCACAGAACGGTCAGGCCGGCCTGTTCTCCCTCTCGCCCGCGCAATGGACAGACCCGCATCGCCGCGCTATCTGCTCTCCAGGAAAATGGTGGAGGGGCTCCATGGCCCAAATCGGTTCTGAAATGGTTCTGCGGCTGGCGGACGACGCCTCGGTCCAGCATGTCGGCGATGGCGCCGTCGTGCTCTTGGCGCGCAGCGGCCAGCTTTACACCTGCAACGGCACCACCGAAGCCTTTCTCGACAAGGTGGACGGCGCCCGCAGCCTTGACCAGATCGTCGTCCTGTTGTCTGACGAGTTCGAGGTCGACAAGGGCACGCTCGACCAGGACATGGCGGCGCTGGCCGCCGAACTGGTGAGCGAAGGCATTCTCGCCGACCCGGCTCCCTGATGGTGGACGGCGTTCTCCTGCGCGCTTTGTTTCGTGTCCATTTATGGGCAAGCGCGCGGCTGATGCCGACCCTGATCGGCCGCCGCAGCTTCGAATCGGTGCTGAAATGGGCGCCGCTCAGCGCACCCACCCCTTATCGCGGCCTGTCGTCAGCCTACATCGTCGCTGCCGTCAACCGGACCGTCCGGCACCCCTGGCTGATGCGCGACCGCAGATGCCTGCGCGAGGGCCTGCTCGCCCACCGCTTCCTGCGCTTTGCCGGCTTCGATCCGGATCTGCGCTTCGGCGTCGATCCGAAGTCGATGCAGGCGCCGCGTATGTCTGCCCATTGCTGGGTCTGTCTCGATGGCCGCCCGGTGGTCTCGGACAGCCTCCCCGGCATGGTGCAGATCTATCGCCATCACGCCGATGCCGGAAAGGCGCACGCTGCTTGACCGGTCCGGCGACCACCTTCTGCTATGATCTCCAGGGCCAGGTCATCAGCATATCGGCCTCGCGGGCCGATCTCTGGCCGAGCTTCGACCTCTTGCTCGGCACGTTGCGCGTGAGCGGGCCGGTCGAGCCCGATTTCCGCGTCGACATCGTCGAGACGCGGGAGTTACCGGAATCGCCTGCCGGAAAACTCGCTTTCGACGGCGAGGTGCCGGAGGACGGCCATTGCCGGCTGATCGACGGTGGCGGCACCGTTCATCTGGTCTTTCCCGGCCTGCAGACCGTCTCGATCAATGCCGATGGAGGCTGGGCCGAGATACGAGTCCATCCCGATGCCAAGGTCAAATGGACGGTGCTGATGATGGTGCTGGATGCAGCACTTGATGCCGGCGACCAGCACATGCTGCACACCGCCGGCCTGACATTGCCCGGCCGCGAGGCGCTCGTGCTGATCCATGCGCCGAGCGGCACCGGCAAGTCGACGACGTCGCTGGCGCTGGCGTCGCAAGGTTTCGGCCTGTGCTCGGATGACGTCATGATCCTCAAGGTTTTGGCCGGTGGCGGCATCACGGCCTGGGGCTTGCCGCGCAAGGTGAAGGTCCACCGCCACACCGCGGCAATGCTGCCCTTCGTGGCGCCTTGCCTTGGCGACAAATGGGACGCCAATGGCGAGCAGGCCGTCTCGCTGGAACGTCTCGCCGAGATCATCCGCATCGAGGAGACTGTCGGCAGACCGGTTGCGGCACTGTTTCATCTCGCCCGCTCGGCGGACGCGCAAACCCGGCTCGTGCCCATGACCAGGACAGACGCCATGGTGGCGCTTGCCACCGACAATGTCAGGACCGGCATGACCGGCCTTTTGCCGGCGCAGAAGCGCCGCATGGCAACCATCGCAACGCTGGTCAAAGCCGTCCCGACATTTACCCTGGAAGTCGGCGCGAACCCGGCCGAGGCGGCCCCGCTGATCCGCTCGGCGCTGGCGGCGCGGGACTAAAGCACACTTCAGGCAGAATGCGGCTTTGGCCTGGCGAGGCGCTGGATCCAGCGGAAGGCGTCGCGGCGCAGGCGCGAATGCATCTTGTCCCTGGAATTGACGCCGAGCAGCGTATCGCCGGTGATCAGCCATTTGGCCAAAAATATCGAGAGGTCGGGCTTGATGCGGTCGGCCAGTTCGATCGCGCGCGGTGCATCAAACAGCCGCCCCGTCACATTGAGAACCGTCGCCAGTTCGAGCTCGATGCCGCTGATGCGCGCCGCCTCGAAAAGCCGGTCTTCATCCGCGGGCGACCGCAGCGCGCGCACGCCCTGCAGCACATCGACGCAAAGCTGCAGCCGGTGGAACTTGTGCCCGCCGGCGGCGTGGACAATGGCGATGGTCAGCAGCGCGGCCGGCGTGTCGGCCTCGCTGCCGTCGATGATCTGCAATTCGCGAAAGCCCAGCGACAGCCGCCGCCGCATGCCGGAATCATGCACCAGGTTGCCGTGCAGTTCGATCAGCAGGCTGGTATTCTCCTTCTCCAGCCACTTGAACTCCTGCAGATCCTGCGACTGCGCCTCGCCGCTCCAGAGCTCGAAGCCGCATCCGGCAATCACCGTGTTGGCTTCAATGATGCTGGCCGGCTCGACCAGAATGTCGATGTCGGTGAACGGCCGGTCAGCGGCGTGGCGGTAAAGTTTGCGTGCGAAGACCGGACCCTTGACGATGCGGGCCGGAACATTTTTCGCCGCCAATGCCTTCATGATGCGGTCGCCATGATATTGCAGCAGCATCGATTGGCCGGTCGCCAGCGTCGAGCGATCACGCAGTTCCGACAGCTTTTGCCGCAAGGCTGCGTCCGCAGGCAGTTGGGCGTCGCCGATCTCGCTGAGCTTGCGCAGCATGATCGGCAGCACGCCGTGGAACTCGGCATTGGCGAGCAGTGCCAGCAAGCTTTCGGCAGCAACGTCACGGCCAATGGCAACCGTCGCCTCCGGGTCGGCGAAGGTCAGCAGCAGTTTTTCATCGGCAGGCGCAAGAGATGGCAGCATCAAACCCGGATTGCGTTCGCCCACATCAGCAATTCCCGTCCGGAATTGCGTCAAACAACCAACTCAGAGGAGCGTATGTTGCAGAAAAGCATGCATGAAGCCAGCGTGTGGTGGCAGAACCAGCTCATGAATTGACTTTCCACGGTTTCGGTCCATTCTTTTGCACTGGACTGAAAAGGGTGTTTGGAATGGCCAAGAAAAAGTATGAAGCGCCCGTGCTGCGCAAGGCAGGAAAGTTGTCCAGCGTGGTGGCCGGGCCGTCGCTGCCGATACCGCGATAAGACTTCTACGGCTTCGGTTTGGATGAAGCCGGAGCGGTCGGCCGCAAGGCAAGCCGCGCTGCAGGCGGGCAATCTGTCGGCGTGACTGCGGGTAACGGTCCGTCCGGTCCCGCAGGCTAAGGCAAGTTCATAAGCCGCCTGTTCGGGATATGGGCAAGGCCCCTCCGTTACAGTCCCCAGCGCAGCGCGACGGTGTGCACCGGCGCGTCCCACATTGACGTTGCCTCGTCATCCAGCATGGTCAGCGTGATCGAGCAGCCGGCCATGTCGAGCGAGGTCACATAGGACCCGACCAGCGAGCGGGTCACCGTCACGCCCTGTTTTTCGAAGATGTTTCGGGCGCTGTTGTACATCAGATAGAGCTCCATCAGCGGCGTGCCGCCAAAGCCGTTGATGAACAACAGTGCCGGACCTTTCGCCCTGTTGCTGAGATCGCCCAGGATCGCGGCGCAAATCTCTTCGGCGATGACATCTGCGCTTTTCAGCGTATCGCGACGCCGGCCGGGCTCGCCATGAATGCCGACGCCGAATTCCATCTCGCCATCGCCAATGTCGAAGGTCGGCCTGCCGGCCGCCGGCACCGTGCAACTGGTCAGCGCCACGCCCATCGAACGCGTCGCGCTGTTGATGCGATCGCCGAGCGCCTTGAGATCCGCCAGCGCCATGCCTTGCTCGGCGGCGGCGCCGACGATCTTCTCCACCACCAGCGTGCCGGCGACGCCGCGCCGGCCGGTCGTAAAGGACGAATTCTCGACGGCGACGTCATCATTGATCACCACCTGCAGGACGCCGTCGGCCATTTCGCCGGCCATGTCGAAATTCATCACGTCGCCTTCATAGTTCTTGACGATGAACAGGCAGCCGGCGCCGGTATCGACGGCGGCGGCCGCCGCCAGTATCTGGTCCGGCGTTGGCGAGGTGAAGACCTGGCCGGGGCAGGCGGCGTCCAGCATGCCGTGACCGACAAAGCCGGCATGCAGCGGCTCGTGGCCGGAACCGCCGCCCGAGATCAGCGCCACCTTCCCCGGCTTCATCACCTTGCGGCGAATGAATTTGTGCTCCTCGCCCAGCACCAGGATGTCGGCATGAGCTGCAACGAAGCCGTTGAGGCTTTCGGTCAGCACCGTGTCGACGGAATTCATAAACTTCTTCATGTGTCCTCCCGACACAACACGATCAGCCGCCACTCCTGCCGGTGATGCTGGTGATCTTCTGGATGAATTCGTTGATCGCCTTGTCGAGCGCTGCATTCTGCTTGTCGTCGCCGAAATCGGGCACGATCAGCGAGACATGCCGGGTCTTGCGCATGCCTGCCGCAACCGACATCTTGCCGGGATGCGCCAGATGATAGGCAGCCAGAAACTGATCGCGCTCGGCCGGACTGAAATGGCAGACCGAAAAAATAGCCGGCAGATGTTTTGACGGGATCGGGGTCGAATAGGCCGCGCTGGAAATCTGGGTGACGAAGCTGCGGTGCTTGCCAAGCGCGTCGGCAAGGCGTTGTCGCATACCCGACGGTCGCTGGTCGATGACCTGCGACAGGATCGTCTTGTAGGCGCGGATCGCCTCTTCGGAGCCGGCTTCTGGTGTCTTGTCGGCCATCTCAGTCATCCTAGACCGATGCATCCGAGATGGCCGCCTTGGCCATGGCGAGTTGGGCGGGAGCCACCGAGAGATCCCGCAGGCCGGCCTCGAGCAGTGCCGGGATCGATGCCGGATCGCCGCCGGCATCGCCGCACAGGCTGACTGGGATTTTCGCGCGCAGGCCAAAAGCGGCAACCGAGCCGATCAGCCGCAACACGGCGGGATGGCGGACAGAATTAAGATGCGCCACGGCTGCGTTATCGCGGGCAGCCGCCATTACATATTGGGTCAGATCGTTCGAACCGATCGAGAAGAAGGCGACATCGGCGAACGCCTCCGGCGCGATCGCCACCGAAGGCACCTCGACCATGATGCCGAGCGGCGGCATTTTGTACGCTACGCCGCGCGCGGCAAGCCCGGCCTGCTCCTCCACGAACAGAGCGGCGGCGCGTTGGTACTCCTCCGCGACAGCGATCATCGGAAACATCACCTTCAGATTGCCGTGCACCGCCGCGCGCAGCAGCGCCCTGATCTGTACGCGAAACACCTCCGGCCTTGCCAGCGACAGCCTGATGCCGCGCAGGCCGAGGAACGGGTTGCTCTCCTCGACGGTGAAGCCCGGCACCGGCTTGTCGCCGCCGGCATCGACGGTGCGGATGGTCATCGGCTTGTCGCCTGCCCATTCCAGCACCTTGCGATAGGCCTGGTATTGCGTCTCCTCGTCCGGCGGCGCCTTGCCGAACAGGAATTCGGTGCGCATCAGCCCGACGCCATCACAGGTCGAGATGTCGATGCCATCGACCTCGGACGGATCGGCGATGTTGACCTGCACGCGCACCGTCGTGCCGGCACGGGTTACCGCCGGTTTCGCGAGATAGGCTCCGGCCTTGTCTCGATGTGCCACAAACGAGGACGAGGACCGGTGGAACGCTTCGATCTCGGTCGCCGTCGGCGAAACCACGATACCGCCATGCTCCGCATCGAGCAGAGCCAGACCGACGGGATTAGCCGGCGAAGCGCCAAGCCCCACCACCATCGGCACGCCGCGCGAGCGCGCCAGCATGGCGACGTGGCTGGCGGCGCTGCCGGCCCTCAGCGCGATGCCGCCGCCGGTGCTCCAGTCGGTCTCGAGAAAGCGCGTCGGCGCGATGTCCTCGCCATAGAGAATGGCGCCCGCTGGTGGAGCGCTCTCCTGCTCCTCGGTAAGCGCGCGCAGCACGCGGTCGCGGATATCGCTGATATCGGCGGCGCGAGCCCGGAAATAGTCCTGGTCTGACGTTTCGTAGCCGGAGATCTCGGCGTCCAGCGCCTGTCGCCAGGCCATGTCAGCCGGCATGCCGGACGCGATCGCGGCAAAAGCCGGGCCGGTCAGTGCCTCGTCCCCAAGCATGGCGAGCTGGAATTCGAGAATGCCGGCGGCCTCGTCATCGGCGGTTTCGATCAGGGTCGCGAGCCGGTCCGTCGCGCTGGCGATAGCTGCTTCCAATGCGGCCTTCTCGTCCGCGGCGCTCGCCTTGCCCGTGTAGTGCGCGGTGCCGTTGTCGAGGTTGAACAACGGCCCCTCGGCGTAGCCGGCGGAGGCCGAAATGCCTTGCAGCCTAAGCGGTTCGGGCATGGCCCGCACCCTCGTCGAAATCGCGCCGCACCAGTTCGACCAGCGCTCTCACGGCATCGTCTGCGCCCTCGCCTGTGGCCCGGATGTGCAGCATGGTGCCTTTCGGCGCCCTGGCCGCCATCACCTTGACGATGCTCTTGGCGTCGAACCATGGGCCGTTGGCGGCAAGCGCAATCTCCACCTCGGCGGCAAAGCTCTTGGCAAGCTTGGTGAACTTCACCGAAGGGCGCGCGTGCAGACCTACCTCGTGGGTGATCAGGACGGTGGCCTCGGCAAATGCGGACATCAGGTCAAAATTCCCGTTCGCTCACGACGGCGACAATTCATGCGCCGTCGCCACCACTTCCTTCAGCGAGGCCCCGCCGGACGCCTCCGTCGCAGCCATCACCGCGCCTTCGACGATCGGCGCGTTGCAGACGATAATCCTGAGCGCCCGCGGCTCGCCGATCATTTCCACCGCCATCTCCGAGTTGGTCTCGGCGCCGCCGAGATCGACCAGGATGGCGACGCCGGCCTCCGACCACGCCTTGTCGATGGCGCCCATGATCGCCTCGACGCTGGTGCCGAGCCCGCCATGGCCGTTTCCGCCGCACCATGCAAGCGGCACTTCGTCGCCCACCATCTGCCGCACCATGTCGGCCGTGCCTTCGGCGACCAGCGGCGAATGCGAGACGATGACGATGCCGACATTGCTCATGGCTGACCTTCCAGCGTTTCGCCGATCGTTCGCACCAGCAGCGCAACCGAGCGTCCGCCGGCATCCATGTGACCGATGGAACGGTCGCCGAGGAACGAAGCGCGGCCGCGCAGAGCCTTCATCGGAATGGTCGCCTCGGCCGCCGCGTCGGCGATATCGGCGATTTCCGCGCCTGTCTTTCCCTCCAGCAGCGCGTCATGCACCGGCTGCAGCACGTCGAGCATCGTCTTCAGGCCGACCTGCGACTTGCCACGCGCAGCGACAGCTTCGATCGCCTTGCCGAAGGCGGCAGACAGGTTGGCGCGATCGGGCGCTGCCGCGATCTCCTTGCCTAGCGCGAGGAACAATGTGCCGAACAGCGGCCCGGATGCACCGCCAACCGTCATCACCAGCTTGGTGCCGATCGCCTTCAGCGCCTCGGGCAGCGGCTTTGCAGCGAACGCCCCGGCCTCGGCGCGCACAGCCTCGAAGCCGCGCTTCATGTTCAGCCCATGGTCACCGTCGCCGATCGCCTGGTCGAGCGCGGTCAACTCTTCCGAGTGAGCGGCGATCGTGTCCGCGGCGGCGGTGATCAGCCTGGCAAGGTCGAACGCTGCCATGTCCAGATTCCCGGTTTCGGTCCTGCCGGCAGTATCGAAAGAGTTTTCATTCGACAATCGAAGCATGCCATCAGGCCGTTGCATGCAGCGCGGCGGCGGCCGCGAACACTTCGGCCACGGCATGGGAGCCAGGGTCGGCCACGCCCTGCAATTTGGTGCCGACATAGGCGGAGCGTCCGGCTTTCGCCTTCTCCATGGCCGCGGTCGCTTCGGCGCCGTGCCTCGCCGCGGTCGCCGCGGCATCCAGCCCCTTGGCGTCGAGCGCCTTCAGCGCCGGCTCCAGGGCATCGACCATGGTGCGGTCGCCGACCCCGGCGCCGCCGTAGAAGGTCATCCGGTCAAGCCCGGCAAGCAGCGCCTTGGACAGGGTTGCTCCGCCATTCGAAGCCTGAGCCGCCGCCGTGAAGAAGATCGACAGCAGGACGCCTGAGGAGCCGCCCATTGCGACGCCCAGACTATCGCCTATAGCCGCAAGCGTGGCGGCAGGGTCGGCCAGCGGCAGCGCATCGAGCCGTTCCAGCACGCTGCGCGCGCCGGTCGCAACCGTCGAGCCGGTATCGCCATCGCCCGCCTTGGCGTCCAGCCCGTTCAGTGTCTCTTCGAGCTCGATCAGCCGTTCGCAGACCGTGACGATCAAACGCCTGGTACCGGGATCCTGACTGGCCTTTTGGGCTGCGCTGTTTCCAGCCGCTTTCGCCATAGGCACGATAGCCGGCGCGACGACGGTTTTGGCCGGCATCCAGGCATGTGGACCGACAGGCGCCAGCAAGGCTGCCTCGCGCGCCGCATCGAGCTTGATCAGCGACAGCGAAAAGCCGTTCATGTTGAGCGCCGTCATCAGCGGTCCGGGGCCGATCGCAAGTTTGACGGTTTTGGCCAGCGGCGAGGCCAGCACGGCATTGGCGACCAGCGACATCTCAAGCGGCGGCACCGAGCCGAGATTGTTGATGAGCAACGCGTGGCTGGCGTTCGGGTCGAGCCGCGCGGCCAGCCGCTCCGCCATGATCGCCACCAGCTTGTCGGCGCTTTGCACCGCGATGCGCTCGACGCCCGGCTCGCCATGGATGCCGAGGCCGAGTTCGCCGTCATTTTCGCCGAACCGCTCTTCATGTGGCTGGCCGGGGATCGAGCAGGACGACAGCGACATGCCGAGCGAGACGATGTCCTTCGCCGCGGCGCGAGCGGCTGTAGCAACGGCTGCCAAGTCCTGACCGGTCTCCGACAAATGGCCGGCGATCTTGTGCACGAACAAGGTGCCGGCGACGCCGCGCGGCTGGTTGATACCCGGCAGGGCGATGTCGTCGGCAACGATCGCCATCTCGACGCGAAACCCCTCGGCGCGCGCCTTCTCGGCCGCCAGGCCGAAATTGAGCCGGTCGCCGGTGTAGTTCTTGACGATCAGCAGGCAGCCGGCGGGGCCGGTCACCGCGCGGATGGCCGCCAGCACCGCCTCGACGCTGGGCGAGGCAAAGATCTCGCCCGAAACCGCCGCCGTCAGCATGCCCTTGCCGACAAAGCCGGCATGGGACGGTTCGTGTCCGGCGCCGCCACCGGAGACGACGGCAACTTTCGCCTTGTCCCAATCGGCGCGCAGCACGACCTTGATCTCGGGGTAACCGTCGAGGCGCGCGAGATCGCCGGAACCGATAGTCCGCAACAGCCCGTCCAGCGCCTCGGTGACGATCGTTTCCCTGCGGTTGAAAAAGTGCTTCATCGAATTCGTCCTGTATTCGTCAATCAGAAGCCGGTGCCGTGCCCTTGGCGAGACACCGAAAACCTCACATCAGTCTTTGTCCGTCGGCGCCGAAATAAAGTGGCGAGCGGTAGCGGATCACCACTTTGTCGCCCTCGGCCAGATCCGTATCGGGGTCGGTGAGCGTCACCAGTTTCTTCGGGCCGACCGTAACATGCAGATGGTTCTGGTCCCCGAGATGTTCGACCCAGTCGACGACGCCGTCGGCATGGCCGTTTGCGGTCTTCTCGATCGACAGATGCTCGGTGCGCGCGCCGATGGTCTTGGTTCCGGTCGGCGCCCCACCATCAGGCAGCAGTCCCGCTGGCAGCAGATTGATCGCCGGCTGGCCGAGCCGTGCGGCGACATGAAGGTTTGCCGGCTCGGAATAGATGGTGCGCGGCGTGCCGATCTGCACCAGCACGCCATTGTTGAGGATGCCGATGCGGTCCGCCATGGTCATCGCCTCGATCTGGTCGTGCGTGACATAGAGCATGGTGGCGCCGAGCTCGGCTTGGATGCGCTTGAGTTCGAGCCTGAGATCGGCGCGCAATTTGGCGTCGAGCGACGACAGCGGCTCGTCCATCAAATAGATCGACGGCTTGTGCACCAGCGCGCGCCCAATGGCGACGCGCTGCATTTCGCCCCCCGAAAGCTTGGTCGAGCGGTTGTTCAGCTTGTGGTGGATGCGCACCATCTTCGCCACCTCTTCGACGCGGCGGCGAATCTGGTCCTCCGGTACTTTCCGCGCTGGCGAACGCAGCGGGAAGGCGAGGTTGTCGTAGACCGACAGATGCGGGTAGAGCGAATATTGCTGGAACACGAAGGCGGTGTCGCGCTCGGCCGGCGACAGCGTCGTCGCATCGTGGCCGCCAATATGGATCGTGCCGCCATCCGGCCGCTCCAGTCCGGCGATCAATCTCAGCGTCGTCGTCTTGCCGGCGCCGGTCGGGCCGAGCAGCACGACGAATTCGCCATCGGCGATGCTAAGGTCGAGGCCATCGACGGCGACATGGTCGCCGAAGCTTTTGGTCACGCCCTTGATGTGCACGTCAGCCATGCTGCGCTCTCCCTTGAGAGGCGGTATCGTGGATCGCGGTGCGCACCGCCCGACCCGAGCCCTTGTCGAACAGCGACAGCCGCGCGCTGTTCAACGTTAGCCCGACATGATCGCCGGCAGCGAGCCGGATTTCGGCCGGCACCCGCGCCTTGATGATGCCGTCCGCCGTCTCCACCGCCACGATCTGCGTCGTGCCGAGATATTCGGTGCCGTAGATGGTGCCGCGCAGTTTCGACGCATCGTCGAAACGGATGTGCTCGGGACGGATGCCGAGCGCCATGTCGGCGGGCGCAATTTCCTCGCGCACTTCCGGCACCGCCACCTTGGCGCCCTGGACGACGATTTCCTTCGCCCCCTTCGCCAGCCCGCCACCGAAGCCCAGGAAATTCATCGGCGGCGAGCCGATGAAGTCGGCGACGAACATGGTTGCCGGGCGGTCGTAGATTTCGCGCGGGCTGCCGAACTGTTCGATGACGCCATGGTTCATGACGGCGATCTTGTCGGCCATCGACATCGCTTCCATCTGGTCGTGCGTGACATAGACGGTGGTGGCGTGGATGCGGTTGTGCAGCTCGCGCAGCTCATGCACCATCAGATCGCGGAATTCGGTGTCGAGCGTGCCGAGCGGCTCGTCCATCAGGAAGCATTTTGGCCGTCGCACGATGGCGCGACCGAGCGCCACGCGCTGGCGGTCACCGCCGGCAAGGCCCGAGACCGATTTGTTGAGCAGATGGTCGATGCGCAGCAGCTTCGCCGTTTCCTCGACACGGCTTCGAATCTCGGCCGAGGGCATGCCTTGCGCGAGAAGCGGGAAGCCGATGTTCTTGCGCACGTTCATATGCGGATAGAGCGCGAACAGCTGGAAGACGAAGGCGATGTCGCGTTCGCGCGCCCGGCGCATGGTGACGTCCTCGCCGCCGAGCAGGATCTGGCCGCCGGTCGGCAATTCGAGGCCGGCGACCATGCGCAGCGTCGTCGTCTTGCCGCAGCCCGAGGGACCAAGCATGACGAAGAACTCGCCATCCTCGACGATGAAGCTGGAATCCTGCACGGCGACGAAATCGCCGAAGGCCTTCCTCAAATGTTGGACGCGGATTTCGGCCATGATTATTTCGGGAATTTCGAGACGATGATGAACATCACTGTGCCGGCGAGCATGGTGATGAAGGAGTAGGTGTAGAGCGCGAGCGCGAAAGGCTGGAACAGCATCAGGAAGCCGACGGCGATGAGCGCCGTCGCAATGTTTTCCATGAGGCGGCGCCGGGCCCAGCGAGGCCAGGATGACTTTTTGGAGATGGCTGGGCGCGTCATGCGTAGCTGCCTTCCTTCTGCCCGGCAACGGGGCGAGACGGTTGCCAGGTGGTTCCCCCACTCCGTCGCTGCTTCGCAGCGCCACCTCTCCCCCCTCCGGAGGGAGAGGAAGGCAGCCTGCCTGAATGAAGTTCGCGTCCTTCCTCTACCCCGTCGATCGGGGGAGAGGTGTGGGGGGGAGGGGGGCGGGGGGGGGGGGGGCGTGAAACCCACAACAATTTGGGTACGCGCCGCACGGGATGC